>JAWLCQ010000026.1:0-40435 GCA_041687095.1 Phycisphaerae bacterium | reverse complement strand
GCCGCTTGGGGGTGCTACGGCGTGGCAGGCGCAACACCCCCAAGCCGCAAACAGCATGCGGCTTGAGGGTGGCACCCGTTCCCACCGTCCCGTGAACGGGTACCTTTCATGCCATTCGACCTCGCGTCGGTGGTTCAAACGGCTCTCGACTACAGCCAGCGCGCGCAGGGTCCGCGCATCGTCCACGCCCGTGGGTGATCCCGTAGTCAGGAAGCCGACTTACCACCGACGCGGGGTCGGTGGGGAGCAGGAGAAAGACGGGGAGGGAAAGGAGCCGCCGCTGTAGTTGATAGCCGCTTACCACCGGCACGGGGCCGGCGGGGGAGAGGGAACCCGAAGCTCGCCAGGGTGCCGACACGCCCCTTACTTCACGCCCTTCCTGCTGTTTGGACGGGCGTGGACGGTTACGAATCCCCGACCTCCACGGAAGGGACCCATGGACAGGGCACTTTCTCACGCCACGCAGGGCGGGCCCCGGGAGTCCGCGGGACCCCCGAGTCGCGCTCACCGCAGTGTCCATTGCCGCCAAAGGCGCAGGGGACCGCGGGATTCTTCGCGCCCCCGCGACGGCCGCTTCGGCCCACCCTCCAGCGGGACAGCCGGGGGGGGCTGATAGGGGATTCGCAGCATAACCGCCATTGAAATCAGTACTTGTGCTGGGGCTCCGCCCCGCCCGCCGCCCCCGGCGGATGGCCCATGCGGCGAATCGTTCGACTCCGATCGATTTGGGGGACAACTTTTCCACATTTAATACTTGAATTGCGGTACAGGGTTTATAGGATAACGAGCAGATGGCCGAAGTGATGCAAGGGCGACCCGCAAAGAAGCCCCGGCCGGTGGACAGAGAACTGCGAAACCCGACCCCGCCCGATGGCGGGATGAGACCTGAGAGGAGAGCGACCATGGTGAGTCTCTCAAGCGACAAGCCGACCCTCGAAAGCTTCCTCAAGCCCCTGAGCCCGCAGGACCGTGAAGCGTACCGGACGATTCCCGAGGAGATTGAGTTCACCCCCAATGAGGCGTTCGCCCGCGAGGACGCGGAGATGCAGCTTTTCGGGCCCGGCACCGAGCGGGTGAACGTGCCCGACTGGACGCATTTCCCCGAGGTGCCCGAGGACACCGATACCCACTCGGGGCCGCGGATCGCCCTGAGCAAGAGCGGCGAGGTGGCCCTGTTCCTGCGGTACAACTTCGCCCGCTACCGCCTGCACCACCTGCTGCGGGAGCAGCAGATCGCCCCGACCACCGAGCGGGCCCGCGAGATGGTCCGCTGGCACCGCCGGGTGCTCGACACCCGCAGCGATCTGGTGAAGGCCAACATGGCCCTGGTGGTCGCGATGGCCAAGCGGACCCGGATCCCCAACATCGACTTTGCCGAACTCATCAGCGAGGGCAACATGGCCCTGCTGCGGGCGGTGGAGAAGTTCGACGTCGCCCGCGGGTTCAAGTTCTCCACGTACGGCTGCCGCGCGATCCTCAAGGGCTTCAACCGCCTTGCGACCCGCACCGGCCGCTACCGCAACCACTTCCCCATGGAGTTCGATCCGGAGATGGAGCGGAGCGACTACGACGTGATGCGGCACGAGATGCAGGTGCGGGAGAGCGTGGAGGATGTCCGCGAGGTCCTGTCGCTGAACGTCGCCCGCCTGACGGACGTGGAGCGGACGATCATCATGGAGCGGTTCGCCATCGGCACCGAGCACAAGCCGCGCACCCTCCAGGAGGTCGGCAAGATCGTCGGTTTGAGCAACGAGCGGGTGCGGCAGTTGCAGGAGGTGGCGATGGGCAAGATCCGCACGGTGCTGGCCAAGGACTACCTGCCGGCGTGACGCAATCGGGGGGAGGGCGCCATGTTGGTGCGCACCGCGGAGGGACGGTTCGCGGAGGTGCGAGGCCGCACCGCCACGCAACGGTCGGCCCCGCCCTCCGCGACCGCGGTGAGCGGGTGCAACCGTCGCGCCCGGTTGGGCGCGGCGAGGCGACGGTGCGACGGGGTGCAGCGAGACAACTTGCGGCCGAGGGGCCGTGACGACACCGCGCAAGGTTCGGTTAGCGCGGGGAGACGAAGAACAGATCCCGTCAGCGGCGGGTAGGATCGAACCCCCCGCCGCCGATGGTGAGGAGCCTGCTCGCAGGCACACTTGCGGGGTGCCTGTGAGACCTGAAGCGGATCGTGGCCGTGAAGTCGGGTCGGCCGCGATCCCGCTCACTGCCCGAAGGCCGCGGGTGGGGCAGGACGCCCCGTTCGCGGCCTTCCTTCTGCGCCCCGCCCCTCCCCGCCAGCCGCACGCCACAACCGCGCCGTTCGCCGCCTTGCTGTCGGGAAGGACACGGCTGCAGACAGCGCAGCCGTGGCACCCTCCAGCGTGGCACCGCCCATCAGTACCCCCCAGCGCTTCCCTTCCCCGACCGATCCCGCTATACTCCTTGCGTTCCTCGCGGGCGGTTAGCTCAGTTGGTTAGAGCGTCTGCCTTACAAGCAGAAGGTCACAGGTTCGAGCCCTGTACCGCCCACTGCGAAAAGCCGCGTCAGTCGCGGCTTTTCTGCGTTTGTGGGGAAGGCTCGTGCTTCGGCAGGAGCAGGGCGCAGGGGATGCTGGCGAGGGCGGCGAGGGCGCCGGTGAGGAAGGCCCACTCGTAGCCCAGGTAGTGCCAGAGCAGCCCGCCCACCAGGGGCATGGTGACGGCGGCGACGTGGTTGAAGGCGACGCCCATGCTCAGCGTGGCGGTGTGCTCGGACGGGGGGGCGATGCGGCGGACGTAGGTCGTCAGGGCCATCGCGAAGACGAAGAACGCGTTGTCGATGGCGAAGATGGCGTAGAGCACGTCACGATTGCGGATGAACGCGTACCCCGTGAAGAACAGCATCAGCGAACTGAAGTAGAACACCAGCACCTTCCGCTCGCCGACGTGATCGATGAGCCGCCCGACCAGCGGGGACGTCACCCACCCCGCCACCTGCACCCCGACCCACAGCAGCAGCATGTGCGACAGCGGCGTGTCGAACTCGCGGACGAGGAGGTATCCGGCGAAGGCGACGAAGATCTGCTTCCGCCAACCCTCCAGGAAGCTCAGGAGGTAGAAGAGCCCGTAGCGGCGGCGGAGGACGAGGCGGGGCCCGGGGGTTTTGATGTCGCGGGGGACCCCGAGGATGGCGGCGGCGCCGGCGAGACCGACGGCCCCGGCGAGGAGGTACATGGGGCGGATGGGGATCTGGAGGTAGGTGAGCGCCAACGCCGCCCCGAGCCCCAGGGCGGACCCGACGGCCCCGGCGGCTTGGGCCTGGCCGAGCCGCCGCCCCGTCTGTCCGGGCTCGGCGAGGGAGAGGACCATGGAGTGCGGGAGGGGCATCCAGACGTGCAGGCCCTGCGACCAGACAAGGGACGCGACGACCAGCCACGCGTAGTTGGGGACGACCGCGTACGCCCCGAGCCCGACGGCGAACAGAAGGATCATCCCCGAGGCGATGAGGGGCTCGGCGAGACCGGCGAGCAGGGCGAGGATGCCCAGTGCCAGGATGCCGCAGCTCTCGCGGGCGGCCTCCAGGGCTCCGACCCCGTGGGGATCGACGCCCATCTCGTCCTGGAGGAAGTTGGCGTTGAGGCCCATCTGCATCATGATGGCGAACCCGACGCAGGCGACGGTAAGGCAGAGGAAGAACCGCCCGCGGCGCAGATGCGCCTCGGAGTGCGGGGGGAGGGGGAGTTCGAGTTGTTCGGGTTCCGTGATGGTGCTCATGAAGCGCACGAGAGTAGCGTGGTGAGGGGGCGGCAGGCAATGGGCTTGCACCGGGACGTGCACCGCGCAACACGATCGGGGTGTGGTGGAGATCCGCCCGGAACGCCCTCTGTGCGGGGTCCTGTGTCGAACGGGAGCGGTCTGGTCTGGCGGACCGTCCCACGGGGCTGGGAAGCGCCCCGTGGGCATTCTACTTGGCGGCAGGGACCTCGGTCTTCAACAGGGTCCTGTCGCCCTCGCGCACGGTCAGTTCGCCCGTCGTTTCCAGGTCGAAGGTATCGGCGGTGTCTCCGCGCCGGACCGTCACGCGGACCGCGTCCGCTGTGGCGGTAAGCTCCACGGCGGTGACGGTGGGGGAGGCGTTGGCTTTCACGGGCTCCAGGACGGCGGCGAAGCGTGCGGAGCGGCCCTGGCGGGTGATGAGGGCGAGCGGCACGCGGTCCTTCACCGACGCTCCGACCCCGTCGCCGGTGAGGATGCGCGTTCCCGGTGCGCCCGCGAGCGTCAGGTGCACGGGGACGTGGGCGTCCTGGAAGAGCACGCGGATGGCGTCGTCCGACGCGCCCGTGCGGACGTTCTGGATGTATTCGGCGCCCGGGATTCCTGCGAGAGGCGAGCCCTCGTGGGGTTCGGAGGATCCCACCGACGCAGTCGGTGGGCTTTGGGGGGGCGTTCCGCTCTGGGAGTCCGCTCCGTTCGGGGAGGAACCGTCATCTCTGGATGATGCCTCCTGCATCGCGACGGGGGAGGGGGCGGAGGTCCCCCGGTTGTGGTAGATCCAGTCGTAGCGGTGCTCGGTGTCGGAGGCGAGGTCGTCGAGGACCAGGGCGTAGGTGGGTGTGAGGACGAGCAGGCGGCGGTGGGTGACGGTGGGGTAGGCCTCGTCGCAGCGGGCGAGGGCGGCGGCGTAGTGGGTCTTGGCGGCGAAGCATTCGAGCTTGCCCGTCGCGGGCTGCTGCGATTGGCCGTCCACGAGGACCGTATTGTGCGAGAGCGTTGCCTTGTACCACCGCGTGTGCACCGGCAGGCGGTAGGCCTGCGACGCGGCCCGGCCGGGATCGACGCCGAGTTCCCGCCCGTGCCCGAAGAGCACGAAGCTCAGCTTGTCGAAGTGCCCGTGGAACCCGCCGTAGGGCCCGAAGGTGAAGGCGGCCGACAGGCCCGCCTCGCCCTCGGTGCGCAAGATGGCGTGCCCGACCCCGGGAAAGGCTTCGCTGCCGCGGACGGCTGCGTCGTTGCCGTTCTCCACGTCGATCCCCAGCAGGACGGTCTCCCAGAACGGTTCGTCGGGGAGCAGGGCGGCGAGGTTGGGGTCCTGGTACGCCGCGCAGCCGTACGCCATCAGCGAGGGATAGGAGCGGGCGGAGCAGCCGGGATCGTCCCCGAAGCGGGGGAGGGACCCGTCGGCCATCGTGTAGCGGGCGGGGAGGGTGAACATCTTCTTGAGGTTCGGGTGCGACCAGAGGTCGATCCCGACGCGGGCGGCGGCGTCGGCGATGCAGACGAGGGCGGAGAGCGTGTAGAAGTGGTAGCCCCAACTGTTCTCGTACCACATGCCCTCGGGCCCGACGGAGACGTCCATCTGCGAGTAGAACCCGTTGTTGGGCTGGGTGAGGGCCTTGCGGATCCACTCGGGGTCGCGGAGGACGACGCCCCCGGCGATCATGGCCGCGTTGTGCCAGGTCTGCCAGTTGTTCTTCCCGCCCTTGTGGCGGTCGAGGTTGCGGAGCAGGGGCAGGAGGAGGTGCTCGCGGATGGCGGCGTGGTCGGCGGGGGTCAGGACGGGGGAGTCGTGGATGAGGTCGTAGGCCGGGGCGATCTGGCGGGCCATGTGGGCGGACTCGTTGAGCGTCTGCTCGGCGAGATGCCCCCCGGAGATCTCGACGTTCTTCCGCGTGGAGGTGTGGTAGGGGTACTTCTCGTAGCGCTGGGCGTACCCGAGCAGGACGGCCGCCGCGTGGCGGGCGTACGTCTCCTCCCCGGTGATGGCGTGGGCCCAGGCGGCGGCGAGCATGCCGTTGAGGTTGGCGGAGTGCTTGCGCTGGAAGATGACGTCGTCGTAGGGCTCGCCCGTGTAGACGGTCCCGCAGGACTCGCACTTGTGGTGGGTGTCGTCGATCGTGGTGAGGCGGAACTGGCAGGGCTCGCACTGGTACCACTGGTTGTGCTGCCCGCCGCGGGGGGGGAACTCCAGGGGCTTGGCGAGGGCGGAGTCGGCGAGGCGGAGGAGGGCGGCGACGGCGGCGCGGGCGGGCCCGTCGCCCTTGGCGGCGGTGCGGAGGCGGGCGAGCTGCTCGGGGTTGCAGGCGAGGAGCGGGTGCGCGGGGGGCTCGGGGAGGCGGATGTCCATGGGCGGAGGGTCCTTGGCGAACGTGGGAACGGTAAGCAGGAATACGAGGGCGGTCAGGAGGGGGAGGGGATTTCCAATTGCCGATTTCCAATTTCCCATTGGGGCTGACGCCTCGGGGAAGGCCCCAAAGGAAGCGGGCGTTTGCGCCGGATCGGGGCTCGTCGGTGCGGGCGCCATCGGGCGGTGTCGGGGTTCGGACTTCATCAAGTGGGTATGGTATACTGGGAGATTCGGGAGTCCAGCGGATTCCCCGGGGTGGGCGGCGAGGTGTGCGAGAGGTCTTCCCGGGTCATGGGACGTCGGGAGCAACGCCGGCCGCAATTGGAAGTTGACAATTGGAAATCGGAAATTCGTAATGCCCGAGTTCGAGATCGTATCGGAGATGAAGCCCCAGGGCGATCAGCCGCAGGCCATCGAGCGGCTGGTGCAGAACGTCCGCGCGGGTCAGAAGTACAACGTCCTGCTGGGGGTCACGGGGTCGGGCAAGACGTTCACGATGGCGAACGTCATCCGCCAGTTGGGTAAGCCCGCCCTGGTGGTCTCGCACAATAAGACGCTGGCGGCGCAGCTCTACGAGGAGTTCAAGGACCTCTTCCCGGGCAACGCGGTGGAGTACTTCGTCAGCTACTACGACTACTACCAGCCCGAGGCGTACATCCCCCAGCGGGACATCTACATCGAGAAGGACGCCTCGCGGAACGACGACCTGGACCGGTTGCGGCTGAGCGCGACGACGTCGCTGTCCTCGCGCAAGGACGTCATTCTCGTCGCGAGCGTCTCGTGCATCTTCGGGCTCGGGTCGCCCGAGGAGTACAAGAAGATGGTGACCCCCATCCGGGTGGGGGCCCCCATCGATCGCCAGGAGCTGCTCAAGCAGCTCGTCACCCAGCTCTACGAGCGCAAGGACATCAGCTTCGAGCGAGGGACGTTCCGCGTCCGCGGGGACACCATCGACATCTACCCCGCGTACGAGGAGTTCGGGGTGCAGGTGGAGCTGTTCGGGGACGAGGTGGACGCGATCCACTACATCAACCCCACCACGGGCGACATCCTGAGTTCGACGGACCAGGTGTTCATCTTCCCGGCCGGTCACTACGTGGCGGACGACGCCACCATCGAGGGGGCGATCGCGGGGATCAAGCAGGAGTTGGAGAACCGGCTCATCGTGCTGCGGAACGAGGGCAAGCTGCTGGAGGCGCAGCGGCTGGCGGCGCGGACGCGGTACGACCTCGAGATGATGCTGGAGGTGGGGTACTGCCCGGGGATTGAGAACTACTCGCGGCACCTCGACGGGCGGAAGCCCGGAGACCCGCCGTTCACGCTCATCGACTACTTCGGGGACGACTACCTGCTGATCATCGACGAGTCGCACGTGACGCTCCCGCAGATCCGGGCGATGTTCAACGGGGACAAGGCCCGCAAGCAGGTACTGGTGGAGCACGGGTTCCGCCTGCCCAGCGCGATGGACAACCGCCCGCTGACGTTCGAGGAGTTCGAGAAGCGGTGGAAGCAGGTGGTGTTCGTGTCGGCGACCCCGGGCCCGTTCGAGCTGGAGCGGAGCGGGGGCGAGGTGGTCGAGCAGGTCATCCGCCCGACGGGCCTGATCGATCCGCCCGTGGAGGTCCGCCCCGCCCGCGGGCAGGTGGCGGACCTGCTGGGGGAGATCCGCAAGCGGGTGGAGGCGGGGGAGCGGGCGCTGGTCACCACGCTCACCAAGCGCCTCAGCGAGGACCTCGCCGAGTACATCCGCGCCGAAGGCCACCGCTGCAAGTACCTCCACAGCGAAGTCGAGACGCTCGAACGCATGGAGATCCTCCGCGACCTGCGGATGGGGCGGTTCGACGTGCTGGTGGGCGTGAACCTCCTCCGCGAGGGGCTCGATCTGCCCGAGGTGTCGCTCGTCGCCATCCTCGACGCCGACAAGGAGGGCTTCCTGCGGTCGGCGACGAGTCTGATCCAGACGATCGGCCGCTGCGCCCGAAACGTCAACGCCCAGGTCCTCCTCTACGCCGACCGCATCACCGGGGCGATGCAGCAGGCGATGGACGAGACCGCCCGCCGCCGCGAACTGCAGACGAAGTACAACGAGGAGCACGGGATCACCCCCCAGACGATCCGCAAGGCCATCCGCTCCGCCCTCTCCGAGCAGCTCCGCGCCCGCCAGATCGCCCGCGAAGCCATCCACGCCGGTGAAGACGAGTTCGACCGCACCGAGATGGTCACCGAACTCGAGCAGGAGATGTTCGCCGCCGCCGAGGCCCTGGAGTTCGAGAAGGCCGCCCGCCTCCGCGACCGCATCGCCGAACTCAAGGGCGAGGACTCCCCCGAGCAACGCGCCCAGGAGGACGCGTACCTCCAGCGCGGGCCCAAACGCGGCAAAAAAGGCCGCGGGCGCTAGCGCTGGGAATTGCGGATTGCGGATTGCGGATTTCGGATTGCGGATTTGGGGCCCGCGAAGCGGGCGCGTAAACCCCTCTCCCCTCGGGGAGAGGTCCCCGAGCGCAGCGAGGGGGGTGAGGGGGCGCCTCCCAGCCAAAATGGCGCATGAACTCGCTCCGATCGTCCCACGGGGCGAACAGCGCCCCGTGGGCATTGCCCTCTTCGAGTTACTGCGCCTGCTGGTCGGGAAGGGCCCCCTCATCTGTCCCTCGACTTCGCTCGGGACATCTTCTCCCCCAGGGGAGAAGGGTTCTCCGCCCGCTCCGCGGGCGGCAAATCCGAAATCCGAAATCCCAATTCCGGAATCCCCTTGGTATGCTCCTCGCAACAAGGTAAGCGAAGGAGTCTCCTATGGGTCACGAGGTGTTCCGCTACGGTGACGTGCCCGCTCCGCTGGGCGATTACGCGTTCGATGACGTCTACCGCGCCCCGCTTACCCGGACGCCCCCGGCCATCGACGGGACGGTCGATCCCGAGGAATGGAAGGACGCGGTGGGCTTCGAGGGGCTCGCGTACATCGCCAACCTCGAGGAACGCACCGCCCGCGCGTACGTCACCGCCGACGAAACGCACCTGTACTTCGCCCTCGTGACCGAGGCGCCCCCGATCGGGGGGCTCGTGGCCGAGGCGAAGGTCAACTCCGACCGCATCGTCTTCGACGACGCCATCGAGATCTGGATCGACCCCACCCCCGGTTCCGACAGCGGGGTCGCCTTCCAGATGCTCGCCAACTCCGCGGGGAAGGTCGCCTACCAGGTGGAGACGCGCGGCGCCGTCCGCCCGGAGGACTACTACGGCTGGAAGGGCGGGTATCAGGTCGCCCACGGGATCCACGGGGGGTTCTGGCACTGCGAGATCGCCGTGCCCATCGCCTCCGTCGCCCCCGGCCGCACCGCCACCCAGGGCCGCTGGGGCCTCAACCTCTGCCGCGACTGGAAGAAGCCCTGGGGCTTCTCGTCGCTCGGAAACCGCGGGTACAACCCGGGAAGCGAGATCGTCTTTGATTTCGCCCCGCAGCACCACGCGGCCATCCAGGTCCGCCACGAGTCCGACCCGCTCACGCACCACGTCGACGCCCGCATGACGCTCCGCAACCCCACCGACGCGGCGGTCCCGCTGACGGGCCTGCTGTTCCTCAAACGCGACAAGATGCCCGAACTCGCCACCCGCGAGGCCCTCACGCTCGCACCGGGCGAGACGCGGGAACTGAAGCTTGAGGTCGAGGACGGGGTGACGAGCGTCTTTGAACTCTTCGCCCTCGTCCGCGGATCGAATGGCGAGATCCACTACTCCCGCTACTACAAGTGGGCGTCCCCGCGCTCCGCCCGCTGGGACGTGCAGGCCGGGGAGGTCCCCCCCGCCGACTTCCGCTTCGCCTACTATCCCTATCGCGACCGCCTCCGCCTGCTCGCCGAGGCGACGAACCTGCCCCCGGGCGCGGTCCTGCGGTCGGCCGACTTCACCGTCCGTGGCACGGGCATCTTGCCCGTGTGTCCCACGGGCGTCTCGCCCGTGTCCGGCACGGCCGAGACGGCCGTGCGACGCATGGGCGAGACGCCCATGCCACAGCCTTCCCCGCAAGGCGAAACCATCGCGTCAATTCGCATGGAGGCCGGCGAGTTCGAGAAGGGCCGCTGCGAGCGGATGCTGGAGCTTCCGCCCCTCGATGGGCGCTACGAGATCGTCGCCCGCTTCGAGTGGGAGAGCGGGGAGGGCGAGCGGGGCAGCCACGAGGTGGCCAAGGCGTTCGAGCGGACCGTGTACGAGTGGGAGCACGCGGGGCTCGGGACGACCCGGGCGGTTTATCCGCCCTTCACGCCCATCACGGTGGACGCGGGGCGGCGGGTGCTGGGGACGGCGATGAAGGAGTACCGCTGGAGCGACACCGGCCTCCTGGAGAGCGTCCGCACGGACGACCAGGAACGCCTGGGCATGCGGGAGATCCTCGCCGCTCCCATGCGCTACGTGGCGGAGGTGGACGGGTCGGCCGTCATGGCGAGCGACGGGCGCACGGAACTCGTCGAGCACGCCGACGACCGCACCGTCCTCCGCAGCGAGTTCGCCCTGGGATCCGTCCTCGCGGTCGCGACGGGGACGCTCGAGTACGACGGCATGCTGCGGGTGGACCTGGAGCTTTCGCCCGCAGGGGATCCCGTGGCACGGGCGTCTCGCCCGTGTGTCGCGGGGGCGTGCCCCTGCTCGGGGGAAGGGGAGCACGGGCGGGACGCCCGTGCGACTCATGGGCAAGATGCCCATGCCACACATGGGCGAGACGCCCGTGGCACGGTAATCGACCGCCTGGACCTCGACATCCCCCTCCGCGACGACGTCGCCAAGCTCATGCACGCGATGGTGGACGGTTTGCGGTATCCGATCGTCACCCGCGCGGTCCCGGAGGGCGAGGGGAGCGTCTGGAATGCGTCGGAACTGGTCACCAGCGAGTTCCCGCCCAACTTCTGCACGTACATCTTCCTCGGCGACGCCCTCCGCGGGCTGTGCTGGTTCGCGGAGAACGACCGCGGGTGGTCCTGGGCCCCCGAGACGCCCAACCTCGAGCTCGTCCGCGAGGGCGACGCGCTGCACCTCCGCGTGCACCTCGTCAACCGCCCGCTGGCGCTGGACGCACCGCGGACGATCACGTTCGGCCTCCAGGGCGCCCCCGTCAAGCCGCGCCTCGACGGCTGGCGGCACCGCTGGTTCACCGAGGACTGGCAGGTGATCGGGACCGACATCCACTGGTTCGCCGAAGGCAACTGCTGCTCCGTGTACCCCATCGGGAAGGACTTGGAGCTGTGGCACGCGGTGCGCGAGGCGACGCGGCGGCCGCTGAGCGACGCGGAGATCGACGCGATCGTCGCCCGCATCCGTCCGGGGTACGAGCGGCACGGGAAGAAGACGGCCGACTACGCCGAGTCCCTCGCCCGCAAGAACCTCCGCAACCGCGCGGGCAAGAAGCTGATCTACTACTACAACCGTTCCTCCTACCCCGGTGCGGAGGAGTTCCAGACCTTCATGGACGAGTGGTGCCCGTCGGACTACAGCAACCTCCGCTCGACCCGCCACCGGAGCGAGGTGAAGGTCGTCCCCGCCGACAGCTACATCGACTTCGCCCTGCACTGGTACGGGGTGTCCTTCGACGAGGGCGCCAACCGCGGCGTCTACGTGGACAACATCTTCTTCGACCGCTCCGACAACCGCGAGATGACCAACGCCTACGTCCGCGAGGACGGGTCCGTCATGCCCTCGACGGGCCTGTGGCAGTTGCGCGAGCTGGGCAAGCGGACATTCGCCTACCTCCACGAGCGCGGGATGGAACCGCTGCACATGGTCCACATGACCAGCGCCCAGATCCTCCCGCTGAACTCCTTCTACACCATCCAGTACGACTGGGAGTGGCGGTTCAGCGAGGGCGACGTGCACGACCGCTTCCCCCGCGAGTACATCCTGGCGTGCTCGACGGGCGAGCACATCGGCGCCTGGCCGATCGTCCTCCACGAGCAGGGCCGCTGCGTCAACGACCCCTGGACGCTCAAGACCTACCTGGGCGTGTCCCTCGTGCACGAACTGCACGTGGACCCCTACGTCTGGGACGTCGAGCCCATCCCCACCGGCGACACGCCCGAGAACCGCCTGCACGCCGCGTTCCGCCAGCCCATCCTCGACATCACGCAGCGCCCGGGCACGCGGGCCTACCGCTACTGGGACGCCCGCCCCCAACCCGTCCGCAGCACCCACGCCGATTGCCCCACGATCGTCTACAGCGTGCCCGGCGAAGAAACCATCATCGCCGTCACCAGCTACGAGCCCACCGACCGCGAGATCGAACTCGCCATCGACCCGGCGGAACTGGGCCTCGCGGACGGCTATCGCGTGGTGGATGTCGAGGACGGCAGCGAGATCCCGGTCGAGAACGACTGCGCGCGGATCGAATTGAAACGGCACGACCTGCGGGAGTTCCGGATCCTGCCATCTACTTCCACGGGCTGAACTCGTCCATCTCCGATCCGCCGATGGGCTCGCCGTCCGTGGCGGCGTCCCAGCGCGAGCGGCCGGCGGGGGCGCGGGTGTCGAGGTACTCGCGGATGTACTGGCGGGTCTCATCGGGCGTCTCAGGGCGGGCGCCGGCGAGGCCCTGGGTGCGGAGCGTGTCGAAGTCGCTGGGGAACGTCTCGGGCAGTTCCTCGGTGGGGCACTGGACGGTCTCGTCCTGGAAGCCCCCGTGCAGCATCAGCCCGGCGGCGTCCCCGCTGCGGGTCCGGCGGCGGACCTCCAGGTAATGGTAGTGCCAGTCGCTCCCGGCGTACTCGCTGCGGAAGCCCTCCCCGTTGTACACCCCGCCATCCCCGCGGCGGTGGAGGTAGAGGAACTCATCAGGCCCGACCGTGCGCTCGCAGCCCACGAGCCCCGCGAAGACCGTCACGCACGTCAGAAGCAGCAGTGTTGTACGCATGGGGGCATTGTCGCGATTCGCACGGACGGGTGCAAACGGGATTGCGGGTGCGCCCCGCGCACTCCCGCGCGGGCGTTCATGGTCGCTGAAGCGACCAAGCCAGGGAATGCGACCCTGTCGCGATCCGTGATAGTCTTCGTCTCGTTCTGCGGATGACGGAGGCATCTTTTCATCGCGGACGGGATCGTGTATTCTCCCCCACGCGCGATTGCAGCGGATTTCCGGTCCCTGGGTTCCGTCAGCTTCGGGAAATGGGGACAGGCACCTGCGCGGCGAGAAGCATGCCGCTCCGGAGCCAGTCCCCGTTTCCCGGTACCTGGTTCTCGGTTCCAGGTCCCCGGTTCCTGGTTCCAGGTTCCCGGTGCCCGGTCCCTGGTTCCCGGTTTCCGGTTTCCGGTTTCCGCTCGCGTGGAGGAGAAGGCATGCCGATGCAACCTGGCAAGAAGGAACGCGAGTCGCTGTGGCGGCTGGTGCAGATGGCGCGGGACGAGGATCTGGGCTCGGGCGACATCACCGGGGCGCTGCTGCCCGCGGGCGTCCGCGCCGTCGCCCAGTTCGCCGCCCGCCAGCCCCTCACCGTCTGCGGTGGGGCGCTGCTGGAGAGCATCGCCCTGTGCTACGACGGGTCCATCCACACCGAGATCCGCCTGCCCGAGGGTGCCCGTGCCCAGCGCGGCGACGTCATCGCCGTCTGGGAGGGGCCCGCCCGCGGGGTCCTGGCGGCCGAGCGGGTGGCGCTGAACTTCCTCCAACGCCTCAGTGCCGTCGCCACCACCACCCGCCGCTACGTCGACGCCATCCGCGGGACCGGGGCGAACATCTACGACACCCGCAAGACCACGCCCGCGTGGCGCGACCTGGAGAAGTACGCCGTCCGCTGCGGGGGCGGGAAGAACCATCGCCACGGGCTCTACGACGCCGTCCTCATCAAGGACAACCACCTCGCCATCCTCGCCATCGCCGAGGGCCGCGACCCCATCCAGGCCGTGCACCGCGAACTCGAACGCCTCCAGCCCGTCCTGGGCGATCACGCCTTCGTCATGCTCGAGGTCGATACCCTCGACCAGCTCCGCGTGGGTTTGACTCTGCCCGTGGACATCATCCTGCTGGACAACATGACGCCCGAGCAGCTCCGCACCGCCGTCCGCCTCCGCGACGACGCCGGCCTCCGCGGCCACCTTGAACTCGAAGCCTCGGGCGGGATCACGCTGGATAACGTCCGCCAGGTCGCCGAGGCCGGCGTGGACCGCATCAGCATCGGGGCGCTGACCCACTCGGCCGGGACCGTGGACATCGCGCTCGATATTGAAGTAAGCTGAGGCCCCATGGACCCCACCAAGCGCATCCTTGCCCTGCTGTACGATCGAGGCGAGGGGTTCTACGCGCTGAACGAACTCGCCTCGGTCTGCGATCTGCCCGCCCGCCAGGTCTCCGCCCTCCTGGATGAGCTGCAACGCCGGGGCGTGCCGCTGGAACTCAGCCCGTCGCACGGGGTCCGCCTCGCCGGGCCGCTGCGCCTGGACGCCGACCTCATCGAACGCGACCTGGGCACGCAGCGGGTGGGGCGGTCCGTCCTGGTCTTCGATGAGGTGGACTCCACCAGCGACGTCGCCTTCGACGCCGCCCGCTCCGGGGACCCCGACGGGCTCGTCGTGCTCGCGGAGTCCCAGCGCAAGGGCCGCGGCCGCTTCGGCCGGTCGTGGTCCAGCCCCCCGCACCAGAACATCCTGATGAGCGCCGTGCTCAGCGACCCCTCGGAACTCCTGGGCCCCGAGGCCCTGACGATCGCCGCCGGCCTGGCCGTGGCCGAATCCGTCGAGGGCGTCTGCGGCGTGTCGGCCGACATCAAGTGGCCCAACGACGTGCGGATCGACGGGGCGAAGGTCGCGGGGGTCCTGCAGGAGGTCCGCCTGGTCCGCGGGGTGCGGACGGTGGTGCTGGGGGTCGGCGTCAACGCCAACGCCTGCCCCCCGCGCTCGAAGATCGACGCCCCGGGGACCAGCCTCGCGGCGCACCTGGGGCGCCCCGTCGAGCGCATCGAGGTCGTCCGCGCCCTGCTGCGGCGGATCGACCTGTGGGTGGACAAGGTCGCCTCCGAGAGCTACCACGAACTGCACGACGCGTGGGTCGCCCACTGCGGGATGATCCACCAGCGCATCACCGTCGCCTGCGACAACCGCCGGCACACCGGGGTCGTCGAGGACGTCAGCCCCCTGGAGGGCCTCCTCCTCCGCGACGACGCCGGGCACCTCCTGCACCTGCCCGCGGGCAGAAGCACGATCGTGAAGTAGGCGGATGCCCTTCTCCCCGGGGGGCAAGGGTATCCACACAACCCGCCTTCCCTTCCTGAGAAAGCAGGGATGCAGGGGATGCAAGGGATCGGAGCGAGTGGACTCCCATCCCGTGCATCCCCTGCATCCCTGCCTGCTCTGCAGGATGTACAGATACCAATGCTCCGGAGGAGAGAGGGGTCAGGCGGGCTCCGGCGAGAGGTCCACGTTCTGCCCGGGACCGGTGAGGATCTCGCGGATCGCCTTGGCGTCGAGGTCTCGTGGCTGGGCGTGCCGCTGGGCGCAGAGGGCGGCCGCCACGCCCGCCGCCTGCCCGGCCATGGCGACGGTGGGCTGGACGCGGTAGGAACTCATCGCCACGTGCGACCCGCTGAGGATCTTGCCCGCCAGCAGCAGCCCGTCCACCCCGCGCGGGACCATGCAGCGGTACGGGATGCCGTAGTAGGGCACCTCGCGCTCGGAAGGGTCGAGCTTGCGCCCGGGCATCCACAGGTCCAGGTGCCATCCGCCGACGGCGAGGGTGTCGTCGGGAAAGCCCCCGCGGCGGAGGTCGTTCTCGGTGAGCACGTGCTCGCCCACGATCCGCCGCGTCTCGCGCACCCCGAGCCTGGGGGCGACGTACGCGAAGAAGTCGTGCGCCAGCAGGTACTCCAGGTCCGGTCGGATTTTCCGCCACGCCTCCGCCTGCGCGTCGGCGAGGGCGAGGGGGTCGCGGACGTCGCTTGGTTGCACGGTGCAGCCCCAGTGCAGGTAGAAGCCCGTGTCCCGCCCCACGAACTCCTCCGGGCCCAACGCGACCCATCCGAAGCCCGGATCGATCATGCCCACCACCTGCAGCTCGCGCATGTCGAACGGCCGACTGCCGATCCGCTGCGACAGGAACATCAGCGTGCACTGCTGCACGACGTTGTCGGCGGCGGGGGGGGCGTGGGGTTCGTCGAAGTCGCTCTGCGCATCGCGGCCGAACCTCTCCTCGCAGCCCGCCTGCACGCTGAGGTCGCCCCCTCCGGCGGCGTCGATGACGACGGGGGCGTCGATCCGCATCTCCGACCCGTCGGGACGGGCGACGAACACGCCCGTCACGCGCGGGCGGCCGGCCGCCTCGGTGACGATCGGGCGCGTCACGCGAGCCCCGCACATCACGCGGAGGTTGGGCTCGGCCGACGTGAGGTCGTCGAGGACGACGGAGTAGGCCCAGGGGAGGTACCAGTCCTCGGCGCGGACGCCGTTGGCGTTGGGCTTCGAGGGCAGGCGGTGGCGGGCGTCGAGGGCGGAGACGATCTCCGCGTAGATGCCGCTCCGCGGGAACCCGCAGGGCATGGTGATGTAGTTGTCGACCGGGGCCCCCCCGAGGGCGAGGTCGTCCTCGAGGAGAAGGACGGAGGCTCCGGTGCGTGCGGCGGCGACGGCGGCGGGGATCCCGCTCGCCCCCGCCCCTACGACGATGACGTCGGTAGATAGCTTCATGGGGTCGCACTGCTCCGATTGCGGATTGTGGATTGCGGATTGCGGATTCCAGGACTCCGGCGTCCTGTGACAAGTCGGACCGCCCGCGGCGCCGGAAGCGTGGGGAACGACGAGGCTATCATCGAGCACCTGTCCTTCCCTTTGCGATCTTTGCGGCCTTTGCGGTGAGTCCCGCCCCGGGCCGTCTCCGCCCGCCCGCGTCGAGCGGGGCGTCGGGGTCGTGGGGGAAGGGCTGCAGGGGGCAGTTCTCGCAGCGGGGGGTGGGGCGGCAGTGGTACTTGCCGACGGCGACGATCTGGGCGTGGTAGTCGTTCCAGAGTTCCACGTCCGCGGGCAGGGCGGACTCGAACAGCGCCTGCATGGCGTCGTAGTCGGCAGACGCCGCGATCAGCCCGTGCCGCCGCAGCACGCGACGGGTGTAGGCGTCGACGACGAAGCGGGGTTTCCCGGCGGCGTAGAGGATCATGGAGTCGGCCGTCTCCTTCCCGATCCCGCTCACCCGCAGCAGGTCGTGGCGGAGGTGCTCGGTGGGGCGGTCGAGGAACGCGGTCAGGTCGTTGCCGTTGCGGGCCCATACGGCGTGGATGAAGTTGTGCACCCGCCGGGCCTTCACGTTGAAGTAGCCCGCGGGGCGGATGAGTTCGGCGAGTTCTCCGACGGGAAGGGCATGCAGGGCGCGGATGCTCATGGCGTGGGCGGCGTGGAGGTTGGCGAGGGCGCGCTCGACGTTGGTCCAGTTGGTGTTCTGGGTGAGGATGGCCCCGACGCAGATCTCCAGCGGGCCCCCGTGCGGAGTGGCCGGCCACCAGGACTGGTGCCCGAACCGCTCCCGCAGGGCGGCGTACATTCGCAGGAGGATGTCGCGGGTGGATTCTGTCGCTCGCATTCCCAGAGCGTACGCGCCCGGGGCGTAGAGACCAAGAGGGAACGGCGGAAGGTGAGAGGTTAGAGGTGAGAGGTGAGAGTGCAGACGTCGGATACCGTGGTTCACGGAGCGGAGCGGCTTGCCACGGGGAAGCCTCGGCGGAGCCGGAAGCAACCACGGCGCCCGGCCGGTGGCTCAGGCCAAAGGCCTGACCTTCGTAAGCCCAGGGCAGAGCGAAGCGCCGCCCTGGGTCAAGGTCTCAAGAGTGCAAGCCCTGCAAGGGCGCAACCGAGGCGTGTGGTGGGCTGTTGCGCCCTTGCAGGGCTTGAGGACTCGTGACCCGCTTCCCGGGGCGGCGCTTCGCTCTGCCCCGGGCTTACGAAGGTGAGCCCTCCGGGCTCAGGCAGTCTGCACTCTCACCTCTACCCTCTCACCTCTAACCTCCTGCCAGGATCGCCACGCCCCACTCCCCGCGGGGGAGGGTGCACTCATCTCCGCCCTGGGTGGGCGTGAGGGCGATGCGCTGACCGCTGAGGATCTCCGTTGCCTCCGCGGTGAACCGCCCGGAGGGCAGGCGGAGCGTGACGGAGGGCAGGTCGTCGCGGAAGAACGCGAATGCCACGCTCCGGTCCCCGCTGCGCCCGAGCTTGACGTGGACGCTGGACCGCACGTCGGGCGGACCGGCGGGGGCGGCGACGGGCGCCACGCCCGCCTCCCCCGCCGTCGCCAGCAGGAAGTCTTCGAAGGCGGCCATGTACGGCTGGTACTCCGCCAACCCGCTCATCCCGCGCGTGTAGCCCTCCCCCACGAACGTGCCCAGCAGCATCACCTCGCCCGCCCCCACGGGGATGCGGGCGGCGAGGGCCCCGTCGGGATGCTCGCCCAGCACCTCCATCCCCTCGCCTGCCAGCGGCGTCAGCCATTGCGACGCGGGCAACTGGTACGGCCGTCCGCCGTACCGCACCGTCATGCTGCACCCTTCGAGCGTCCGTCGGCCGATCTCGCGCACGCCGGTGAGTTCCGCGAGGAAGCGGTCCTGCGGGTATCGCCAGATCCCGTTGGTCCCGTACGCCCCGCACTCGCTCTCGCAGACCAGCCGCCCGCCCGCGCGGACCCAGGCGGCGAGGGCGTCGGTGTGGCGGGGGTCGAGGACCACCGCGCGGGGCAGGTACAGGATTCGCAGCCCCTCCAGCGCCCCGAGGTGCTCCTCTTCGACCGTCCGGTGCGCCACGTTCAGCCGCGTCAGCGCCCGCGAGTACGCCTGCACGCCCTGCAGGGGCAGGATCCCGTCTCCGTTCTGCGCCCAGTGCAGGTAGTAGCTCTGCGGGCTGAAGTACACGCCCGCCTGCGGATCGTCGGGGCGGTAGGCGTCGAGGAGTTCCTCGTGCGTTCGCAGCACGCTGCCCGTTTTCGCCATCGCCGCCAGCCGCGGCTCCGCCAGCCCGTCCGATCCCGCCATCCCGAACCCGCTGGACTCCCGCGCGAACACCTCGTCCCGCCAGCACCAGAACAGCAGCGTCTCCGCCTTGCCCGCGATGCCCGTCCACAGCCACCGCTGCTGGCGGTCGGGGGGCACGGGCGGGAAGATCGTCCGCCCGCTCGACGCCCGCCCGCCCTGCAACTCGCTGATCCAGATCCGTTTGGGACCGGCGGCGCTGGTGAGGTAGTTGATCCGCACCGTGAACTCGTCGTCGTCCATGTTGCCCCACATGGGGAAGCTGCTGCACCCGATCCCGTCGAGTGCGTCGGCGAGGTCCCAGTCGTTCCCGCGGTGCAGGGGCGTGTTGTCGGGGAAGCGGTCGGCGTGGAGGACGCAGGGGTTGGCCCCGTGAACGGTGACGGGGCGGTCGGGGTCCAACCCCTTGATCACCTCGTACCGCTGTCGCGCGTGCCCCCCGCAACGGTCGGTGATGAAGTGCTCGAAGGCCATCATCTCCGTGTAGGGGCGGTCGGGCGCCTTGCCCGGCCGCACGTCCTCCCACGAACGATACCGCCGCTTCCACGCCCGGTTGAGCCCGTCGAGCCCCCCGTACCGCTGGTCCAGCCACCCGCGGAAGGCCTTGAGGGAGCTGTCGCAGTAGCAGACGAGCCCGTCGGCGTGGACGTTCCAGCGGAGTTCGTTCCACGCGTCCCAGCCCACGAGGTGCTGGGCGGTGCGGTAGCGGAGGACGACGGCCTCCAGGAAGCGGCGCATGCGATCCCAGACCTCCGGGTGGTCGATGCACCCGCCCGGGGTGAGCCCGAAGTGGCACTCGGCGCGGTTGGAGGAGACGACGGGGATGCCCATGTTCGTCACCATCTCGCTGCCCGGGACCTCCCGGTGGATCCAGTAGGGGTGGATCTCCGCGATGGTGCTGAGGACCACGCCCAGGCGGTGGCGGTCGGCGAGTTCGACGAGGCGGTCGTAGTCGTCGAAGAGGAACTCCCCGGGACTGGGCTCGACCCAGCCCCAGAGCACCCAGAGCTGCACGGTGTTCAGGCCTGAGTCGGCGATGCGGCGGAAGTCGTCCTCCCAGTACTTCGAGTCGGGAAACGGTGCGCGGTAGTACTGCGTGCCGATGTGGATCATGGAGCGTTCCTTCCAAGGTGTCGTGAAGTCTCGCACCGGGCGCCGCGCTGCAGACCAGTCCGTTCATCTTCGCGTCGTCCGTCTGGGTCGGCCTCACCCGTGCCCCATAAGGGTATGCCCCCGGCGCACCCCCGCCAAGGGCAAAGGCCGAAGTGTCGCGCTTGACGGTGTTGCTAAATTGAAGTGGACTTCAATTTAGTATGACTATCTTAAAGTCTGCTTTCGTTTAGTAACGGCCTTTCATGCGGACCATCGGGGACTTGACGATCTACTTCGAGTCGCTCCCGGGCCTCATCGAGCGATTGCGCTCGCTTTCGAGGTAGTCGAGCACGATGCGCTCGTCCCCGCAGAGGCGGTCGTCGAGGGTGCAGAGGGGTTCTGCGGGATCGAGGTCGTCAGGGTCGAGGTCGTCGCGGGCGGGGGGCAGGCGGTCGCCGCTTTCGTGCCCGTCGAGGATCGCCGGGTGGACGTAGTGCTTGCGGCAGGTGGCGGGGCGGTTGCGGAGGCGCTGGGCGGCGTGCTTGACGGCGGCGACGGTCTGGCGGTGGGCGGCGGACTTGCTGGTGGGGGGCTCGACGTGGCGGAGGAATCGGGCGGCCGCCACCGTCCCGCCCCAGGTGCGGAAGTCCTTGGCGGTGAAGTCCTTCCCGGTGACCTCGCGGAGGTAGTCGTTCACGTCCCCGCTGTCGAGGGGCTGGTGCTTTCCGGCATCATCCACGTACTGGAACAGTTCCTGCCCGGGCAGATCCTGACAGCGGCGGACGGTCCGGGCGAGGCGGGCGTCGTGGATCTTCACCTCCCGCCACGTCCCGCCCTTGGCGCGGTAGTGGAAGCGGAGGGTGCCGCCCTGGAAGCGGGCGTTGGGGTCGCGGAGGGTGGTGAGGCCCTGCGAGCGGTTGGCCTTGCGGTACTCCTCGTTGCCCACGCGCATGAGCGTCCAGTCCAGCAGGCGGACGACGAGGGCGAGGACCTTCTCGCGGGGCAGGCCCGTGCGGTCGAGGTCGCTCGCCACCCGCCGGCGGAGGCGCGGCAGAGCGCGGGCGAAGTCGATCAGCCGCCCGAAGTTCGTCTGCTTGCTCCGCTCGCTCCAGCGGGGGTGGTAGCGGTACTGCTTCCGCCCGCGTTCGTCGCGGCCGGTCGCCTGGATGTGTCCATCGGGCTGCGGGCAGATCCAGACGTTCTCCCAGGCGGGGGGGATGGCGAGGGACTCGATGCGGGCGAGGGCCTCCTCGTCGGTCAGCCGCTCGCCCTGCTCATCGAGGTAGAGGAAGCCCTTTCCGCACCGTCGCCGGCGCAGCCCCGGCTTGGAGTCGTGCACGTAGCGAAGGCCGGACTCGCGGGCGGTGCGGCGGTAGGCTCGGCGTGTGCGGTGTCTCGTCAAAGGTACATCACCCAATAGCACTATACGTGTGAGGGCCCCCAAAGGGTCCGTGGGTCGCTACGCGTGCAGTTCCCCCAGGTGCCGCACGTCGTTGAGCCTGCGGATCCGCCTCCCCCCGAAGTCGCCATGGATCCCCTCGGTGATGCTGCACAGGTCGAACTCGAACTGCACGTCGGGCCACTGCTGGGGGGCGAGGTGCAGCCACCAGAAGACGATGCAGATCGACGCCCCGGCGTGCGAGACCAGCAGGGCGGTGTCGGGCGCCTCCGTGTGCAGGCGGTCGAGGAACGCGAAGACGCGGTGCATCATCTCCCGCCAGGTCTCCGCCCCGGGATAGAACACGCGGTCGAGGAGGGGACCCTCGGAGGGCGGGAGGGCGATGCGGTCGGCGTCGGCGGTGGAGAGGTTGTTGGCCTGTCCGAGGGACTGCTCGCGCAGGGCGTCGGTGGGTTGGGCCGAGCGGTCGAGGGCCTCGGAGAGCCCGTCGGCCGTCTCGCGCGTGCGGGCGAGGTCGCTGGTGTAGAAGACGTACTCGTGCCCGCGGAGCATCCTCGCCACCGCCGGTCCCGTCGCCTTCGCCTGCCTGTGCCCCAGGTCCGTCAGGTGTGAGTCCGTCCACCCGCCGGTCCGCCCCGTGACCATGTGGTCGGGAAATCCGTGCCGCACAACGATCAGCCGCTCCATGGCGGTCCCTTCCTTTCTTTCTTTGCGGGACTGTCAGCCATTGCATCTCAGGGTTCGCCGAAACCGTCCGAGAGCGGACCGACAAGGCTCTGCTCTCTCTCTGCGGTCTCCGCGGGCTCCGCGGTGAAGCAGGGCTCCTCGACGGTAGGATCACGCCGACTTCCGCCGCTGCTCCTCCTCCTCCCGCTGCCGCTGGGCCTCCGCCAGCGACTGCCGCAGCGCCTCCCGCAGGTCCACCACCTCGGGGGGGACGGGTTCGGGTTCGGGGGCGGGGATCTCGCGGCCCTCGGCCTTGCCGCGGATCATCCGCTCGAGTCGCTCGGTGAACTCGTCGCGGAAGTCCTCGGGGTGGAAGTGCATGGCGGCGGCGTCGACGAGCTGGCGGGCGATGCGGAGGTCCTCGGGCGCCGCGTGGACCCCGTGGGGGATGCCCTCGACCGCCCCGGGCTCGTGGATCTCGTCGGCGTAGCGGAGCGTCATGAGCGTCAGGGCGTCCCCGCGCGGGTAGACGGCCACCAGGTACTCCTTGTTGTGCATGATGAACTTGCCCACCCCCGCACGATTGGTGTCCCGCAGGGCCTCCAGCAGCAGGCGGTAGGGGGTGGGGGACTGGCTGTCGGGCACGAGGTAGTAGGTGTCGCCCTGGTAGATGGGCTCGATCTCGGAGAGGTTCACGAAGCCCATGAGTTCGATGGTCTCGCTGGTGCGGGGTTTGAGGGCGTCGAGTTCCTCGTCGGTGACGACGACGAACTGGCCGGGGTCGACCTCGTACCCGCGGACGATCTCCTCGGCGTCCAGGGGGCGGCCCTCGCTCTCGCAGACCTTGCGGTAGCGGATGGGGGAGAGGTCCTCCGCGTGCAGTTGGCGGAAGCGGAGCGTGTGCGCCCGCGTCGCCGCCACGACCCGCACCGGCACCTGCACGAGTCCAAAACTGATCGATCCGGTCCAGACGGCCTTGGCCATGACGACACCCCTTATGCAGTCTTCCCAAGGGAATCATAGGGCCGCCACGCCCAAGTCCACGGCCCGCCCTTGGCGCTGTCTCTTCATCACATTGTTCCCGCTGGTTCCCGCCCCCTCCCGGGCTTGTCCCGGGGGAGCGAAGGTCGGGCCAGCTACCCGCGACGCCTCGTCTTCCTTCTTCTTCTTCTTCTTCTTCTTCTTCCGCCCCCCCTGGGCCTGCCCCAGGGGAGCGAGGGTCGGGACAGCTACCCGCTCCTCCGGGCCCGCTCGGCCCGCCGTAGCTGTCCCGACCCTCGCTCCACCCGGACAAGCCGGGCGGGGGCGAAAAGAAGAAGCAGCGGGAGGCAGGGGCCGCCGTTGTAGCTGGCCCGACCTTCGCTCCACCGGGACAAGCCCGGCGGGGGCGGGAGACGCGCCGGCGGGGCGTGCGGGTCCTCCAGGTCCAGATGCGCCGAGATGTGATAGAGAGACAGCCCCTGGCGCGGGGCGCATGAAAAAAGCTGTCGGCGGTATGTGGACCGCTGACAGCTCTCTTCTTTACGGAGAGGGCGGGATTCTGCCGGGCAGGCGCCTGCGCTCCGCTGCGGCGTCGCACCCGCGGGTCGTCCCGTCGCTGCGCTCCGGTCCGGGGCGGGTTCGAATCCCGCCCTTGGCGTGGGGCGCGCATGAAAAAAGCCGTCAGCGGACTGCGGATTGCTGACAGCTTTCTTCTTTACGGAGAGGGCGGGATTCGAACCCGCGGTACCCGAAGGTACACGGCATTTCCAATGCCGCCCGATCGGCCACTCCGGCACCTCTCCGGCCTGCGCCTTGCGGCGAGTCGGTTCAGTATACCAAACGCTCCGCCGGGGACAAGAGGCTGCGCGCGGGTTGATGCGGGGAATCGAACGCCTCCCTCGCGGACCCTCCGATCCGCCTCCTTCGCCTCCGCCCGGACGGGCCGGGTGCCACGGCTGCGCTTCTCACAGCCGTGCGGGCCGCCCGTTCGCGACGGACGCCGATTGAGCGAAACGTGGTTGCTGCGCTGCGCTCCGCAAACCACGGCACCCGGCTCGCCCTTTTGACGCAAGCGCCCCAAGCCCATTGCCCCCGAGACCTCGCCCCGCGCCCCGCACACGACGATCCGCAACTCCCTCTTCTCTGCACTGCAAACGCGCAAGGTCCTCGCTTTTGCGAGGATGTTCCCCGGTCGTCGAGCGGCGCTCACTTCGATTGGGGCCGTGGCAGGGGCGACAGCCCAATCGAAAATCGAAAATCGAAAGTTGAAAATCGAAATTGGGAGCGGGCGCAGCCCGCGCTGCGCCTCTGCGGCCCATCGCGCGCACCGCCGCCCGCCACGAGTCCCTGCCGCCCCGCATCCCGACGGCGGCGCAAAGATTTCTCTTGCCCGCAGAAAGTTTGCGCTGTACAACTTTCTAAGATGAAGCGAGGTCGGTGAGCCCAGCGCATGAACACTACCCCGGACACACAGTTGACGTCCTCTCTGGAGGACTACCTGGAGGCGATTCTCTTTCTGATTCGCCGCGGCCGCGTGGCGCGCGTGCGGGATATCGCCAAACGGGTCGGGGTGGGCATGTCGTCGGTGACGGCTGCCCTGCGGGCGCTCTCGAAGCGCGGGCTGGTCAACTATGATCCCTACCAGGTGATCACGTTGACCGACGCCGGCCGCGAAGTCGCCGAGCGGATCGCCCAGCGGCACGACGTGCTGCGGCGGTTCCTGACGGACGTGCTGGGCCTGGACCGCGAGCTTGCCGACACCAACGCCTGCCGCATGGAGCACAGTATTGATGCGGACGTGTTGGAGCGGCTGCGCGATTTCGCGGAGTTCCTGCGGACCTGCCCTCGTGCGGGCGAAGACTGGACCGCCAAGTTCCTGACCTTCTGTTCGCGGCAAAGGAGCGTGGAGCAATGTCGGCAGTGCCTGGAGACGTTGCGGGCGGAGCGGATGCCATGACCCTTTCCAAGGCCAACGCGAGCGGCAGCGACTCCGGCCCCGGGGCCATGCCGCTGTCGGCCGTCACGGAGGGGCAGGAGGTCCGCCTGATCACCATTGAGGGCGGCCGGAATTTCCAGCTCCGCATGGCCGAGATGGGCCTGATGCCCGGGGCGACGTTCCGCGTGCTTCGCCGAGGCCGCCCGGGCCCGTTCGTCATCTCCTTCAAGGGCTGCCGCATGGTGTTGGGGCACGGCATGATCCCACGGGTCCACGTGCGGCTGGTGTCGTAGGGCCGGGACAGTCCCTAACGCCCGAATGACCGGAATACCAAAGACCGCGGCGGGTGGGGGGGCCGCTTCGCTGGAGGATGGACAGCAGCGTGATGCAGGACGTCAAGCGACATCTCCAACTCGGGTGCTGTCCGCCCGCGGCGGCGAGTACCGCCGAGCCCCAGCGGATCTCGAGCCCGGGGCATGTGACGGTGGCCCTCGCCGGGAACCCCAACGCGGGCAAGTCCACGATCTTCAACGCCATCACCGGCCTTCGTCAGCACGTCGGGAACTACCCGGGCGTGACGGTGGAGAAGAAGGAGGGCGAGCGCGATTACGAGGGCGCCCGCCTGCACGTGGTGGACCTGCCCGGGACGTACTCGCTGACGGCGTATAGCGTGGAGGAGGTCGTCGCGCGGTCCTTCCTCATCGACGAGCGGTGCGACGTGGTCGTGGACGTCGTCGATTCGTCGAACCTCGAGCGGAACCTGTACCTCGCCACGCAACTGCTGGAGTTGGGGGTCCCGCTGGTGCTGGCGTTCAACATGTCCGACGTGGCGGAGCAGCGAGGCTACCGCATCAACGTCAAGCGGATGAGCGAGCTGCTGGGCGTGCCCATCGTCCGCACCGTGGGAAACCGCGGGCGGGGGGTCGAGAAGATCCTCGCCGCCGTCACCGCCGTCGCCCGCGACCCCGCCGCCGCCGTCGCCCGCCAGGCCATCGTGCGCTACGGCCATGAGGTCGAGGAGCACGTGCAGCAGCTCACGCGGGCCCTCGAAGCCTGCCCCGCCCCGCTGCCCGTCAGCGCCCGCTGGTTCGCGGTCAAGCTCCTGGAGGACGACGAGCGGGCCATCGAACGCTTGCGGAAGGCCTGCCCCGAGCACGTCGAGCCCCTCCTCGCCGACGCCGCCCGCCTGCGCAAGCACATCGGGAGCGTCTGCGGGGACTCCCCCGAGATCATCCTCGCCGACCGCCGCTACGGGTTCATCAGCGGCGCCTGCACCGAGGCCGTCCACCAGACCGTCGAGCAGCGCCACGAGCAGAGCGACCGCATCGATCGCGTCCTGCTCAACCGCTACCTGGGCCTGCCCATCTTCGCGATCCTGATGTACCTCGTCTTCCAGTTCACCTTCCTGCTGGGCAACCCCATGGTGGACCTGCTGGACCAGGGCAAGGGCTGGCTGGCGGAGTTCGTTCGCGGGATCGCCCCCGGGACCGGGATCGGAGGGCTGCTCACCAGCCTCCTCGCCGACGGGATCATCGAGGGCGTCGGATCCGTCCTGACGTTCGTCCCGCTGATCCTGCTGCTGTACCTCGCCATCGCCATCCTCGAGGACACGGGGTACATGGCCCGCGGGGCGTTCGTGCTCGACCGCTTCATGCACCGCATCGGCCTGCACGGGAAGAGCTTCATCCCCCTGGTGATCGGGTTCGGCTGTACCGTCCCGGCCATCATGTCCACGCGGATCCTCGAGTCGCGTCGCGACCGCCTCACGACGATGCTGGTCCTGCCCCTCATGAGTTGCGGCGCCCGCCTGCCCGTGTACGTGCTGATCATCGGGGCGTTCTTCCGCCCCGAGGCCACCGTGCACCTGGGGCCCCTCCAGGTCAGCCACCAGGGGCTCATGCTCTTCGCGATCTACTTCATCGGGATCCTGCTGGCCGCCGTTTCCGTCCGCATCCTGCGGGCGACGGTGCTGCGGGGCGAGACCGCCCCGTTCGTCATGGAACTGCCCCCGTACCGCGCCCCCGCCGTCAAGGGACTCGCCCTGCACACGTGGGAGCGGACGTGGCACTACGTGAAGAAGGCGGGGACGGTCATCCTGGCGATCTGCATCGTGCTGTGGGTGCTGGCGACGTTCCCGCAGTTGGGCGCGGAGCGGGAGCAGGTGACCCTCGCCCACGCCGACGCTCACGGGCTCGACCCCGCCGTCGCCGTCCACCAGGCGCAGCTCAACCACTCGGCCATCGGGCGCATCGGGCACGCGGTCGCCCCGGTCCTGCGGCCGTGCGGGTTCGACTGGAAGATCTCCACCGCGCTGCTGGGCTCCTTCGCCGCCAAGGAGGCGTTCATCTCGCAGATGGGCATCATCCACGCCGTCGACGCCGAGTCCGACCGCGGCACCGAAACGCTCCAGGCGACGCTCTCCGATCAGTACACCCCGCTGGTGGGCTTCTGCATCATGCTGTTCATCCTCATCAGCTCCCCCTGCCTCGCCACCGTGGCCGTCACCTACCGCGAGAGCGGGCACTGGAAGTGGGCGCTGCTGCAGTGGACGTACCTGACGGCGGTGGCGTGGGTGGTGACGGCGGGGGTGTATCAGGTGGGGCGATTGTTCGGGTGATGGGGCGCCCGGTGGATCGCCTGTGCAGAAAGGCCTCGCGGCCCCACGGGCAGCGTATGCGCATCTCAGGTAATCCTCATGCAGTGTCGGTTGAGCGTGGTTGCTTCGCTGCGCTCCGCAAACCACGGCACCCGCGTGAGAAGCGCATGGGCGCCCGCGAGAGCTTTGAGTGGGAGGCGTACTACTTCCACTCGACGGGCCGGGGGAAGTGCGGGTGGGACCCGCCGGGAGCAGGGGGGGCGGTGAAGGAGAGGCGGCCCCAGATGTACCAGAGGGATTCGAGTTCGTTCACGTCTGTCCCGAGTTCGGCGAGCACGTCCTCCAGCCCCCGACCGGCCGAGAGGCCCGCGGCGATCTCCCGCAGCCACCCCGGGCGCTGCGACGCCAGGAACGACACCACCGAGGCGAGCTGCGCGTAGTGGCGCGACGGGCAACGCTGGTGGCACAGCTCGGACAGGGGGCGGAAGAAGCTGTCATGGCCGATGGGCTCGTCGAAGTTCTTCGCGAAGGCCTCCACATCCAGCGAGCCGGGGAAGACGCAGATCTGCAGGTAGTTCGCCAGCCCCTCCTGCAGCCACGAGTGCTCCGCCGTGCCCGTGGGGAGGCGGAGGTCGTGGGCGATGACGCTGTGGGCGGCTTCGTGGAGGAAGACGGCCTGTCCGGATTCGGCGGGGTCGTACCAGCAGGCGGAGATGTCCTGGATGGTGTACCCGGGCGTGCGGGGGGCGGCGATGGAGCAGTTCCACTGCGTGCCCAGGCGGCGGTAGAAGGCGGCGTAGTCGCTGCGGCGGCGGAAGAGCAGGAATCGCACGGGGGTGGCGTCGGCGATGGGGTGGACGGCCGGGCCGAAGGTGCGGCGGACCCAGGCGCGCGTCCGCCGCATCTGGGCGTGCATCTCGCGGAGGTCGGCGGGGTGGAGGTCGTCGACGGCGTCGGTGAGGAGGACGTATCCTTCGGCGATCCGTTCCCGCGTCTCGTGGTCGCCGAAGGCGATCCGCTTGAGCCACGCCTCGGGGCCGGCGAGTTCGCGGGGGTCTGTGTCCCCGGGGCCCGCGTCGAGCGCCAGGGCGTCCACCCAGACGTTGTCCACGTCGCTCTCGATCTGCAGGGCGATGGAGCGGACCTCCGACCAGTCCCCGACGTGGGCGTCCCCCCACCGCCAGAGGTACAGGCTATCGCTGACGTCCACCGCCTCCCCGCCGGCGGCCATCTCGAAGGGGCGCTGGAAGAGCACCCAGTTGTTGCGGTCGAGGGCGAACCACCGCATGCGGACGCGGGGATCGGTCCCCACCGCCCGCAGCGTCGCCGACAGCTTCCCCTCGCGGTCCAAGACCGTTCCCGCGGGCAGCGGGAGAACGACGAGGTCGGGGCCGTCGAGGACCGCGGCGCCGTCGGGGGCGGAAGGCGGGAGAGCGGGGGGGGCGGGCGCCGGCTGGGCGGATGGCGGGTCCAGGGCGGTTTGGGCGAGGGGGGCGCTGGCGAGGGCGGGGAGGGCGGTGAGGAGACAGAACGACCCCGCCATCAGCGCCCAGCCACGCCATGAGGGGGAGAATCGCACGGTCGTCCTTTCTGCGCGGCGCCGCTCGGTCGCCCGCGTTTCGCATGGAGGACTCTATCCCCTGTCACCCCGGTTCGCCAGCTAAAATTTTCGCGCTCCTACAGGGATTCTAGAGCGCGTCCGTCACGCATTCGCCGACGCCCACAGAATGATTGGAACCGTTCCCGCCTTCGCAAACAGCAGCGAAGGCGTGAAGAAGAGGGCCCATCGGGAGCCGAAGGCGGGGTGGGCGCAGGGAGCCCCGAAAAGGGGGACGGGCTCCGCGCGGCATGCTTCTTGCCGCGCAGGTGCCTGCCCGCTTTTTCGCGAGCACACCCACGCCGTCGGTTGGCGGTTCCGCTACCCCCGCCGGCGGCGGAGGAGGGCGGCGGCGGGGAGGAGGAGCGCCAGGGCGGCGGGCTCGGGAACGGCGACCTCCTTGAGGACGAACATCGACAGCAGGCCCGAGAGGCCCAGGTCCAGCACCAGCGAGCCCTGGGGCGAGAACGTGCCGCCGTCCGCGACGGCCCCCCCGCCGACGTGCAGCGACTTGCCGTCCTCCGCCCACTGCTGGTTCGACAGCGGGGCGGTATTCCACGACGAGGCGCCGGCGTTCAGCATCGCTCCCGTCAGTCCGATCTCCCAGCGGAACCCCGTCATGGGCAGGCCCATGTTGTTGATGACGGACTCGGCGGTGACGATGATGCGGTCCACCGTCGAGGCGTTGACCGACGTCTCCTGGAAGGTGACGCTGCGGGTGGTGAGTTCCCCGGGCGCGGGCGGACCGAAGTCCTTGCGCAGCGAGAGGTAAAGCGTGCTCTCCTCCGCGTTCACGGTGAAGCCTGTGATCCACACTCCGCTGTCGGTATTGGCCGTCCAGCCGGAGTGGTTGCCGGTGTTGGCGTCGTTCAGAACGATGGTGGCGGCGGGGGCGGTGCGCGGCAGGCAGAACCCCACCGCGAGCAGGGCGAGCAATATCCTGACCATGATGACCAGTCCTCCGGGCCGGACCCGTACGCACGGGGGAACCCCGGCCAGTGATCGGGCGGCGGCGAACGAGCGGAATGAGCCACGAGCGATTCCGCCGCCTCCTTGCCTCCTGACGGGCCACAACCCGAGCCCGGCCCGTCAAGTCCCTGCATTATACCATGTTTCGAAAAGTCCCCAAGACGAATGTTTCGTTTTGGAAACACCGGGGGGCCTCTCACCGGCCGAACCTCACCCGCATCCCAAGCAATCCGTGCGCACCCTTGGTTTGCCGTGGTTGCTCCCGGCTTCGCCAGGGCTACGCCGTGGCAGGCCGCTTCGCTTCGCAAACCACGGCGCCCGCGCATGAATCAAAGGGGCAACCGTTCACGGGAGTGCGGGCGAGGAGTCCCGCACCGCCCCGAAAAAGGGGACAGGCACCTGCGCGGCAAGAAGCATGCCGCTACGGAGCCAGTCCCCTTTTTCGAGGCTCCCTGCGCCTCTCCCGCCTTCGCCGATCCCGCCTTCGGATCCAGGCGGACCCTTCTCTTCACGCCTTCGCTGCTGTTTGCGAAGGCGTGAACGGTTTCTCAAAGGGGGGTGCGTATCACCCGCATGGGCGCGGACTCAACTCTCGCCGGTGCCGAACCCGTAGTAGGATCCCAGTAACGTCAGGTCCTCCAGACCCACCGCTCCATCGCCATTGAAGTCGCCCTGGGCCCAGGAGTACGCCCCCGCCGCGCCGTACGCAGAGCCCAGTTGGGTCAGGTCGTCCAGGTCCACCCGCTGGTCCAGGTTCGTATCCCCGAACTCCGTCCCGAAGACCACGCGGACCAGGTACTCGACGTCGGCGAAATCCACGTCCCCATCGCCGTCGTAGTCGTACCACGCGTCGGCCGAGCCCAGGTGGGCGAAGAGGTCGTCGATCTCGGCGGGGTCGCCCACGCTCCCCGTGCGGTGCGCCCGCAGCACGCCGCGGTCGCTGATGTCCACGCGGCCGCTGCCGTCGAGGTCCGCGAACAGGTCGTACCTCGCCTCCCCGCTCCGCGCGCCGTAGGCGGCGCGGAGGGCGGAGGCGTCCTCGGGGCCGATCTGTCCGTCGGCGTTGCTGTCCCCGGCGAGCATGCGGAAGTTGAAGAACCAGTGCCCCCCGGGCGAGCCGTTGCCCGACGGATACGCCCCGGGCTCCCCATCCAGCGGGTTGCCCGCCAGGTCCACGACCTCGTCGGCGAGTTCCAGGGTCCAGGCGTCATCGGGGGTCTGCCCGCTGAACGTCCACACCAGGTGGGTCGTCTGCGTTCCGCTGACCCGGCTGGCCTTCCGGGACCCCGCGAGGTTCCCGTGGAGGTCGCAGTCGATCGCACTGCCGGTGACCGGCTCGTCGAAGTCGAAGAGCATGCGGTTGACGGAGGGCCAGGGCAGCGTGACGTTCGGGCGGGCCGCCAGCGTGGCGCTGTCGAGGCGGCCCAGCGTCCAGGTGGGGCTCTCGCTGGACATCCCGAAGGCCGTCACCCGCGGCCCCGTCCCGTCGATCCGCACGTCGAGGGCGGGCGAGGCGGGCGAGAGCAGGCCGCCCGGGACCGTCTGCCTCGCCGTGAACGCCCACGTCCCGTCGGACAGCGGCAGCGCGCCGTTGGTCGTCACGATCGTCGTCGAGTCCAAGGCCGTCGTCTGTCCCAGGTACGTCCCATCGGCGTAGACGGCGACGACGGCCCCGACGGCGGTTCCGGTCACGGCGAAGGAGAGCGTCCTGGCCCAGTTGCTGTTGTTGTTGCGGGTGAGGTCATCGTCGTTGTACGTCCCGGTGTCGCTCGCGGGCAGCAGGTCGATGGACGTGGGGGCGGGGGAGGGCCCGAGGACGGCGAAGAGGTCGCTCTGCCCGGTGTGCCCCTGCCCGTCGTCGGCGAGGAGGCGCATGCTGAGTTGCTGTTGGGAGACCGTCACCTCGCCCGTCCACTGCCCCCCGACGAGGTCGAGGGCAGGGGGGGCGACGGTGAAGGCCGTCCCCCCCGCCAGCCCGCGGAGGGACACGGTCCCGGCGTACGTGGGGATGTGGTCCCCGTGGACGTTGATGGCGGTGAGGGTGGCGGGGAAGGGGACGTCGATCTCCCGCGTCTCCACGGGGCCCCAGCGGAAGGCGTGCAGGGTGGAGTCGTCGTCATGCACGAGCATCGTGGCCGTCCCGAAGGACCAGGACTCCACCCTCGCCTCCACCGCCGCGCTCTGCGTCCCGTCGATCACCGCGTCATTGACGATGGTGAGGTCGAAACTCACGCGCGTCTCCCCCGCCCGGAGGAGCACGCTCCCCGGGACCGTCAGCTCGGTCGGGCTGTGGGAGAAGAGGTCGATGCGCACGTCCCGCGTGGGGGCCTGGGCGGCCGTGACGGTGCCCGCGGCGGGCAGGTGCCCGTCGCCCTCGGTGGCAGCGGGGGGGAGGGTGACGGTGAGCGAGGTGGTTTCGTTATCGTGGATGCGGATGGCGTTCTCGCCGCGGAAGTCCCCCGGGGCGCTGGCGAGGATCGCCAGGGGCACGATCCAGTCCAACTCCGTGTCGTCCACCACCTGCAGCGAGAAGGGGGCCTCGAGCGTCCCGGCGGCAATGGTGACGGACGGTTGGACGGTGACCTCGGTGGTGTCGGAGGAGGTGAGGGAGACGACGAGGTCGGCCTCGAGGGCGGCCGGGAGGCTCACGCGGCCCTGGAGGGTCCCGTCGCCCTCGGTGGCGTCCGCGGGGATGTCCACGATGAGCGAGGGCTGGTACTGGAAGGCGGCGTTCCAGGCGGACAGGCCCCGGCCGTCGGAATCGCGGACGATGGCGTCGGCGGCGATGGACATCGTCTTGGTCCCGGCCAGGCCCAGGGGCGAGGCGAGGTAGTGGAAGGTGATGGTGTCGGGGTCGAGGAGGGTGAAGCTGTTCGCCGCCGCCCCGTTGACCACGAAGTCGGCCGCCTGGACCGTCGAGGCACGGTAGGGCGTCCCGAAGTGGACGGTGAAGTCCTTCCGCGGGGAGAGCACCACCTCTCCCGCGGCGGGGGAGCTTCCGACCACGTTGTACCCGAACGCCTGCAGCGCCCCGTTGACGTTGAGGCGCCCGCCCGTGCCCACCTTGCTCGCCAGGGTCGCCACCGGATCCACGCCGGTGAGGATCGCCTGCTTGACCGCCGACCACCCGGCCACGGGGTTCACGTCCCACAGCAGCGCCGCGGCGCCCGACACGTGCGGGCAGGCCATCGACGTCCCGCTGGCGGTGGAGTAGCCCGTGCCCAGCGAGGTGCTGTACACGCTCACCCCGGGGGCGGCGAGGTCGACCCAGCCGGTGCCCCAGTTCGAGAAGTACGCCAGGGAGTCGTTGGAGTCCGTGGCGGCGACGGAGATGATGTTGGGCAGGTTGTAGTAGGCGGGGTAGCTCCCGACGGACGAGGCGTCGTTCCCTGCGGCGGCGACGAAGAGCTGGTTCTGGCTGCCGCTGGCCTGGATGGCCGTGTAGAGGGCCGAGTCGTACCCGCCCCCGCCCCAACTGTTGCTCGAGAGGCGGACGTTCACGCCGTAATCCCGGGCCATCGTGATCATGTAGTTGACGCACTTGGTCGCGCCGCTCGTCCACCCCGACCCCCCGCCCCCCAGGAACTTCAAGGCCATGATCTGCACGTCCCAGTTCACCCCCGCCACGCCGATCCCGTTGTTCCCCACGCCCCCGATCGTGCCCGAGCAGTGCGACCCGTGGAAGTGGTCGTCCCGGGGGTCGCTGTCATTGTTGTACGCGTCAATGCCGTACACGTCGTCCACGTACCCGTTCCCGTCGTCGTCCACCCCATTGCCCGGGATCTCCCCGGGGTTGCGCCACATGTTCCCCGCGAGGTCCGGGTGCGTGTAGTTCACGCCCGTGTCGATCACGGCCACCACGATCCCGTTCGCGCCCCCGGTGGTCGTGTCCCACGCCTCCGGGGCGTCGATCTTCTCCATGCCCCACAGCGAGCCGTAGCTGGGATCGTTGGGGCGGGTGGCGTCGACCCAGTACATCAGGTCCGGCTGCACGAACCCGCTGCCCTCGACGCCGCTCAGCGCGCGGACCATCGACATGTACCCCGCGGAGGTCTGGGCGACGAAGAGCCCGTCGAGCCCGATGGACTCGACCCCGGTCACTGCAAGGCCCGCGGCGGCGAGAGCGTCGGACTGGAGGCGCTGCAGGGCGCGGGCCTCCGCATCGGGGCCGCTGAGGTCCGTGAACTGCACGATCCACGCGTCGCGGCGGGCGTAGACGTGCTCGCCCCGCCAGTACATCAGCCCGGCGCCCAGGGCGTCGATCTCGGCGGCGGTGTAGGGGGCGTGGGCGGCCGGGCCCTGGAGCACGTCCGTCGTCGCGGTGACCCACTGCCCGTCCCGCGAGTCGTAGGTGACCGTTCCGGCGGGGTCGCAGGTGATGACGAGGGCGGCGTGGGGTTCGTGGGGGGGGACGGCGGAGAGCAGGAGGCGCGGCTCGAGGGGCTGCAGGGCGAGAGGGGCGGGGTTTCGGACGGCGGAGCGGAGGGGGCGCAGGCGGATCATGGAAGTCTCCCCGCTTCGGGCGGCGGGAGCGGTCCCGCCGGACCGTGCGTGCGATTGTGCGGCGGCAAAGCGACGGATCGGGGATGGCCCCAGCAGCAGTCCGACCCCATCCGGCAGAGCCCGGGGCGTTGGCCGCGGCTCCTTTCGACCGCGACCCTCCGGGCAGTCCTGCGCTTGCATTCTACGTCCGATGCAGCGCGAGTCAAGCGGAAAGCCTTCCGCATGCCGGGCCATCGCGAAGTCGTGGCACGGGCGTCTCGCCCGTGTGTCGCAGGGGCGTCCCGCCCCTGCCCGGCGGGCAGGTGGAGCTTGATTGCCCTGAGAACCCTCTCCAGCCCATGTGGCTCCGCAGGCAAAGGCCACAGGCAAGATGACCGTGGGACCCATGGGCGAGACGCCCATGCCACGGGAAACGGATTTTGCGATGGCCCTGGTCTTGGCTCTGACGCGCCGTAGGCCAGTGGTGCAATACAGGCCAGTGTCCCCCCGGGCGGAGCGCCGGTGCGCTTTGCGGAGGTTCGTGCCGTAAGGCTAGGTAGGAGAGTTTGTTGTGGTTGCGCCGCCACCCGCGGAGCGTCCGTGGCACGGTTCTTGCATGTCCAGAGTCGCCGGGCGAAAACCGCCCGGTGAGGTGAGTGGTCCGACCGGCCGATTGTGGGCATCCTGTCGCCGCCCGTGCGGAAACTGCCGCCTCGGCCGCAAGCAGAGGCCGGTGTGGTAACGGTCGGCGTGTCGGCGTGTCGGTGCGGCACGGTTCGCGCGAGCCTTCGCCGCGCTCGCCCCCGCTGGACATCTATGTGTACTTGACATCAAGAACGCCTGCTTCGCCCGCGAGGTGTCCTGCGAGGCCCGCCGCTCGCATGCGAGGGATCGGCAGGGAGACCCCATACGCCTGGAGGTATCGAACATGGCTCGCTCGCTGACTGTGTGCCTGGTGCTCGTCGCGCTGTTGTCCGTTCCGCTGCACGCGGACATGAGTTCCGTCGTCCGCCAGGCCCCGGTGGGGTCGGGCCTGACGCAGTACATCTTCAACTTCACCGCCGACCCGGGCTGGGCCATCGGCGGCGCCGACGTCGACGTCGGGGTGGCGGGCATCCACGGGGCGATGCACCAGGTCTGGCCCGGCGGGTTCCTCCCGACCCCGACCCTCACCAACGCCGTCTACCTGGGCCCGCAGATCGCCGAGGACAGCCACTGGATGATCTACGACAACCAGATCATCGCCAGCCGCCCCCTCACGGAGACCACCGAGACCCTCACCGGGGCGTTCACCATCAGCCCCGACTACCGCGCGGCCAGCATGGACCTGCTCCAGATCGTCCTCGCCGAGGGCCAGACGGTGACGTACGAGTTCAAGGTCTCGCAGTACAACCAGATCTCCCAGTCCTACACGTTCAGCGGGACGCTGGGCTCGGTCGACGCCTCCGCCGAACTGCGCGGGCCCGGCCAGATCGTCGTGGACATGAACGCCTCGACCCAGGAAACCGCCCAGTACGAGGTCATCGTCCTCTCCAGCGGCCTGGGCGCCATTGACGGCTACCAGTACGCGTTCGAGGTGGACGGGGCGGGCGTCGCCTTCGACTTCACCGCCACCGAGAACGCCACCGACGCCCTCGCCGCCAACGGATCCGCCGTGCCGCTCTACCTGCTCTACGACGACAGCACCGGCTGCTGGGCGCAGAGCTTCGACGGCAACGCCAACACGATCCTCGCCAGCGACCTCAGCAACTCCGGGAGCACCTACAACCCCAACGCCCGCCAGTCGCTGGGCCTCCTGACGGTCCGCATCACCGACGACGCCGCCGCGGTGGGCATGCACACGATCTCGGCCATCGTCAACGGCGGCGAGCCGATGAGCATGCTGACGGACCTGGGCCTGGGGTTGGAGATCCCGCTGCAGATCGCCCCGATCCAGTTCGAGGTCGTCCCCGTCCCCGAGCCCCTCACCCTCTCCCTCCTGGGCCTCGGGTTCGTCGCCCTCCGCCGCCGGCGGCGGTGACGAGCGGGCGGACCGCACGCAAAGCACAGCAACCGCAGAGCATCGAGTCCCCACCGCCCCCGAACTGCTCCGGGGGCGGTGGATTTTGCGCGTAAGATTCGCTGGACGGCCGAACCGCCGCCGCCGAGGATCTCACGATGCACCGACCAACCACCATCCACACGACGGCAGGGCACGCCTCCCGGTTTGCCGATACCTGGACCGCCCTCATGACCACCGCATTGATGGGGCTCGCCCTCACTGGCTGCGCCCCCGAGGCCCCACAGGGCGAGGGCCTGACCTGGACGTTCCCCGGGGCCTCCGTCGAGGACGTCCAGTCCGCCTACATCGACGTCCTCACCGAGGACGTGTCCATCACGCTCGTCAACGACAGCTTCAACCCCGCCGATCCGCTCAACCCCGGACCCCTCTGGACGGACGGGGCCTCCCGGACCGAGTGGCGAAGAGAAGTGCAGGCGGCCGGCCTGGTGTACGAGCACCGCGAGACCGCCCGCACCCAGCCCACCGACGAAGGCGCGGCCCTCACCGTCCGCCACGAGGCCCGCCAGAGCGTCCTCACCACCCTCATCGTGGGCAATGGGGGGGCGTGGCAGTGGCATCGCGATTTGGGCCTCGAACGCGCCCGCCTCCAAGCCGTCCGCCTCCGCCTGCCCCAGACCCCGTAGCGGTCCGCTTCCGCATCCCTCCGCGCGGTCCGCGGCCTCCCCGCCAACCCGAGGGCCCCTGCGCAGAGACGCACAGACAGGGCCATCGCAAACTCGCAGTCGCGGGTGCCACGGCTGCGCTGTTTGCAGCCGTGCTCCTACGAGCGCGCGGCGGAACACGGGTTCTGCAAACCCGCAGCGCACGGCGAACCGGACTCTGCGATGGCCTTGGCGCACAGAGCAGGCACTGGCGGTGTCACGACCCCCGCCGTATGCTTTCATGCGATGGCGGATGCGCCACGTCGGCGCGCCGCCGTCGAACCGGAAAGGGGCGGTCATGGCCGAGCGTCGAGACAATCACCTGCGGTCGTGGGACATCGTTTCGCTGCTGTCCCCTCGCTCGTTGTGGCGGGTGGCGCGCGGGGCGGTGCGGGCCCCGCTGGACCCGCACTTCGCCGGGTCCCCCCTCGCCGTCTGCTGGTTCGTCACCTTCGCCTGCAACGCCCGCTGCGCCTTCTGCTGTAAGGCCGCCGAGATGCGGCAGGGGCGGACGGCCTTCCCGCCGCTGGACCCCGACGGGACGCGGGCGCTGCTGGAGCGGATTCACCGCACCGTGGACATCCTCTATCTCTCCGGCGGCGAGCCGCTCGTGCATCCGCGCATCGAGGAGATCCTCTCCGATGCCCGCCGCCTGGGGTTCGCGTCGGTGGGGATGAGTTCCAACCTCCTCGCGCTCGATGAGCACCCCGAGGTCCTCGACCTGCTCGACGCGGTGGGCGTGTCGATTCACGGCCCCGACCCCGCCGCCCACGCGCAGTGCCTGGGGCTCCCAGAGACGGCCGGGCGGAGGGTGTTTGCCAACCTCGACCTGCTCGCCGACCGTCAGGGGCGAGGGCGGCTGCGGGTCATCGTCAACTGCGTGATCAACTCCGCGAACCTCGACCACGTCCTGGACATGGTGAGCTTCACCGCCCAGCGGGGCTTCCTGCTGGAGGTCGTCCCCGCCAACGACCATCAGGGCGTCTGCCCGGAGGTGGCTGGCGACCCTCGCTACCCGCAACTGATCGACCGCCTGCTGGAACTTCGCCGCAGCGGAGAGGCCCCGCACTTGGCGGGCTCCACGGCGTACTACCGGCGGCTCCAGGCGATGCGGCCGTTCCGGTGCTTCCCCTACGGCGTGCCCAACGTCATGCCCGACGGGCGCCTGTGTACGCCCTGCGACATCAGCGAGCAGTACGCGGTGAACGTCCTGGACCACGCGGATCTGGCGGCGGCGGTCCGGGCGTCGCTGCCGTCGCTGGGAGCCTACCCCTGCCGCGCAGGCCACTGCTTCAAGGCCGGCATCATGGAGCGCAGCCGTCTCTTTGGGATGCTGCTGCGAGAGTTGCGGGGATAGGATCGGGCCCTCCCGTCGTGGCGCTCCGGTCCGGGGCGGGTTCGAATCCGCCGTTGGGGCGATGCGCAAGAAAAAAGCTGTCAACGGAATGCGGATCGCTGACAGCTTTCTTACGCGGAGAGGGCGGGATTCGAACCCGCGGTACGGAGAATACCCCGTACAACGGTTTAGCAAACCGTCGCTTTCAGCCGCTCAGCCACCTCTCCGTGGCGGTGCGGATGGGCGGCGTGGGGGGCACGCAGCCTATCCTGCTTGCGTTCACTGTAGCAGGGGATGCGACCAGCGTCAAGGTGAGCTTTGGACGGATCGAAAAAGCAAATTCGCATGCCTGACACGCATCCCAAGGAATTCGTGCGCACCGTCGGTTTGACGTGGTTGCTCCCGGCTTCGCCAAGGCTACGCCGTGGCAGGCCGCTTCGCTTCGCAAACCACGATGATACTCGCACCGATCCCGTGCATCCCCTGTATCCCTGCTTTCTCCGGACGGGAATTCGAGTTGTGCAGATAGCTTTGCCCCGGGAGGGGGGGCGGGTTTTTGGCTCTCCAAATGGCTTTCGCATGCTTGTCTTGGCTGGGGAGAGCTGGTACAATCGTCCTTTGCCGTGCTAGGTGGGGCGCTAGCGGTGCCCTGAATCCCGAAAGGGACGACCCGCAATCCGCTATAGCGGGGCCGAATACTCCGCCGAGGGCTGTCCCCATGGGGGCGCCCGCCCGGTGGAATGGCGTTGATAGTTGGGTCCTCTGCAACGGTGCAGCGTGAACCTGGTCAGGTCCGGAAGGAAGCAGCCATAAGCGTCTACGCATCGTGTGCCGGAGGGTTGCCTGATTGGAGCCGTTCCGTCCAGCGGGTCCTGTGGTGTTGGTTCGACGCGGAGTGCACGGCACTTTTTTGCGCGTGGTCATGCCTTCGCTGGCAGCAGCGGCGGCGTGAGGAATATAGATGGGCCGGCCGGGGCGGGCGCTCGGATCCCCGACGGTTGATTCAGGCCCGCTCATACGGTTGAATAGGGGTCAGGAAGCGGAATTCGAGTCTCCGCGGGCGGAACGAACCCCGCCCGGGCGGCTGCCTTTGCTTTTCACGCCCTCGCCGCTGTTTGCGAAGGCGTGAACAGGTGCAATACATGGCTTACCTGGTCCTTGCACGAAAGTATCGCAGCACCACGTTCGACGAGGTCGTCGGGCAGGAGCCGGTTGCGCAGACGCTCAAGAACGCCATCGCCACCGGGCGCGTGGCCCATGCGTACCTGTTCACCGGCACGCGGGGGGTGGGCAAGACGACGATGGCCCGCATCCTTGCCAAGGCCCTCAACTGCCTCCGCGGCGACCAGCCCACCACCGAGCCCTGCGGGACGTGCGACGCGTGCGTCTCCATCGCCCGCGGGGACGACGTGGACGTGGTCGAGATCGACGGGGCGAGCAACCGCGGCATCGACGAGATCCGCGAACTCCGCGCCAACGCCATCTTCCGCCCCGCCCGCTCCCGCTACAAGATCTACTACATCGACGAAGTCCACATGCTCACCAAGGAGGCCTTCAACGCCCTCCTCAAGACCCTCGAAGAGCCCCCCGAGCACGTGAAGTTCATCTTCGCCACCACCGAG
>JAWLCQ010000025.1:0-42985 GCA_041687095.1 Phycisphaerae bacterium | reverse complement strand
GGTCGGACTCGATCTCGATGACGTCGTTGAACGGGTACGCACGCGGGTCCCCGAGGATGGCCTGGTTGTTGAACAGGACGGTGATGTCGGGGCGGATGGCGCGGGCGGCGTCGAAGAGGCGCTGCTGGGCGGTAAGGGTGACCTCGCGGGCGAGCTGCCCGCGGGCGGCGGGCGTATCGGGCAGGTTGCGGCGGTTCAGTTCGCGGGTGAGGTGCTCGCTGTAGAACGCGTCGTTGGGGTACATGACGATATCGAACCACAGCCCGTCGACGCCCATCCGCTCGACGACCTCGCGGGTGAAGGGCAGGACGACCTCGTCGAGCAGGGGGCTCGCCAGGTCCAGCAGGACGCTGACCTGCGACCAGCGGGCGATGGATCCGTCGGCGGTGCGGCAGGACCAGTCGGGGTGCTGGAGGAACGCCTGGTAGTCGCAGCAGACGCTGATGTAGGCCTCGGTGGCGATCCCGCGCTGGCGGCACGCCTCGGCGGCGAGGGGCAGGAAGTCCTTCTCCAGGTGCGGGTGGACGGGGTTGGTGCGGCAGTCCTGGAAGAACGCGAACCCGTAGTGGCCCTTGGCGAAGAGCACCACGCAGTCGACGCCGGCATCGGCGAGCGTGTCGGCGAAGCGGTCGGGGTCAAACCGCGAGCACACGCCCTGCATCGCGGGGTGCGTGTGGAAGTCCAGGTGGATCTTGCGATAGCCGATGTTCATTACTTTCACTCCTCAGGAACGGTCGGGAGATTCACCGCAAAGAACGCAAAGAACGCGGAGAGGACGAAGTGCCTCCGTCCGATCCGCTTTCGTAACCGTTCACGGCAGGGCGCGTTGGTATGGGTGCCACCCTCAAGCCGCATGCTTTTCGCGGCTTGAGGGTGCTGCTCCGGGAGGCCGCAGCACCCCCAAGCGGCAGACAGCGCCGCTTGAGGGTGGCACCCACGCTATCCCGTGAACAAATACCCGCTTTCCTTTGCGTCCTTTGCGTCCTTTGCGGTAATCAGGTTGCGCCCAGTTGCACTAGATCTTGTCAGGAACGCCCCCCGCCAGCAACGCCGCGTCCTGCGGGCGGAAGGTGAGCTTGACGCTCTGGCCCGCCCCCAATCCGCCGGAGGCGTCGGAGAGGCTGGTGACCCGCCACGTGCCCCCCGCGCCCAGGCGGACGACGTACTGGCGGATCTCGCCCAGGAACGTGCAGGACGCCACCGTCCCGTCGATCGCCGACTCGCCCTCGCGGGGCGCGTGCTGGGCGGCGGGGACGAGGCGGATCCGCTCGGGGCGGACGCAGACGCTCACCGCCGCGTTCTCGGGCAGGTCGGTCTCCGGTCCCCGCACGATCGCCCCGGGCGTCTGGACGACGCTGTGGGGCGAGCGGGCGAGGAGCGTGCCGGGGAGGAAGTTGGCCTCCCCGAGGAAGTCGGCGACGAAGTGCGTCGCGGGGCGGTTGTAGAGCGCCTCGGGCGTACCGACCTGGACGACCTTCCCGCCGCGCATGACGGCGATGCGGTCGGCCATCGAGAGCGCCTCCTTCTGGTCGTGGGTCACGTAGATGCCCGTGGTGCCGGTGGACTTGACGAGCCCGCGGAGCTGTCCGCGCATGTGCAGGCGGAGGCGGGCGTCGAGGTTGCTGAGGGGCTCGTCGAGCAGCAGGCAGGCGGGGCGGGCGGCGAGGGCGCGGGCGAGGGCGACGCGCTGCTGCTGCCCCCCGGAGAGCTGGTTGGGGCGGCGGCGGGCGTAGTCCTCCATCTCCACGCGCTGGAGGCTCTCGGCGGCCAGGCGGCGGCGCTCGGGGGCGGGCGCCTTGCGCATCCGCGGGCCGAACTCCACGTTCTGCCCCACCGTCATGTGCGGCCAGAGGGCGTAGTTCTGGAACACCATCGCGGTGTTGCGGTCCTCGACGGGCAGGTAGGTGACGTCGCGGTCCCCGAAGCGGACGCACCCGCCCGAGGGCGTGATGAGCCCGGCGATCATCCGCAGCAGCGTGGTCTTCCCGCACCCGCTGGGGCCCAGCAGGAAGAACAGCTCCCCGGCGGCGATGTCGAGGTCCACGTGCGAGACGGCCTCGACGGCCGATCCGCCGCGGCCGTAGATCTTCGTCAGGTCCTGAAGGAGGATGTTCTGATGGGTCGGTTCACTCATGTCCTGCGGCTCCGCGTGCTCTTAGGCTCGCACGACGCTCCAAATCCGAACTCCGAAGCACGAAATCCGAAACCAATCCGAAACGGCAAATCCCAATGACCGAAACGGGGAGATACGCAGCAGACGTTACTCCCGTTCGAACGCATCCCACCGACGCAGTCGGTGGGCTTAGGGACGACCATTCCCTTTGTTTCGGTTCCTTGCTTTCCTGGCTCCTGGTTCCCGGTTCCAGGTTCCTGGTTTCTGTTTCCCGGTTCCAGACCGTTCTCGTCTTCCGGGCGCCCCCTCACCGCCTCGCTGCGCTCGGCACCTCTCCCCGGGGGGAGAGGGGTTACGCCCAGTTCCTGGTTCCTGGTTCCTGGTTCCCGGTTCCTGGTTCCCGGTTCCTGGTTCCTGGTTCCCGGTTCCTGGTTCCTGGTTTCTGTCATTCAGATTTCGTGCTTTGAGTTTGTTTCGGATTTCGGATTTCGAGTTTCGGATTTCTCCCGGGCAACCACCATCAGGCTCGGAAGATCGCCCCCAGCCTCCGCCCCAGCAGCAGCGTCGCCAGGGCCATCGTCCCGCCCAGCAGGAACATGCCGTAGACGCCCAGCGCCGCCGCCATGTGCACCGCCTGGGGCGTGCCGGCGTTGAACAGCTCGTAGATCATCTTGGTGATCGGGAAGTGCACCTGCCGCTGCGCCAGGATGAGCGAGTCGCTGACCTCGAGCATGGCGAAGGAGAAGGTGAGCACCCCGGCGGCGATGATGTTGGCGGCGATGAGGGGCACGGTGATGCGCAGGGCGGCCCCGGCGGGGCGGCTGCCGAGGTTGCGGGCGGCCTCCTCCAGCGACTCGGGCACCTGCTGCAGCCCCGCCGCCACCCCGCGGAGCATGAACGGCAGGCGGCGGACGGAGTAGGCGATGACCAGGATCCCGAACGGGTTGCCCAGGGGGCCGATGGACTCCAAAAGCGACCCGCGGACGGTCAGGATGATGTACCCCGCCGCCAGGATCAGGCCCGGGACGGCGAGGGGGAGCATGGCCAGCGAGTCCAGCACGCCCCGCCCCCAGATGCGGGACCGCACGATCAGCCACGCCGCAACGCAACCCAGCACCACGTCCACCGCCGTCGCCACCCCCGCGTACTTGATGCTGTTGAGGATCGAGCGGTAGGTGGCCTGGTCCTGGAACACCGCCGCCAGGTGCCGCCACGTGTACGCCTCGGGCAGGATCGTGCCCGTCCACTCGTCCGCCACGGCGATGAGGACCACCCCGATGTGCGGGAGGATGGCGATCAGGACGACGCTGCCGAACCCCACCCACGCCAGGAGCGTGCCCAGGATCCCCAGCGGGCGGGTCTCGGCGGCGGTGGAGGCTTTGGACGACTCCGCCCCGATGGACCGCCCGAAGACGAACTTGCCCATCACGTACAGCCCCACCGACGCCGACAGCAGCACGAACACCAGGGCGAAGACCTTGCCCGAGTAGTCGATGGTCTTGAGTTCGTTGAAGATGGTGACGGGGATGAGGCGGTTGTACTGGAGCATCAGGGGCGTGCCGATGTCCGTGAACGCCCAGATGAAGACGATGGTGCCCCCGGCGAACAGGCCCGGGCGCAGGAGCGGGAGGGTGATGCGGAAGAACGTGCGGAGGGGCCCGGCCCCGAGGTTGCGGGCGGCCTGGGTGTAGGCGGGGTCGATGTTCGCCAACGCCGCCGACGTGTTGAGGTACATGATGGGGAACAGGTGCAGCGTCTGGAGGATCGCCACGCCCCAGAACCCGCCCTCCAGCAGCCAGTCGGGCGGGGCGGCGGCGCGGAAGTCCAGGATCCCCAGGTGCGCCAGGTACATATTCAGCACGCCGTACTGGCTGAAGATCTGCCGGATCGCCAGCGCCCCCACGAACGGGGGGAGGATCAGCGGGATCAGCACCAGCACGCCCAGCAGCGACTGGCCCCGGAAGCGCGTCCGCCCCCGCAGCAGCGCCAGCGGCACGCCCAGCAGGACCGACAACCCCGTCGCCGCGCACGCCAGCAGCAGCGTGTTGACGAACTCCTCGCGGAGGATCTCGTTGGTGAAGATCCGCTGGAACCACTCGAACGAGACGCGGTCCTGGTAGACGAACCCGCGCCCGATCACCAGCCCCAGCGGCGCCAGGAAGAACGCCGCCAGGAACGCCGCGATGAACGCGGCCAGCAGCATCGGCAGCGGGCGCAGGGGGGGGCGCGGCCCCGGTCCGGCAGGCAGTCTGGTGGGGGGTAGGTTTCTCACGGGGCCACGATGGAGGCGTACTTGTCGCGGAAGAACCGCTGCCAGTCGGTGAGGATGCGGTCGGCGTCGCCCTTGCGGGACTCATCGGTGAGGATCGCCCCCACCGCCCGCAGGTCCTCGATGGTGTCGGCGTTGTCGGGCAGGCGGGCGAACTCCGCGAGGAGGGCGGGGTCGTTGCTCTCCAGGACCCTCTTCTTCGCCGCCCGCAGCCCCGCGGAGTTGTCGATGGCGGCCGCCTTCACCAGCCGCCCCAGCACCTGCGAGATCGTGAGGCGGTACTGGGGGTCCACGGTCATGTTCGCCCCCCCGTCGGTCCCCGCCCCGGGCTCGCCGGCCGCATAGGGATTGACCGTCCAGGGCAGGAAGTCCTTCCCGTACAGCTCGTACACGTCGCGTCGCACCGGCTGGCGGCCGAGTTCGTACTCGACGGGGCCCTTGGGATGCCCCTTGGGCAGGGCCCACAGGGCCTGGGCGTCGGGGGACAGGACGAAGCGGACGAACTCCTGGGCGACGGCGGGGCCGGGGGCGTTCTTCAGCACCCCCACGGGGTCGGTGCTGTACGCGCTCTGCCCGGAGGGAACGGCGAAGCGGAGCTTGTCGGGGTTCGCGACCGCCCGGGTCTGGCCGTAGAAGTCGATGCACATCGCCACCGGCGCCTCGCCCATGCGGGGGGCATCGGCGGACTTGCTGGCGGAGTCGAGGAACTTCTTGGCGTTGCCCATGATGCTCAGCAGCTTGGCCCAGCCCTGCTCCCATGTCGGGGCCGACAGGATCACCATCTCATACGCCGCCGCCACCGAACCCGACTGCGTCGGATCGGCCAGCGCGAGCATGTCGTACATCGCCGGGGCCCCCAAATCCTCCCACTTCGTCGGGGGCGCCACGCCCCGCATCTCCAGCAGGTCCGTGCGGTAGAGGAACCCAAACCCGCTGACGGCCGAGCCGATCCAGCGGTTCTGCGGGTCGCGGAAGGGCTGCCCCGCGTGCCGCGCGGGGATCTGCGCCAGGGTGTCGGCGTCCAGGTCGGCCGGGACGAGGAGGCCCGCCTCCGCCAGGGCCATGAACACGTTCTCCCCGCCCCCGAAGACCACGTCGTAACCCGGGGCCTCCGTCCGCGCGTAGGAGTTGCGGAGCAGTTCGAGCATCTCGCGGCTGCCCATGGGCCGCCAGTCGATCTCGACCTCGCGGCCGATGGTGGCCTGGTAGTGGGCGCGGAAGGCGCGGGCGAACTCGGCCTGGATCGCATCGTTGTGCGGGGTCAGGACGACGAGCGTATCGGTGTCGGCCGAACGGTCCTCCCCGCCGCACGCCCCCAGCAGCAGCGAGACGGCGAGCAGGCACGACCAGAGAATCGGGCTCTTCATAAGGCAACTCCTGCAAGAATGCCCCTGTTGCGTACCCGATCCGGGAGGGTATTTGCAACTGCTTTCGCCCGGGGGGCCGGTGGTTTCTGGTTCCTGGTGGGAGCCCGGCGAGTCCTCGCACCCGCTGGAAGCGTCCCAAATCCGAAACCCGTAACCGTTCACGGTGGCCGGGGGTTGGGGAGAGTCGTCCGCCGCCCCAGCCCCCCCACCGGCCCTGCTCTCTTCCCACGGCTCCCCACCGGCCCCGTGCCGGTGGTAAGCGGCTATTGACTACACGCAGGCCCCCACGGATCTCCTTCTTCTTTTCCCCCACCGACCCCGCGTCGGTGGTTCAAACGGCTCTCGACTACCGCCGGCGCGCACGGTCCGCGCATCGTCCGCGCCCGTGGACGATCCCGTAGTAAGGGAGCCGGCTTACCACCGACGCGGGGTCGGTGGGGAGCAGGAGGAAGAGGGGAATCGCAGGCCGCCGCCGCTGTAGTTGGTAGCCGTTTACCACCGGCACGGGGCCGGTGGGGGGAGGAGCCGGGGCCGCGGTATCCCCTTCGCCCTGGTTCCCGTGAGCCCCTTTCTTTCACGCCTTCGTCCACCTTTGGCGGTTCGCGAAGGCGTGAAGACAAGGGTCTGCCGGGATCCGAAGGCGGGATGGCGCAGGGAGCCTCGAAAAAGGGGACGGGCTCCGCAGCGGCATGCTTCTCGCCGCGCAGGTGCCTGTCCCCTTTTTCGAGGCGGTGCGGGGCTCCTCACCCGCACTCCCGTGAACGGTTACGTGCTTCGGATTTCGGATTTGGACAGGCGGAGGCGCCTGGGTTGCCGACTGGCCCTGCCCCGCACAGCGCGCTGCCATGTTTCGGCCGTTCCGCCCTCCGCCCCCTGTGCCGCGGTGAGGAAATCTGCACCGAGTATTCGGATTTTGTTTTGCACGTCAGGACGGTTTGACGATAATACGCTTGAATGCTCGTGAATACGTGCGTTCAGACCATGTCGCCTGGTGAAGACTCGACCACGTCAAAGGCTTTTACTGATCGAGGTGTGACTGTGGCTAAGCACTTGTCTACGTTTATGATTGCGCAGATGCTGCACGTGGATCCTGGATCGGTCGCCAACTGGATCGACCAGAGCCTGCTGAAGGCTCACCGGACCCCGGGCGGCCATCGGCGCGTTGCGATCGAGGACCTCCTCCGCTTCCTCCGCGAGCACAACATGCCCGTCCCGGCGGAACTCCAGAACGGGCCCCACCGGGTGCTCATTGTCGACGACGAGGAGGCCGTGCGGACCATGATCTCCTCCGCCGTCCGCAAGCACCTGCCCGAGTACGAACCGATCGAGGCGCCGGACGGCTTTCACGCGGGAACGATCCTGGCGACGATGAAGCCCGAGGTCGTCGTGCTCGACCTCCGCATGCCGGGCATGGACGGGTTCGAGGTCTGCCGGCTGATCAAGTCCCAGGAGGAGACGCGGCACATCGAGATCATCGCCATGACCGCCTACACGCAGGAGGAGAACAAGCGACGGATCCTCGAGTGCGGCGCCCGCATCTGCCTCGACAAGCCGCTGGACATCGACGAACTCGTCCGTGAAATCCGCGCCGCCGCCGAAGGCCACCCCGCCTGACGAAGTCCAACGCACTCCCCGAATTCCCGAAACACCGCAGGGATGCAGGGGATGCAGGGGATGGGAAGGAATTGATTCGCTCCCATCCCCTGCATCCCCTGCATCCCTGCTCGTCGTTCGGGGCGGGATTCAGCAGGGGGCCTGCACATCGAAGGTCGTTCCCATGGAGGGTCGGTTGGGCGTGGTTGCTCCGCTGCGCTTCGCAGACCACGGCACCCTGCGCTCCGTAGACCACGGCCCCAGCGCGTGAATGAACTGGAGGGCGTATCAGTCCGCGGCGGCGGAGCGGATGGCGGCGAGGAGGACGTCGGGCTTGCCGCTCTTGGTGAGGTAGGCGACGGCGCCGGCGTGGCGCATGGCGGAGGCGCGATCGGCCTCCTCGTACATGCTCAGGCCGATGATGCGGATCTCGGGCAATTCGCCGTGGATGGTGCGGGTCGCCTCCACGCCGTCCATGCGGGGCATGCTGAAGTCCATGAGGACCACGTCGGGGCGCAGGCGGCGGGCGAGTTCGACGGCCTCCTCCCCGTCGGAGGCTTCGGCGATAATCTCGATGTCGGGCTCATCGCCCAGCAGCAGCGACAGGCCCTGGCGCATGACGACGTGATCGTCGGCGAGCAGGACGCGGATGACGCCATCGGCGGCGGCGGCCGGGGCGCCGAGGGCGGGAGCGGCGGCTTCCTCCTCGGTCGCCAGCGCACAGGCGGGGGTGGCTTCGGTGGCCTGGGTGTCCCGCAGCGGAGCGGAGATCGTGAACTGCGACCCCGTGCCCGGGGCGCTGCGGATGCTCAGGCTCCCGCCCAGCATCGCCAGGCGTTCCTCGATGCTGAACAGCCCAAAGCCTCCCGCCTCTCCGGCGGCGCGGCGGCGGGCGAGTTCGGGATCGAACCCAACGCCCTCGTCGCGGACGGACAGGCGGAGGCACTCGTCGCCGTTGCGCACCAGGTCGATCCAGGCGCGGTCGGTCTGGCCGTGTTTGACGACGTTGAACAGCAGCTCGCGGACGGACTCGAACGTCAGGACCCGCACGTCTTCGCGCTGGGGTTCGGCGTCGGGCTCGGCCGTCAGGTGTACCTCGAGCTGGTGCTTGTCCCGCATCCACCGCACGAGCCACTGGAGCCCCGCGACGAGGCCGGCCTCGTGGAGGATGGGCGGGGAGAGTTCAACGGTGAGGGAGCGGGAGGCGTCGACGGCCTCCTGGATGAGGCCCTGGACCTGTTCGAGGGCGGGTTGGTGCTCGGTGTTCACGCGGCGGGTGAGGACTTCCAGGCCCAGGCGGGCGCCCACGAGCAGTTGCTGGAGGTGGTCGTGGAGGATCCGGGCGAGGCGGCGGCGCTCGCGCTGCTCGGTCAGCGTCAGTTCGCTGGCGAGGCGGGCGAGCTGGCCCGCCCGCTGGCGGAGCTGGGCGGTGCGGCTGGCGATGCGCTGCTCGAGGGTGGCGTTGAGTTCTTCGAGGGCGGCGGCCTTCTGCTCGACCTCGGCGTAGAGGGCAAGGACGCCGCGGTTGGTCTCATCCAGCTCGCCCGACAGGGCCCGCGCGTCCGCCCGCGCCTCGCGGAGGGCCGCCACCAGCGTGGCGAAATCCTCCACCTCCTGCAGGGCCGCCTCCCCCCCCTCGTCCGCCGCGCCCTCCAAGCCTTCGCTTCGCAGCCCCTGCAGATCCGCTTCCGGCGGGGCGCCGGTGGGCAGGGGCAGCTCGATGCGGACCACCGTCCCCCCCTCCGCCTCGTACAGGCTCGCGGCCTCCGAGAGCACCGGCATCAGACCGGCCTGCAGCAGGTCCGCCCCCACTCCGGGCGTCACCGGGCCCACGGTGACTCGCAGCACGGCCGGGTTCGCCACCTCCAGGGTCACCCTACAGGTGCACCGCAGTCCGCGCCGACGCGCCTCTCGCAACAACTCGACCGCCCCCGCCGCCACCGCCGTGCGCATCAGAAGCGGCAGGCCCAGCCGGTGCCCCAGCCACAGCAGCCGCTGCCGCAGGCGCACCGGGCCTTGCGCGGATTCCATCGTGCCTTGCAGTAAGAGGGTGTCGACCAACGTCCTCACCATTCGCTGAACGATTCAATCACTCCTGGGCAGGCTGGCGTAGCAACGCCAGCTAACTCTTGCCTTGTTCCTGGCTTGCACGCCAACAACACCTGAAAGCGTCCATCGGCGGCAGCGGGGTCGTTTCGTCCTGGCAACGTATAAACGGCTCACCCTGTTCACTGGGTTCCTCCGTTGCCTCACGCTCTGCGCTTTACTACGACGCAGGTGGCGTCATCGTTCCCTCGCCGGTAATCTCGCAGCAGCAGCCCGGCGGCCAGGGCGGGCCTTCTCCTCTGGACACCCGGATACCCGTCCAGGTTCGCCTGCGATGTCACTCCGTCGGACCACAGCAGCAGAACCGTCCCGAGCGGGAACGGGTAGCTGTCCACCCGCACCGCCGCCGGCAGGTTCACGCCCACCGTCCCGTACTGCGACACCAGCCCCGTCCGCCGCTTGGGATGCACCAGCACCCCCGCGATGTTGCCGACGGCGGCGTAGCGGAGGGTCTCTCCGCCCTGGGCGAACTCGATCGCCGCCGCCGCCGCCCCTCGCAGCCCCCGCAGGTGCGGGTGCAGTTGGCGCAGCAGTTCGTCCGGCGGCAGATCGGATCGGGCAAAGAAGGACACCGCCGCGTCTGCCGCCGCCGCCGCCTCCGGACCGTGCCCCAGCCCGTCGCACAGCAGGATCGTCGCCCGTCCGGGCCGAACCGTGTAGTCCCACGCGTCCCCGCACCGGATCTGCCCGGGCTTGGCCAGGCTGAACCCCCCGATGTCCACCCAGTCCTGCGGAGTCGTCCCGCAGTGCGGGGCGCTGCACAGGCGGGACCAGATGGCCGTTCCGAGCCCCGGCGTGCTCCAGATGTCGAAGTGCGTGGACAGGCGCTGGATGGCGCCCAGGCCCGTCCCGGCCGTGCCGGCCGTCGAGTACCCGTCGCGGAGGCACGCGGCGATGTCGGGCATGCCCGGTCCGCGGTCCAACGCCAGGATGTCCAGGTATGGGCCACTGGCGGCCGTGCGGGTGCTGAGCACCACCAGGCCCCGCCGCGCGTGCCGCACGATGTTCCTCGCCGCCTCCGTGGCGATGATCGCCGCCCGCCCGCACAGCCCGGCGTCCAGCTCGGCCGAGGCGCACAGCGTGTTCACCAGCCGCCGGACATGCCCCACCTGGGACTCCTCCGTCACCTCCGACGCCACCGTGCGGTTCCTGCGGTCCAGGAACTCCTCCCGCGCTCGTCGCTCTACCTCCACCGAATCACCGTCACCATCGTCCCCTCCCCAGGACGGCTCTCAATATGGAACTCGTTCACCAGGCGCTTCGCTCCGCTGAGGCCCAGCCCCAGCCCCCCGACCGTTGTGAACCCGTCCCGCAGCGCCTGCTCGACGTTCGCGATCCCCGGGCCCTGGTCGCGAAAAATCATCCGCACGCCCACCTGCACGCCCTTGCGGACCACCTCCAGCCGACACGACCCCCCGCCCCCGTGCACGAGGGCGTTGCGCGCCAGTTCGCTGGCGGCGGTGACCAGCTTGGTCTGGTTCACGAGGCTCAGGCCCGCCTCCCGCGCGAACTCGCGGGCCTCGCGCCGGACGTGCACGATGTCCGTCTCCGCCCGGACGGGAACCTCAACGTCGCGAGCGACGTCCATGCGGGGCCCCTTTCTCCACGCCGGTGCGGCGCTCCAGGAGCGCCAGCGCGTCGTCCATGTCCAAGGCCGTCAACACCCCCCGCAGGGGAAGGCCCAGTTCCACCAGCGTGATCGCTACCGCGGGCTGCATGCCTACCACGACCGTCTCCGCCCCCAGCAGACCGGCCATGGCGGCCGACTCCGACAGGACGCGGCCGATGAACGAGTCGATCATCTGTACCGCGGAGATGTCCACGATGACGCCCTGGGCGCCGGTGTCGCTGATCTTCTTCGTCAGGTCGTCCTGCAACCGCAGCGCCATGCGGTCATCCAACTCCACCTGAATGGAGACGAGCAGGAAGTCCCGGATCCGCAGGATCGGGACGCGATAGCCTTCGGGGTCTCCGTTCACGGTCATCACGGGGTCAACTCCTCGGGATCCCCTTCGGCCTCGGGGGTGGCCTTGCGCAGGGCGACGGCGAAGGCGTCGGCGAGCGTGGCCTTGGTGGTGACCTCCCGCAGATCCACCCCAAGCTGCACCATCGTCTGGGCCGTGCTCGGGCGGATGCCGCTGATGATGCAGTCCGCGCCCATGAGCCGGGCGGCGGTGACGGCCTTGAGCAGGTGCTGGGCGACGAGGGTGTCCACGGTGGGCACCCCGGTGATGTCGAGGATGGCGACGCGGGCGCGTTCCTGGACGATGCGATTGAGGAGCGACTCCATGACCTGCTGCGTCCGCGTGCTGTCCAGCGTCCCGATCAGCGGGAGTACGACGATGCCCTCCCAGATGCTGATGACGGGGGTGGACAGCTCCATGAGTTCCTCCTGCTGGCGGCGGATGATCTCCTGCTGCTTGTGCTGGAAGACCTCGGCCGCCCAGAGCCCTACGCGGTCCAGCAGGCGGTTGAGGTTCATCACCTCCTGCACCAGCGACGGGGCGTCCTCCATGAGCTTCTCCGACAGCCGCCGCACCAGGGGCTGGCGGAGCAGGAGGATGAACCCGGCGAGTTCGGAGGGGGAGAAGCCCACCTCCGCCCAGGCGTCGCTGAGCCCCGCAAGCTGGTCCCGCAGCGGGTCCCACTCGCGGGCCTCGAACCCCGCCGCCCCGCTGTCGCGGCTGGACTCGGCCATGCGGCGGAGCAGGTCGCGGCACTGGCGGTCGAGTTCGGTGTCGCTGGTGAGCTGCTGGCGGAAGCTCTCGCTGCTCCTGAGGGCCTCCATCCACTCCTGGACAATCGCCTGCTCCTCCTTCTCGATGATCCGGGCGATCCAATGCTTCTGCGCCATGCATCCGTCTCCTGACTGCCAATCCTGCCCGAGCACTCCCTAGGGCATCTTCCCGATGTGCGGGCGCGAATTCTATGTCGTCCAATCCCCAAAGACAAATCCGCCCGTCCAAACAGGCGACAGGCGGGAGCGGATCCCCAGACCAGGCCCCCGCCCGCTACGCGGTGGGGCGGCGGCCCTCGAAGCGGCCGAAGACCATCCAGTGCTCGAACCCGCTCTCAAATGCCCCCGCCCCCACCGCCGTCGCCACATCGGGGTACGTCGCCAGGTAGAAGCCCTGGTCGAACCCCCCCGAGGGGTCCCGCCCCTCCTGCTGCCCGTACCGGGCGAGATGCTCGAACAGGCTGGGCAGGACGCCGGTGGCGACGGCGGAGGCGACGTCGGGGTTCTGCTGCGCGTAGAACGCCCCGTCGTACCAGGGCGAGACGTTGCGGTTCTCGAACTGCCCGAACTCCAGGAAGTGCTCGAACCCCGACGCGAAGACCCCCGCCCCGACCGCCGCATCCACGTCCAGGTACGCCTGCCGGTAGAACCCCTCCAGGAACAGCGGGTTGGGATCGCGGGACTCGTACTGGCCGAACAGCAGGTAGTGCTCGAACGGGGAGCGGAAGTCCCCCCCCAGAACGCCCTGGGCGACGTCGGGGTTCTGCTGGGCGTAGAAGGCGCTGTCGAACAGCGGAATGGGCTCGCGCGCCTCGGAGATCCCGAAGCGGGTGAAGTGCTCCAGACCCGACGCGAACTGGCCCGCGGAGACGGCGGCGACGACGTCGGGATTCGCCTCCAGGTACCAGCCGGAGCGGAACAGCGGGGAGGGGTCGCGCCCCTCCACCTGACCGAACCCCAGGTAGTGCTCGAAGGCGGTGGGGAACGCACCGGCCTCGACGGCGGAGCGGACGTCGGGGTTATCCCGCAGGTAGAACTCCCCGTCGAAGAGGCCGGAGGGGTTGCGCCCCTCGGACCGCCCGAACCGCTCGAAGTGCTCCCCTCCCGACACGAACTGCCCCCCCATCACCGCCAGCGCCACGTCGGGATAGAGGCGGAGGTAGGAGCGCTCGTCGAAGAGGTTCTCGGCCGCCCTGGGCGGCAGCAGCGGGTTGGAGGAGGGGCGGACGATCTCGTACGCGTTGCCCGCCCCCGTCAGAAGGTAGAGTTCGCCGTTGGCGTCACGGCCGAAGCTGTAGAGCGCTTCGCCCAGCGGCCGGTCCCCGGGCTCGATCCCGAACTCCAGCACGGGCGATCCGCTACGGTCGGCGTAGAACACCCGTCCCCCGTCGGCGGGGTTGGCGGACAGCAGGTCCCCGAAGACGATCCGGCCCTCGATCTCCGGGAGCGACTGGCCCCGGTAGACGTAGCCCATGATGACCGCGCGCCCCTGCTCGTGATCGTACTCGAAGAGCGGATCGACCAGCCCGGGGGGCAGGGCCCCGGTGTCCGGGGAGACGGCCCCGGTGCTGCGGTTGTAGGCGAAACTGCCCTCCTTGAGCGGCCAGCCGTAGTTGCCCCCCCGGACGATGTGGTTCAACTCCTCGACGCTGCTTTGCCCCACGTCCCCCGCGTACAGGTCGCCCGTGAGCGGATCGAAGCTCATCCGCCACGGGTTGCGCAGCCCGTAGGCGTAGATCTCGTCCAGGCCCGGGACCCCCACGAAGGGGTTGTCCGCGGGCACGCCGTACCGCCCGTTCCCGCCGCCGGCCCCGCTGACGTCGATGCGGAGGATGGACCCGTAGACGTTGGAGAGGTCCTGCGCGTTGCCCTGGAGGCTGTGCCCGGGCCCCACGTCGCTCCCCGCCCCCCCGTCGCCCAGCGACAGGTAGAGGTATCCGTCGGGCCCGAACGCGATCGCCCCGCCGTTGTGGTTGCTCTGGGGCTCGTCGATGCGGAGGATCTCCCGCGCACTGGCGGGGTCCACGCGGTCGGGGTTGGCGGGGTCCACCCGCCACTCCGTCAACACGCCCTGATGGTCCATCACGATCCCCGGGGGCAGGGGGAGGGTGGTGGTGAAGTCGGGCCGGCCGCTGACCCGTTCGCTGCCGTACGTGTACAGCGTCCCGAACCCCAGGGACCCCGCTTCGGCGAACCTTGGATGGAACGCCAGGCCCAGCAGGCCCCGCTCCCCTCCGGTAACCGTCCGCGCGGTCAGGTCCAGAAACGGGTCCGGCTGCAGGGCCCCGTCGCGAAGGATGCGGATGCTGCCGTCCACCGTCATCGCGAACAGCCGCCCGCTTCCGTCCCCCGCGTCCATCAGGGCCGTCAGGCCCGACAGGCCCGTCACCACGGTCCGCAACTCGATGCGGACGTCGCCCTGGGGGATCGGGGGAAGGAGCGAAGCCTGCACCGCCCCGTTGAGCAGCACCCGAGGTTCGAGCGGTTCGAGCATGGCGCAACTCCCACTGCTGAGGGTTGCACCATTCTATGAGGACTGCCCCCTACGCCTCTTCCTTCAGCAGGTTCCGCAGGTAGGTGGCGTAGGGGCTCTTGCCCATGGCGTCGGCCTCGATCTGGACCTGCTCGGGGCCGATCCACCCCTGCGTCCAGGCGATCTCCTCCAGGCAGGCGACCTTGAGGCCCTGGCGGTCCTCGACGGCCTGGATGAACTGGGCGGCCTCCAGGAGCGAATGGGCCGTCCCCGCATCCAGCCACGCCAGGCCGCGCCCCAGCAGCTCGACCTGCAGCTCGCCCGCCTCCAGGTACGTGCGGTTGAGGTCGGTGATCTCCAGCTCCCCGCGGGCGCTGGGTTTGAGGTTCCGAGCCCGCTCGACCACTCCGGGACCGTAGAAGTACAGGCCCGGGACGGCGTAGCGGGAGCGCGGCTGGGCGGGCTTCTCGACGAGCGAGGTCGGCCGACCGGCCGCGTCCATCTCGACCACGCCGTAACGCTCCGGGTCGGCAACGGGGTATCCGAAGACCTTCGCCCCGCTGCGCAGGCGGGCCGACGCCCGCAGCGACGCCCCGAACCCGTGGCCGTAGAAGACGTTGTCGCCCAGGATCAGGCAGACCGGATCGTTGCCCACGAACGACTCCCCGATGAGGAACGCCTGCGCGAGCCCCTCGGGGCGGGGCTGCTCGGCGTAGGAGAAGGACATGCCCAGGCGCTTCCCGTCGCCCAGCAGCCGCTCGAACTGGGGCAGGTCGGCGGGGGTGGAGATCAGCAGCACCTCCCGGATGCCCGCGAGCATGAGGACGCTGAGGGGGTAGTAGATCATGGGCTTGTCGTACACGGGCAGCAGTTGCTTGCTGACGGCGCGAGTGAGGGGGTGCAGGCGCGTCCCCGCCCCACCCGCCAGGATAATGCCCTTCATTCCCGTCGCCTCCACCGGTGTCGATCCCAGCATGACCGTCGCTCCTTTCCGGGCGATCCATCCAAACCGCCCCGCAGACCCCCTCACGATATCCGAACTCCCACCCCCGCGAAAGCGGGAACCGAAGTCCTGAGCGAGCGCAGCGAGTCGAAGGGCGGGAGCCGAAGTCCTGAGCGAGCGCAGCGAGTCGAAGGGCAGGAACCGGGAGCCAGGAACCGGGCTTGCCGCGTCGTAGCCGCAGGCGAAGACGGGAACCCCTCTCCCCCGGGGGAGAGGTGCCGAGCGCAGCGAGGCGGTGAGGGGGCGCCCGGAAGACGAGAACGGCCAGGAACGGGGATCAGGAACCGGGAGAAACGGAAGGAGAAGCGCACCGCCGCAAGCGTCCCCGTGCCGGGAGTTCCCGGAGTCCTGGGAGTCCCGGCAGGGACGGCCTGACAATAGCCCAGCAGTTCACTGCTGGGTAGCGGCCGCTCGAAATCCCAAGCCCCGGAAGGGGCGTTTGAGGGCCGGATCCATGACGCACCCTCAAGCGCCCCTCCCGGGGCTTGAGAAGAAGAGGAAGGGGGATGGGGCGCCTGGGTCCCAGCAGTGAACTGCTGGGCTATTGTCACAGCGTCCCTACCGGGACGCACGGACACGCCGTCCCGGCCGGGACGCACGGAAACGCGTCCCTGTCAGGACGCCTGGAGATCGGTCCCTGCCGCCCCGCGAGGGCCGAGATGCGGAGAACAACGAGGCCTCGCCCCCCCGTTACCGCCGCCAGCCGCACCGCCACAGGATCAGGTGCCGGAACCATCGTCGGTCCATCCTCCGCAGCAGGTCGGCGGCCCCGATCCGCCGGGCCCGCTGCACCTCCCCCCGCCGCCGCCGCACGGCCGTCAGTTGCGACAGGAACGCCGCCTTGCCCCGCAGGTACGGCCCCAGCGTGCCGCGGGAGGCGTGATGCAGCACGTGCATCGCCCTCGCCGCCGCCCACGCCCCCGCGTACCGCCACAGCAGCGCCCGCGGGGTGCAGGTGAAGTAGACGATCTCCGCGTTCCTCGCGGAGTTGAACTTCTGCCGGTACGACGCCCGCCCGTACGACGCCGACCCCAGATGCACGCACCGGGCGGCGGGCTCGTAGAGGCACGCGTAGCCCCCCAACTGCAACCGGTAGCCCAGCTCGACGTCCTCGCAGTAGGCCCCCAGGGCCTCGTACAGCCCCCCCACCGCCTCCAGCGCCGCCCGCCGGTACAGCACCGCCGCCCCGCAGCCCGAAAAGCACATCCGCCGCTCGGCGACCTCGGACACCGGGCGGCCGTTGCCCCACTGGATCGGGATCCCCACCACCGTGTACTCATCCCCCGCCGTGTCCACGAGGGCGGGATCCTCGGCGCGGAGGATGCAGGTGGCGATGGCCCCGAGCCCCTCGTCCGCGAAATGCCCCCCCGCCGCGCGCAGCCAGTCGGGATCGAGGACCACGTCGTTGTTCACCAGGGCGACCCATCGGCCCCGGGCGGCGGCGAAGCCCGCATTGACGGCCGCGGCGAACCCCCCGTTGCGCTCCCGGCGGATGCAGCGGACCTCGGGGTGCTCTCGGGCGAGCCACTCGGCCGTCCCGTCGGTGGAGGCGTCGTCCACGACAAGGATCTCCGTCGCGCACCCCTCCGCCGCGCGCAGAGCCCCCCGCACGCTGGGCAGGCACGTGCCCAGCAGCGATCGCCCGTTGTACGTGGGGATGATGATCGAGACGTCCATTCGCTCCCGTTCCACCGGGGAAGGCCCGGTGCGGACATGCTACTGCACGGAACGCGGCACGCCAAGGACCTGACGGGGGGCGGGGGAATTCCTCCCCTTCCCCGCGCCCCATCTTGCGGAAGCCCCCCCCGCCCCGCTACCATCCGCGACGGTATGGAGCCGTTTGAAAACGACAGCCGATCGGGGCCCGGGACGTCTGCGCGCGGGGCAGCGCGATGAGCGCCCTGCGCCAGTTCGCGGACTTCCTCCGCCACCTCGCCGGATCGCGGGAGGTGCTGTGGTCCATGGTCCACCGCGACTTCCGCGTCCGCTACCTCGGGAGCGTCCTGGGCTTCCTCTGGGCCTTCATCCAGCCGCTGGCGACGCTGGGGGTGCTGTGGCTGGTCTTCGAGGTGGGCTTCAAGGCCCAGGCGGTCCGGTCGCTCTCGGGCGGGAGCGACGTGCCCTTCGTGCTCTGGCTGGCCGCGGGGATGCTGCCCTGGCTGTTCTTCTCCGAGGCCCTCGCCCGCGCGTCGGGGTCGGTCATCGAGCACAACTTCCTGGTCAAGCAGGTGGTCTTCCGCACCTCGCTGCTGCCGCTGGTGTCGCTCGGGTCGGCGCTGCTGGTGCACCTGTGCCTGATGGTGCTGCTGGCGGGGATCTTCGGGGCGACGGGCCTGCTGGGGTGGCACCTGCTGCAGTTGCCCTACTACATGCTCGCCACGCTGGTGCTGCTGCTGGGGCTGTCGTGGATCACGGCCTCCCTGAGCGTGTTCCTCCGCGACGTGCCGCACCTGATCGCCCTGGGGCTGCAGTTCGGGTTCTGGCTGACGCCGATCTTCTGGGACTTCGAGCGGGTGATGGAGCGCCATCCGGGCCTGGCGCTGCTGTTCAAGCTCAACCCGCTGTTCTACGTCGTCCGCGGATACCGCGACTCGCTGTTCGACGGGACGTGGTTCTGGCAGCGCGGGTACACGAATTTGTTCTTCTGGGCCTTCGTGGGCATCACCTTCCCGCTGGGGGCGATGCTGTTCCGCAGGCTCCGCCCGCACTTCGCGGACGTGCTGTGAGGGAGGGCGCCAAGAGCATGCAGAACCGAAGACCGAAGAAATCCGAAGGACCGAAACAGCAAACCTCGCTAGGGGGGTATGGGGCGAGTCCCAGAGGTGCAACGAAGAGGAACGCGGACGCCCCAAAGGCAAGCCGCGCCGCGATTTCCCGAAGGACGCCCGAGTTCGTCCGCCCCGAACGTTCCGTCGATCCACGGATCCCTCACGAACTCTGCCCAACCAGCCGTTTGGGATTTCGTGCTCCGAGCTTGTTTCGGATTTCGAGTTTCGGATTTCGGTATCCGTTCACGGTATGGCGTGGGTGCCACCCTCAAGCGGCGCTGTTTGCCGCTTGGGGGTGCTGCGGCCCCCGGGCCAGCACCCCCAAGCCGCAAACAGCATGCGGCTTGAGGGTGGCACCCATAGCAACGCGCCCTGCCGTGAACGGTTACGAGCCTTTGAATTTGCTGTTTCGAATTTGTTTCGAGTTTCGGATTTCGAATTTCGGATTTTGAGGATCGCATGACCGAAACAACCCAGACAGTCTCTCCACCGAACCTTCACGTCGCCCTCAGCCCTCACCTCCCGGGCCGGGAGCTGACGACGCGGCGGATGATGGTGGACGTGCTCATCGGGCTGTCCCCGGTGGTGCTCGTCTCGCTGTTCGTCTTCCAGTGGTATGCCGCCCTGCAACTCGCCCTGTGCGTGGGGGCGTGTGTGGCGACGGAGTTCCTGCTGACCCGCGCCCGCGGGCGCAAGGCCAGCATCGGCGACTTCTCGGCCGTGGTGACGGGCATCATCCTCGCCCTGTCGCTGCCCGGGACGAGCCCGATCTATGGGACGATCCTCGCGGGGGTCGTTGCCATCGCCCTGGGCAAGTGGGTTTTCGGGGGGCTGGGGCAGAACATCTTTAACCCAGCCATGGTCGGGCGGGCGTTCATCATGATGACCTTCACCTTCAACTACGCCGCCCCCGGGTACGTCGACGCCGCCTCCACCGTCGACGCCATCACGCAGGCGACCCCGCTGACGGCGTACAAGATGGACGGGGTGGTGACGTCTCCGCTGTGGCTGCTGCTGGGCAACACCAACGGGTCGCTGGGCGAGACCAGCGCCATCGCCTGCCTGCTGGGCGGGCTGTACCTCGTCTGGCGCCGCACGGCCGCGTGGCAGATCCCCGCGGGCGTGCTGCTGAGCGGGATCGTCTTCGGGTATCTGGGCTCCTTCGGGGAGACCAACGCCCTCGTCGCTTCGCTGCTCAACGGCGGGGACGCGGGGGCGATTCTGAGTACGCAGTGGACGCTCGTGCACCAGGTGCTGGGCGGGGCGCTGCTGTTCGGGGCGTTCTTCATCGCCACGGACCCCGTGAGCAGTCCCCTGACCCCCAAGGGCCGCTGGATCTTCGGGATCGGGGTCGGGGCGATGGCGATGATCATCCGGCAGTTCTCGGCGTATCCCGAGGGCGTGATGTTCGCCGTGCTGCTGATGAACGGCGTGGTCCCACTGATCAACCGCTGGACGATCCCCCGCCCCTTGGGCGGGCCCGTCCCGGTGCGGAAGTAGAGGCCTTTATGAGCAACGAGCAGGAAAAGTACACGGGCCCCGACCCCTCGCCCGAGGCGGCCGGGGAGATCTTCTCCAAGCCCGCCAAGGGCTCCCCGCTGGCGTACCTCACGCAGGGGTGGCTGGTGCTGGTGCTGGCGCTGGCGTTCGGGGGGGCGTTGGCGGCGGTGGAGATCACCCTGCGCCCGCAGATCGACCAGAACAAGCTCGACGACACCCGCGGGGCCATTCCCACCCTCGTCCCCGGGGCGGTCACGGGCGAGAAGGCTGAGCGGAACGGTTTGGCGGTGTGGCGGGCGACGAACGCCGCGGGCGAGCAGGTGGGCTGGGTGATCCCGGCGTCGGGGCAGGGCTTCGCGGACAAGATCGAACTGCTGGTGGGCGTGGACCTCCGGGCCCAGCGGATCACCGGGCTGTACGTCCTGGAGCAGAAGGAGACCCCGGGCCTCGGGGACAACATCACCCGCGAGGCGTGGCGCAGCCAGTTCGCGGGCCAACCCGCCGCCCCGCTTCGCGTGACGAAGGCGACGGCGGGGGAGCATGAGATCGCGGCGGTGACGGGGGCGACGGTGTCGTCCCAGAGCGTCGTGGACATCGTGAACAAGGTCATCGGGGACTTCCGCAAGGCCCTGGAGAGCGAGTAAGCCATGGTGATGGACGGACCGACCCCTCTGGAGCGGTTCATCCGGGGCATCCTCCCGGAGAACCCGGTGTATCGACAGGTGCTGGGCATGTGCCCCACGCTGGCGGTGACGAACGGCATGGCGGCGGCGATGACGATGGGCGGGGCGGTGATCTTCGTGCTGCTGTGCGCGAACATCATCACCTGCCTCATCCGCGGGCTGCTCAAGCCCCACCTGCGGATCCTGGTCTTCACGCTCACGATCGCCACCTTCGTGACGATCGCCGATCGCGTCATCGCCGCCTACCTCTGGAACATGAGCAAGACCCTGGGCCCGTACATCCCCCTGATCATCGTCAACTGCATCATCATCTGCCGCTGCGAGGTCTGCGCGTCCAAGCAACGCCTCCCCGCGGCCGTCGCGGACGCGGTGGGCCAGGGGCTGGGCTTCACGCTGGCGTTGGCGTCGATCGCGACCGTCCGCGAGCTGCTGGGCGCGGGGACGCTGTTCGGGCTGGCCGTGCTGCCCGACGCCTGGCCGGACTGGATCATCATGATCCTGCCCCCCGGGGCGTTCCTCACGCTGGGCATCCTGCTGGGGCTGGTGAACTGGTTCGGGCTGGCGCGGTCCCGGCGGGCGGCCGCCACCGCCTCCGCCTCCCGCTCCACCCCCCCCGACAAGGGCCCGGCCCCCGAGAAGCAGACCGTGGGAGCGGCGAGCTAACGCTCCGTAAGGACGAACTGCAATGGAATACCTCTCGACGATCCTTCTGATTGCGGTCAGCGCGGCGTTGATCAACAACTTCGTGCTGCACTACTTCGTGGGCATCTGCCCGTTCATCGGCGTCTCCCGCCGCACCGACATGGCCTTCGGGATGGGGGCGGCCGTCACGTTCGTCATCACCGTCGCGGGCCTGCTGAGCTGGCTGCTGACGTACTACGTCCTCCGCCGCGGGGCCCCGGTCTCCACGTGGGTCTGGACGCACGTGGGCGGAACGGGGACGGTGGACCTGCGGGTGCTGAACTACATCGTCTACATCTTCGTGATCGCGTCGGCGGTCCAGTTGGTGGAGATGTACGTCCGCAAGTTCTTCCCCCCGCTGTACAAGGCCTTCGGGGTCTTCCTGCCGCTCATCACCACCAACTGCGCGATCCTCTTCGCCTGCCTGTGGATCATGAAGAACGTCTCGGAGGTCGAGGACCCCGCGGGCATGTGGGGCCTCGGGGAGTCGCTGACCCTGAGCTTCTTCGGGGGCCTGGGCTTCACCCTCGCGATCGTCATCATGGCCGGGATCCGCGAGGAACTGGACCTGTGCGACGTCCCCAAGCCCCTCCGCGGGGCGGGGATCACGCTGATCGTCGCGGGCGTGCTGGCGCTGGCGTTTCTGGGCTTCACGGGCATGGATAACCCCCAGACGGGCATCCCCTCGCTCCTCGCCCCCGCCGCCCAGGGCCCGCAGGAGCAGGTGCAGGAGATCCCAACCCTCCCGAACGTCGAGGCACCGGCCGATGGGGCGGGCGGGCTGGAGGGCTGAGGACCCCGTGACGGCTATGAGACGGTCTCAGGAATCACCGCAAAGGTCGCAAAGACCGCAAAGAGGGAGTGGAGTCTCCTCTGTTCACGCCCGGTGTTCTTTGCGAGCTTCGCGTTCTTTGCGGTGGAATCGGGTTTCTGAGACAGTCTCTGACTGGTTGAGTGGGTGATTGGTGACTGCTTGCTGGAACGGATACCGACCGCTTCATCGTTAGATGGACTGAGGCTGCTATGGGAAGCTTGATGATCGTCATTCTGGCCGCCGGGGTCATGCTGGTCCTGGCGCTGTTCATGGCCTACGTGCTGGGCTGGGCCAACAAGGCCTTCCATGTCCCCGTGGACGAGCGGGTCGAGAAGGTCACCGCCGCCCTCCCCGGGGCCAACTGCGGCGGGTGCGGGTTCGTCGGCTGCGCCGAGTACGCCGAGGCCGTCGCCTCCGGGGCGGTCGGGCCCGACAAGTGCCCCGTCGGCGGGTCCGCCTGCGCGGAGCGGATCGCGGAGATCCTCGGTCTGGCCCTCGACGAATCCTACCCTTACCGCCCCGTCGTCCACTGCGGGGCGACCTACGACGATCGCCTCCAGAGGCACGAGTACCGCGGGGAGTCCACCTGCGCCGCGGCCAACCTCGTCAGCGGCATCCAAGGCTGCACCTACGGGTGCCTGGGGTTCGGGGACTGCGAGGCCTCCTGCCCCTTCGACGCCATCCACGTCCGCAACGGGCTCGCCGTCGTGGACTACGACAAGTGCACCGGCTGCGGGGCCTGCGCCCGCGTCTGCCCGCGCAACCTCATCCACATGGTCCCGTTCAAGGCGCGGCGGATGATGGTCATCACCTGCTCGAACAAGGACTTCGGCAAGGAGGTCAAGAGCGTCTGCAAGGTCGGGTGCATCGGCTGCAAGGCCTGCACGCGCTTCAGCGACATCTTCAAGGTCGAGAACAACGTCTCCCGCATCGACTACGACCGCTACGACCCCAACGACCTCGACGCCCTGGACAAGGCGGCCGCCAAGTGCCCGATGAAGCGGATCATGTTCGTCGGGGACCCCTCCCCCGCCGACCTCGCCGCCGTCGCCGCCGAAGACACCCCCGTCGTCGTCGAACCCTCCCCCAAGACCACCGTGGACGACACGGAGTGGCACGGGTAGGGGGACGGGGGACCGGAGCACGGGAGGACCGGAAGATCGGGGGGACGGACGCCAAAGGGCAAGCCCCGGGTGGGCCCTGGTGACGGGTCCGCCCGGGGCTTGCCATTGGGCGTCCGTTCGTCTCCCTTGCAAGCGCCTCCCTTTCTTCCCCCGATCCCGTACAATGGATCTCGCCTGGGGACGCCGGGCGGAAGGAAGGGTGCGAGGTGCGTGAGGCAGCAAGGGTGTCGGGATGGGCGGTGGTTGCCCTGGTCGTTGGGTCGCTGGGAGGGGGGATCTGCGGGACCGCCCCAGTGTCGGGGGGCGAACTCGCCAAGTACGACACGCCCTACTACGTCGTGCACTCCGACCTGCCCGTCGAGCAGGTCCGCGAGGCGTTCGCCCGCATGACCACGATGGCCGAGGAGTACCACCGCCGCACCCAGGGCTTCAGCGGGGAGATCCGCTCGCGCTTCCCGTTCTACCTCTTCTCCAACCCCTCCGACTACCACGCCGCCGGGGGCCTGGAGGGCTCGGCGGGCGTGTTCATCGTCGATGGCCGGGGCCAGCGCCTCATGGCCATCGCCCGCGGCAAGTCCCTCTGGCGGATCGTCCAGCACGAAGGGTTCCACCAGTTCGCGCACAACGTCATCCGCGGCCGCCTGCCCGTCTGGATCAACGAGGGGCTCGCCGAGTACTTCGGGTCGGCGATCTGGACGGGCGACGGGTACGTGTGCGGGATCATCCCGCCCGACCGCCTCAAGCGCGTCAAGGCCCAGATCAAGGGCAACAAGTTCCTCCCGTTCACCGAGATGCTCACGATGTCCCACGAGGAGTGGAACAGCGGGCTGTCGATGCGGAACTACGACCAGGGCTGGTCCATGCTCCACTTCCTGGTCCACGCGGACGACGGGAAGTACGTCGAGGCCCTCACGCGGCACATCAGCGACCTGTCCCGCGGGGCGAGCCCCATCGAGTCCTTCGCCGCCCGCTTCGGGAAGGACATCGCCGCCTTCCAGCAGCGCTGCAACGAGTGGTGGGCGGCCCTGCCCGACGATCCCTGCGCCGACCTGTACACCCAATCGACCGTCGCCACGCTCACGAGTTTCCTGGCGCGGGCGAAGACGGCGAAGGTCGAGATCGAGTCCCCCGACGACCTGTTCGCCGCCCTCCGCGAGGAGCGCATCACCATCGACGGCGCCCGCTACCCCCGCCTGTGGCTGCCGGGGTCGCTCGGCCAGGACGCCGCCAAGCAGGCCGCCGCCCTCGGGGAGTGGTCGCTGGAGAAGTCCGGCCCGCGAACGGTGCTGGTCCTGACGTGCCCCAACGGGACCACCTTCACCGGCCGCTACACGTCCAAGGGATCGGCGAATCCCAAGGTCGAGGTGGACGTGAAGTGCCCGGGGGGGGGAAGGCACCAGGGACTAGGGAATAGGCAATAGGGGGGGAGGGACAGGCACTAGGGACTAGGGGCTAGGGACTAGGCAAGAGGCAGAAGAAGAAACGGCGACTTCGCGACGGCCCTGACCGGGCGCTTTGCCGTTTCTTCTCCCGCCGTTCTTTCTTCTGCCTACTCCCTATTGCCTATTCCCTAGTCCCTTCTTCCCCCCGCCTATTGCCTAGTCCCTATTCCCTAGTGCCTCGTTTCCGCCCTCCGGTTGAGTCCGGCGACGATGGCGCGGACGGCGGCTTGGACGATGTTGGTGTCCATGCCGACCCCGTGGACGACGTCCCCGCCGTTGAAGGTGAGGGGGACGTAGGCGACGGCGCGGGCGTCGGCGCCTTTGCCGATGGCCTGCTCGTGGTAGTCGTCGACGGCGAAGGGTTCGGCGCCCAGGGCGGCCATGGCATGCACGAAGGCGGAGATGGGCCCGTTCCCGTCGGCGGTGACGGTCCGCTCCTCCCCGTTGACCCTCACGCGGACCTCCCCGTGCACCTGGGCGGGGTCCGTCTCGTCGGGCCGGGGCCAGTAGCCCACCAGTTCGTAGGGCCCCGCGGGGTTCACGAAGGCGGCGAGGAAGAGCTGGTGGACCTCGGCGGGGGTGACCTCGCGGCCGGTGCGGTCGGCGTGCTCCTGGACGACGGCGCGGACCTCGGGGTGCATGGAGCGTGGGGAGTCGATCCCGAACTCGTGCTCGAGGATCCACGCCACCCCGCCCTTGCCCGACTGGCTGTTGATGCGGATGAGGTTCTCGTACTGGCGCCCGACGTCGGCGGGGTCGATGTGGAGGTAGGGGACCTTCCACTGCACCCCGAACTTGTCGGGGGCCTCGCGGAGCTTATGCAGGCCCTTGCGGATGGCGTCCTGGTGCGAGCCGCTGAACGCGCTGAAGACGTACTCGCCCGCGTAGGGCTGGCGATAGTAGATGCCCATGCCCGTGAGGCGTTCGACGGTGGCGGCGACCTCGGGGAGGAAGGTGAAGTCCAGCCCCGTGTCGATCCCGCGGGCGTGGAGGTTGTTGACGAGGACAACGAGGTCCACGTTGCCCGTCCGCTCCCCGTGCCCGAAGAGCGTTCCCTCGACGCGGTCGGCCCCGGCGAGGAGGCCCAGTTCGGCGGCCGCGACGGCCATGCCCTGGTCGTTGTGCGGGTGGACGCTGATGAGCACGTCGGACCGCCGGGGGAAGCGGCGGCAGAACCACTCGATCATGTCCGCGTGCTGGTTGGGGGGCCGGCGCTCGACGGTGGCGGGGAGGTTGAGGATGACGGGCGTCTGGGGGGACGCCTTGCCCCAGGCCTCGACGATGGCGATGCACAGGTCGAGGGCGAACTGCGGATCGGCGTCGGTGAACTCCTCGGGGGAGAACTCCAGGCGGATGTCGCTGGCGGGCTGCGCATCGGCGAGGTCGCGGGCCTGGCGGACGGACCGGACGGCCATCTCGATGGTCTGCTGGTGCGAGAGCCCGAAGACCTGCTGCATGTGCAGGTCGCTGGCGGCGACGTAGAGGTGGGCGATGGCGCGGGGGGCCCCGCGGAAGCTCTCGAAGGTGCGTTCGATGAGCTGGGGGCGGCACTGCGTGAGGCCCATGATGAACACGTCGTCGGGGACGTGCCCCTCCTCGATCAGGCGGCGGGTGAAGGCGAAGTCATCCGCGCTCGCCGACGGGAACGCCACCTCGATGTTCTTGAACCCGATGCGGCAGAGCATCTGGAAGTATTCGAGCTTGGCCGCGGGCGAGAGCGGGTTGGGGAGCGACTGGTTCCCGTCGCGGAGGTCCACCGAGCACCATTGGGGCGTGCGGGTGAGGGCCCGCGCGGGCCACTGGCGGTCGGGGAGGTCGATGGGGGCGGGGTTGGGGTACTTGGGGGCGCGGGTCTCGGGCGTGGGGGAGGGGACTGTATGGGCGGACACGGTATTGCTCCTTGCTGGGCCTTGGGTCAGGTTTCTCCGTCGCATTCCGCCGCGGGGCCGGGAAAAAGAAACGGTCCCGCGGATCCAGTTCGGATCGCGGGACCGGTGTATTACGTCATGGGTCGTGTTGTCCGCGATCCGTCAGCGCAGCGATAGCCCGGCGGGTAGGAGGAGGGTCAGGCTGTCGTGGCGACGGATCATTCGTTGGACCTCGTATCTTTATATATCGGCCGATCCCCGGTCCGTCAAGCCGTTTTCTTGCGGGGGAAAAGCGATTGACAGTTGGGGGGAGCGTCCATAGACTACTCCATCTCGCCCGGTCCCCGCGACCGGGGAACGTGTGCACCCGCCCCCAGCTCTTTCGCGGTACGCTCCGCGGCAGGCGGGGGCCCCCGGGCGGTGCGGTTTACCAGACGTGGCTCAGCGACGGAGAGACTCCATGGCCAAGAAGGCGAAGACGGGATCGAAACAGTCCAAGGGAACGAAGTACGTGTACTTCTTCGGCAAGGGCAAGTCCGAAGGACGTGCCGACATGAAGATGCTGCTCGGCGGCAAGGGTGCGAACCTGGCGGAGATGTGCAGCATCGGGCTGCCCGTGCCTCCCGGGTTCACCATCACCACCGAGGCGTGCGACCAGTACTACCAGAACGGTGAGAAGTGGCCCGCGACGCTGAGCGACGAGATCACCGAGCACATCGGGCGGCTCGAGAAGGCGACGGGCAAGACCTTCGGCGGCGGGTCGAACCCGCTGCTGGTGTCCGTCCGGTCCGGGGCGGCCGCGTCGATGCCGGGCATGATGGACACGGTCCTCAACCTCGGGCTCAACGACGAGACGCTCCAGACGATGATCGACCTGACGGGCAACGAGCGGTTCGCCCTCGACGCCTACCGCCGCTTCCTGCAGATGTTCGGGGACGTGGTGCTGGGGATGGAGCACGAGCACTTCGAGGAGGCGCTGCAGGCGGTCAAGGACGCCCGCGGGGTCCAGTTGGACACCGAACTCGACACCGCGGGCCTGCGCGACGTCATCGCGGGGTACAAGAAGGTGTACGAGCATGACGGGAAGGTCTTCCCGCAGAACCCCCGCGAGCAGCTCGACGACGCCGTCAACGCCGTTTTCGGCTCGTGGAACAACCCCCGCGCCCGCAAGTACCGCCAGCTCAACGACATTCGCGGCCTGATCGGCACGGCCGTCAACGTCCAGGCCATGGTCTTCGGGAACATGGGCGAGGACAGCGGGACGGGCGTGGCCTTCACCCGCAACCCCGCCACGGGCGAGAACAAGTTCTACGGCGAGTTCCTGATGAACGCCCAGGGCGAGGACGTGGTGGCGGGCATCCGCACCCCGCTGCCCATCGACGAACTCAAGAACCGCGACGCCAAGGCGCTCAAGCAGCTCCAGCAGATCCGCAAGACGCTCGAGCAGCACTACCGCGACATGCAGGACATCGAGTTCACGATCGAGAAGGGCACGCTGTACATGCTCCAGACCCGCAACGGCAAGCGGACCGCCGCCGCCGCCGTCAAGGTCGCCACGGACATGATCAAGGAAGGCCTGATCACCGAGGAGGAGGCCATCCTCCGCGTCGAGCCCCGCCAGCTCGACCAGCTCCTGCACCCGATGTTCGACACCAAGGCCGAAGCCGCCGCCACCGTCATCGGCAAGGGCCTCCCCGCCAGCCCCGGGGCCGCCACCGGCCAGATCTGCTTCACCGCCCACGAGGCCGAGGAACGCAGCGAACTCGGCGAGGCCGTCATCCTCTGCCGCGTCGAGACCAGCCCCGAGGACATCGGCGGCATGCACGCGGCCAAGGGCATCCTCACCAGCCGCGGCGGCATGACCAGCCACGCCGCCGTCGTCGCCCGCGGGATGGGCAAGTGCTGCGTCGCCGGCTGCGGGGACATCGTCATCAGCTACAAGAACAAGACGATGACCACCAAGAGTGGCACGGTCCTCAAGGAAGGCGACTGGATCAGCCTCAACGGGTCGCTCGGGGCCGTCTACGCCGGGCAGGTCGAGACCGTCGAGCCCGCCCTCACCGGGCCCTTCGGGCAGATCATGAAGCTCGCCGACAAGTACCGCACCCTGGGCATCCGCACCAACGCGGACACCCCCCACGATACCGAGGTCGCCGTCAAGTTCGGCGCCGAGGGCATCGGCCTCACCCGCACCGAGCACATGTTCTTCGAGGGCGACCGCATCGTCTCGATGCGCAAGATGATCCTCGCCGAGGACGAGGCCGGGCGCAAGAAGGCCCTGGAGGAGCTGCTGCCCCTGCAGCGGCAGGACTTCGCGGGCATCTTCCGGGCCCTCAAGGGCCGCCCCGCCACCATCCGCTTCCTGGACCCCCCGCTGCACGAGTTCGTCCCCCACGACGAGGCCGGGCAGAAGGAAATGGCCAAGGCCATGGGCGTGCCCGTCGAGACCATCACCGCCAAGGTCGACTCGCTCCACGAGTTCAACCCCATGCTGGGCCACCGCGGGTGCCGCCTGGGCATCACCTACCCCGAGATCACGGCCATGCAGGCCCGGGCGATCTTCGAGGCCGCCTTCGAGGTCAAGGGCGCCAAGCCCGAGATCATGATCCCCCTCGTCGGGGACGTGAAGGAATTCGCCCACCAGAAGAAGATCGTCCTCGACGTCCTCGAAGCCGTCAAGGCCGAACGCAAGGTCAAGACGCTTCCCTTCGAGTACAAGATCGGGACGATGATCGAAGTCCCCCGCGGGGCCGTCACCGCCGATGCCATCGCCACCGAGGCCGAGTTCTTCTCCTTCGGCACCAACGACCTCACCCAGATGGGCTGCGGGTTCTCCCGTGACGACGCCGGCAAGTTCCTCGCCGAGTACGTCGAGCTGGGCATCTACGAGTACGACCCCTTCACCGTCCTCGACCGCGACGGGGTGGGCCAGCTCGTCCAGATCGCCGTCGAGAAGGGCCGCTCCACCCGCCCGGACATCAAGCTGGGCATCTGCGGGGAGCACGGCGGCGACCCCAGCAGCGTCGAGTTCTGCCACATGGTCGGGCTGGACTACGTGTCCTGCTCGCCCTACCGCGTCCCCGTCGCCCGCCTCGCCGCCGCCCGCGCCGCCATCAAGTACCCCAAGGCCAACGCCGGCAAGGTCGCCAAGGCCGCCAAGAAGGCCGTCAAGGCCGTGAAGAAGGCCGTCAAGAAGGCCAAGAAGTAACCCACCCCTCCGCGACCGCGCGGAACGGGAACATCCTCGCCAAGTGGCAAGCCGGTCCTGGACCGGCATGCCACTTGGCATTTTGTGTGAGAGCGTCGCCACCGACCGCGGATAGCATTTCCGCGTCCTCCGCGGTAAAACCGACGCAGGAGCCCATGCAATGACCCGCGACGAGAGAACGCAGACGTTCCCCCTCTGGCCCACCGGCGCCCCGGGCGCGCGGGGGACGGCCCCCGAGGACACCCCGCGCCTCACGCCGTTCCCCCTCGATACGCCCGGTCCCCACGCGGCCGTCATCGTCTGCCCCGGGGGCGGGTACGCCATGCGGGCGCCCCACGAGGGGGCCCCGATCGCGCAGTGGCTCAACTCCCTGGGCGTGGCCGCCTTCGTGCTGGACTACCGCGTCGCGCCCTACCGCCACCCCGTGCCCCACGGCGACGCCCAGCGGGCGATCCGCACCGTCCGCGCCCGCGCGGACGAGTGGTCCATCGACCCCGCCCGCATCGGGATCCTGGGCTTCAGCGCGGGCGGGCACCTGTGCGTGTCGGCCGCCACGATCTTCGACGAAGGCGACCCGCTCGCCGCCGACCCCGTCGAGCGGGCGTCCTCCCGCCCCGACGCCTTCATCGCCTGCTACCCCGTCATCACGTTCGGGGAGCACCGCCACGACGGGTCCATGCGGAACCTCCTGGGCCCCGAGCCCGACCCCGAGCTTCGCGAGCGGCTGACGCTGGAGAACCGCGTGACGCCCGACACGCCCCCGGGGTTCCTCTGGCACACCGCGGACGACGCGGCCGTGCCGGTGGAGAACGCCTTGCTGCTGGTGGGGGCGATGCGGCGCTGCGGGGTGCCCTTCGCCCTGCACGTGTTCGCCCACGGCCCCCACGGGCTGGGCCTGGCGCCGCAGCACCCCGACGTCGCCCAGTGGACCAACCTGTGCGCGGGCTGGCTCAAGGGCATCGGGTTCCGCTGACGCGCGTGGGTTCGCGATGGGCGGTGTGAACCCTTCCCCCCCGGGGGGGGAAGTGCCCCGCGCAGCGGGGCGATGAGGGGGGCCTTGCAGATGACAGGCTTTCGCACTCGCCGCGGAACCGTCCTCGCAGTTCCGGCGCCCCCTCACCCCCCTCGCTTCGCTCGGGGACCTCTCCCCGCGGGGAGAGGGGTTATGCACCCGCTTCGCGGCCGCCGCGAGGTGTACGCCCGCTTCCCGGGCCGCCGCGAGTTGTGCCCCCGCATCCCGGGCCGCCGCGGGTTGTCGCGGGACGCCCCGTGGCCTACACTGGTGCGATCCCAACCGAGGAGCGCCCATGACCCAGGAACGCAACGGATCCGGAGAGCAGACCGCCCGCCGCCTCGATCGCCAGTGCGCGATCTCCGCTTCGATGGACTACCTGCTGTACCTGCCCTCGAACTACGCCGCCTCGCCCACCGAGCAGTTCCCGCTGCTGCTGTTCCTGCACGGGGCGGGGGAGCGGGGGAGCGACCTGGAGAGGGTGAAGCACCACGGCCCGCCGCGCCTCGCCTCGGAGGGCCGGCAGTTCCCCTTCATCATCGCCTCCCCGCAGTGCCCGGCGGAGGACTGGTGGCACGGGCACCTGCTGCGGATCTTGCTGGACGAACTGCTGGCGACGCTCCGCATCGACACCGAGCGCCTGTACCTCACCGGGATGAGCATGGGCGGGTACGGGACGTGGGAGATGGCCATGATGTACCCGGACCTCTTCGCCGCCATCGCCCCCATCTGCGGGGGCGGGAACCCGTACTGGGTGCGGCGGATCAAGCGCGTCCCCGCTTGGGCGTTCCACGGGGGCAAGGACCCCGTCGTGCCCCTGGAGAAGAGCGAGGAGATGGTCGCCGCCCTCCAATCCGCCGGCGGGGACGCCCGCCTCACCGTCTACCCCGACGCCGGGCACGACTCGTGGACGCAGACCTACAACAACCCCGACCTGTACACGTGGCTGCTGAGGCATACCCGCGCATGAACTTCGTCTTCCTGATGACCGACACGCAGAATCAGTCCATGGTGGGCGCCTACGGGAACCCGCGGGTGGACACCCCCAACCTCGACCGCCTCGCGAGCGAGGGCGTCCGCTTCGAGCGGGCGTACACCGCCTGCCCCCTGTGCACCCCCGCGCGCGGGGCGATCTTCAGCGGGCTGCACCCCCAGAGCAACGGGGCGTGGATGAACAACGTCGCCCCCGCCGCCAACATCGCCCTGATGGGCGAGATCTTCCGCCGCGGCGGATACCGCGCGGCGTACACGGGCAAGTGGCACCTGGACGGGTCGGCGTACTTCGGGGACGGGACGCCCGGGGGCGGGTTCGAGGGCGAGTGGTGGTACGACGGGAAACGCTACGCCGAGGACATCGGCCCCGAGAGGTTCAGTGCCTACCGCCGCTGCCAGACAAGCGACGATCTGCGGGCGGCGGGCTTCGGCGAGGAGAACCTCTGGGCCCACCGCGTCGCCGATCGCGCGCGGGACTTTCTCGAGCGCGTGGGCGATGAGCCCTTCGTCCTCGTCGCGTCGTTCGACGAACCGCACGGGCCCTACGTCGCCCCCCCGGAGTACTGGGAGAAGTTCGACGGGTCCGAGATCCCCAAGCGCGACAACTTCTTCGCGCCCCTCCGGGACAAGCCCCGCATCCACGCCGTCCAGCGCGGGGAGCGGGCGGAGATGGACTGGGACGGCTTCGCGTCGTCGCCCTTCGCCCGACGCTGGTACGGGTGCAACAGCTACGTCGATCGCGAGATCGGCCGCGTGCTCGACGCCGTCGACCGCCTGCACGGCGATGACACGATGGTGATCTACACGACGGACCACGGGGACCAGTTCGGCTCCCACGGGCTGATGGGCAAGGGGCCGATGATGTACGAGGAGACGTGCAACGTCCCGCTCCTCGTCCGCCTGCCCGGGGGCCCGCGCGGGGCGGTGAGCGATGCGCTGGCCTCGCACGTGGACCTGCTGCCGACGCTGCTGGACTACGCGGGCGTGGACCGCCCGCCCGTGCTGCAGGGGACGTCCATGCGCCCCGCCCTGGAGGACCCCGCGTGTGGGCGCGTGCGGGAGGCGGCGATGGTCAACTTCCACCGCTTCGCCGTCAACCACGACGACTGGGGCGAGTTCTTCCCCGTCCGCTGTGCCACCGACGGGCGGTACAAGCTCGTGCTCAACCTCTTTGACACCGACGAGCTGTACGACCTCACCACCGACCCCTACGAGCTGGACAACCGCCTGCACGACCCGTCGCTTCGCCCCCAGCGCGACGGGCTGCACGACTGGCTGCTGGCCGAGATGGACCGCATCCGCGACCCGTTCCGCAGCTATCAGTGGGGCGCGCGGGAGTGGCGGACGGTCCGCGAGATCTTCTACCACGGCGGGGCGAGACGGAACCGCCCCGCGGGCTTCCCCTGGCAGCCGACGAGCGTGGAAGCGGACTGAGGGGGATTTCGGATTCGGTAACCGTTCACGGGAGTGTGGGCCATAAGCCCCGCACCGCCTCGAAAAAGGGGACAGGCACCTGCGCGGCAAGAAGCATGCCGCTGCGGAGCCAGTCCCCATTTTCGAGGCTCCCTGCGCCTACCCCGCCTGCGCCCCTCCCGCCTTCGGCTCCCGAAGAATCGTCTTCTTCACGCCTTCGCTGCTGTTTGCGAAGGCGTGAACGGTTACCCAAATCCGCAATCCGAAATCTGCTCCGCGCTGGTTTCTCTTGCCTCTTCGCCCGCTTTTCATAGGATGATGCGAGAACGTTCGGTGGGGGCAGGAAGGCGAGAGGATTGGCGAAGCAGAAGACCGACAGGATGGAGCAGCGGCTGCGCAACCTGGTGAAGCGGCACGGGACGCCCGTGGCCGCCATCTCCCGCAGCGCGCTGCGCAGGCAGATCGCGCGGTTCCGCGAGGCCATGCCCCGCGTCGAGCCCTTCTACGCCATCAAGGCCAACCCCCACCCCGAGATCCTCAAGACCTTCGTCGCCGCCCGCGCCGGGTTCGACGTCGCCTCCGTCGGGGAGATGCAGGCCGTCCTCGCCGCCGGGGCCAAGCCCGAACAGGTCATCTACGCCAACACCATCAAGCCCGGGCCCTCCATGGAGGAGGCGATGGCCGCGGGCGTGAACCTCATGACCTTCGACAGCGAGTACGAACTCGACAAGATCGCCGAGTACGCCCCGGGCGCCCGCGTCCTCGCCCGCGTCAAGGTCCCCAACATCGGGTCCGTCGTCGAGCTGAGCCTCAAGTTCGGCTGCGAGCCCGCCGATACGCTCCCCCTGCTGATCAAGGCCCACCAGTTGGGGCTCAAGCCCACGGGCATGAGCTTCCACGTGGGCTCCCAGTGCACGCACCTGGGCAACTACATCCAGGCGCTGGAACTCGCCGCCATCATCCTGCGGGACGCGAAGCTCAAGCAGCTCCCCCTGGAGATCCTCGACATCGGGGGCGGGTTCCCCATCCCGCACTTCGACTGGGAGGAGGACCCCTTCGACGAGGCCGCCCAGGCCGTCTCCAACGAGATCGACCGCCTCTTCGACCCCTCCCTGCGGATCATCGCCGAGCCCGGGCGCTTCCTCGTCGGCCCCGCCGCCACGCTCATCATGCGCGTCATCGGCAAGGCCATCCGCGAGAACAAGCACTGGTACTACCTCGACGACGGGGTCTACGGGGCCCTGAGCGGAATGATCTTCGACCACGCGAAGTACCAGTTCAAGGTCACCCGCAAGGGGCGGACCCAACTGTCGACCCTGGCGGGCCCGACGTGCGATTCGCTGGACATCATCTCCCGCGGGGAGCAGATCCCCGAACTGGAGGTGGGGGACATCGTATATGTAGAGAACGTCGGCGCCTACAGCACCGCCAGCGCCACGAGCTTCAACGGGATCCCCCCCGCGAAGGTCGTGCTCGTGCAGTAGCGGATGGTGACTGGTTCATCGGTTGAATGGCTGGCGGATTGAGTGGTTGACCGGTCGATCGGCCGGATGGTTGACTCACCGCGGGACTGGCCTTGTGGGCGGCTCGTTGGCCGATGGCAGATTGGTGGGGCGCCTGGTTCGGTGGGCAACGTATCGAGTGCGCCCGGGCATTCGGCCGCTGAGCCCGAAGGGCTCAGCGGCGCCCCGGACGCAGAATGTTGCAGGAATACCATTGTAAGACTCGATTCCCACACGGGAACGGAAAGGGAAAGCAAGAATATGAAGCGCGATCATCGGTTGCGTGCGGATCTGAGCGATCTGCCGGAGTGGATGAAGAAGAAGAAGACGCCCAAGAAGGACAACTACCTCTCGGGCCAGCGGATCATGCCCAAGGGCATCACGGGCAAGGAGAAGCTCGCGTCGGTCATCGACGACGCGTTCCTCGCCTACAACGGCGCGCGCCTGCGCGAGGGCGCCCGCCTGTTCACCGAGAAGATGCTCGAACCCGACGTCACCGTCGGGATGAGCTTCTCGGGCGCCCTCACCCCCGCCGGGCTGGGCTGCTCGTCCATCGTCCCGCTCATCAAGGCCGGGTTCGTCGACTGGATCGTCGCCACCGGGGCGAACCTCTACCATGACCTGCACTTCGCCTTCAACATGCCCCTGCACGTCGGGTCCCACCTCGTCGACGACGCGGACCTCCGCTCCAACGACGTCGTCCGCATCTACGACGTCCTCCTGGGCTACACCGACTGCCTCATGGCGACCGACGAGATCCTCCGCTCGATCCTCATGCAGCCGGAGTTCCAGAAGGAGATGGGCACCGGCGAGCTGCACCACCTCCTGGGCAAGTACGCCGCGGAGTACGAGCGGCAGCACGGGCTCAAGGACGTGTCGATGCTGGCGGCGGCGTACCGCTGCGGGGTCCCCGTCTACACCTCCAGCCCGGGCGACTCGACGATCGGGATGAACGTGGCGGGGCTGGAGATCCGCGGGAGCAAGCTGCGGATGAACCCCTCCATCGACGTCAACGAGACGACGAGCTACGTCCTGGGCGCGAAGCGCTCCGGCGGCAAGAGCGCCGTGGTCCTCTGGGGCGGGGGGAGCCCGAAGAACTTCATGCTCCAGACCGAGCCCCAGATCCAGGAGGTGCTGCGGATCAAGGAGGTCGGGCAGGACTACTTCTTCCAGGTCACCGACGCCCGCCCCGACACCGGGGGGCTCAGCGGGGCGACCCCGCACGAGGCGGTCTCCTGGGGCAAGGTCGATCCCGACCGCCTCCCCGACGCGGTGGTCTGCTACACCGACACCACCATCGCCCTGCCCCTGATCACCCACTACGCCCTCTCCAAGCGCCCCAAGCGCGAGCTCAAGAAGCTCTACCACAAGCGCGGGGACCTCATGGAGGCCCTGGTCCGCGAGTACTTCGCCCACAACAAGTAGGCGGCGGCACGTCCCCGAGTCGCGACCGGCGAGCGGTTGTCGAGTTTCGAGGGGACGGACGGAACACCCAACGCCCCCCGGGCCCCCGGGGGGCGTTGGCGTATCCGGGCCGCGGCCGCGCGTTGCGCAACGCCCCGGGATTCCCGGGTCACGTCTTGAATTCGCTGCTGCGAAGTGCAAAATGGGGTGTTCTGCACCCCATGCATCTACAGGAAAGGATGAAGCCTATGCGAATCACCGGAACGGGACTGCTTCTGTGCGCTCTTGCGCTGTCGGTGGCGGCGGGGGAAATCCTCGCGGCCGGCGGGAAGGAAAAGATCCCGGCCGGGGCGTTCTACGCCCGGCGGATCGAGAAGGCCCCGACGATCGACGGGAAGATCGAGCCCGGGGAGTGGGACGGGGCGCTGGTCGCCACGGGCATGATCACGATCTTCGAGAACAAGCCCTTCCAGGCGGAGACGACCTGGGGCTTCGCCTTCGACAGCGAGAGGTTCTACTTCCTCGCCAACTGCGCGCGGGGCCCCAAGGAGTGGAAGCTCTGGAAGACCGCCCGCCAGAACGACGACTACTCGTTCGGGGACCCGTCGATCGAGATCTGGGTCGCCCCGCCCAAGGCCGTCCCGGAGACCTACCAGAACATCATCAACACCTACCCCGCCGTCATGGACGTCCACAACATCCCCTCCCGCGGGTACTCCGCGATGGGCTGGACGGGCAACTGGACGCTGGGCGTGCAGGAGCTGGACGACCGCTACATCATCGAGGCGTCGATCCCGATCAAGGCGTTCGGGATCGAGCAGATCAAGGACGGGGACGTCTGGAAGTTCCTCCTCGCCCGCACGAGCCCCGGGACCGAATCCCGCCCCCAGGCGTCGTGGGGCGTCACCGGGGGGTTCGCGGAGATCCCGGGCTACCCGGACATGCACCTCATGGACGACACGGCCATGCTGCAGGTGTACGGGACGGCGTCGCTGTTCACGGGCGCGATCGATTTCCCGATGGCCGTCGTCGCCCCCCGCACCAAGGCGGAGGAGGTGACGGTCGACGTCCGCGTGCAGAAGGAGATCGCCCCCCACGACGGGGACCAGGTGATCAGCAAGACGGTGAAGCTCGCCCCCGGGAAGCGTGAGGAGTTCCGCGTCACGGGCGACACGGGCGACCTGGACATCGGGTTCGTCAGCGTCACCGCCCGCGCGAAGGACGGGACGGAGATCTACCGGCACATGGTGCCCTTCGCCGTCAACGGGTACGTCGCGTCCAAGCCCCAGCGGCCCGAGAAGGACCGCGAGATCGTCCCCCTGGCGGTCATGCCGATGTACGGCCCCGAGAACAACGTGGTGCTCGTGAAGGCGGACATCATCGATCACGAGAAGCGTTCGCAGGTGGCGTCGGCGAGGGTGAAGGTCGTCGATCCGGCGACCGAGGCGGTCCTGCAGGAGCAGGAGATGCCCCCGTTCGTGGAGTGGTACTCCAACGGGGTGATGTTCCTGGACGCCAAGAAGGTGCAGGTCCCGGTGTACGACCCGGCGGGGGCGGCGACGCTGCGGTCGCGGCGGGCGGGGATGGAGTCGGAGAACAAGAAGCGCGTCGCCCGCGGCCAGGAGCCCATGCCCCTGCCCGAGATCCCCGAGGGCAAGCCCGAGCCCCGCAAGGTGCTCGTCGAGGTCGCCATCCTGGATGGTGAGGGCAATGTCCTGGACACCAACAGCAGCGAGATCAGCCTGCTGGGCTACCGCTTCGAGTGGCAGAACAACACCGTCGGGGTCACCGACGAGGTCATCCCCCCGTGGACGCCCGTGGCGGTGCGGGGCGGGCAGGTCGGGGTGTGGAACCGGCAGATGCAGATGAACGGCCTGGGGCTGCTGGAGAAGGTGGACAACGGCGGGGTGAGCCAGATCGAGTCCATGCGCCTCGTCGCGGAGGTCGGGGGCAAGCGGATCGACATCACCCCGGGCCAGCCCGAGCTGCTCAAGCAGGTTGACGCCTACGCCATCCTGCGGGGGACGGGCGAAGGGGCGGGGCTCAAGTGCTCCGCGACGACCCAGGTCGAGTTCGACGGGTTCGTCCTTAGCGACCTGACGATCGCCCCCGCCGACGCGAAGGCCCCGGCGACGGTGGACAAGGTCTACCTCGAGATCGTCCTGCCCGAGAGCGAGGCGACGCACTACTGCACGACGGCCGGGGGGTGGGCGGCGGTCCACGACGTGACGCCCGCCTACTGGTCGTCGATCCAGACGGCCTCGGGGATGTTGATCGGGGACTTCGTCCCGTACATCTGGCTGACCAACAGCGACCGCGCCTTCTGCTGGTTCGCCGACAACGACAAGGGCTGGATCACCGACGACGACAAGTCGCTCCCCACGCAGGAGATCATCCGCAAGGACGGGAAGGTCACGCTGCGGGTGCACTTCATCGAGCTGCCCACCACGCTCACCGAGGCGACGACGGTGCAGTACGGCTACCAGACGTACCCCTCCCGCCCCCTGCCCGACGGGTGGCGGGCGATCGTCTGCGCGAACAACACAAGCTCCCTCCCCAGCGCGGTCAACACGTACTTCTGGACCGACGCGGACTGGGCGGTGCTGTGGCCCTACTACTGCTCCCCGTTCCCCTGGAACATGGAGAAGTCCAAGGGCATGCTGGAGAACACGCCCCGCCACTCCAAGCACCGCCCGATGGTGGGCTCGATCGCCCACTCCATCGGCCGCTACCAGGAGTACAGCGAGCCCAGCAAGGGCAAGGAAGGCCGCCAGTTGGCGGAGTTCCCGGAGTTCGTGGTGGACTGGGGGGCGACCCCGGGCGACCGCAGCAACGCCAACACCACCCAGGGCAGGGGCCCGGTGGACTTCCGCCTGTGGTTCTACCAGCGGTGGGTCCGCGAGGCGGGCTTCCGCGGGCTGTACGTCGATGAGAACTACCTCGCCCTGGAGGACAACTTCCTCACCGGCGGGGCGTACATCCGCGCGGACAAGAAGCTCCAGCGGGGCTACAGCTACCTCGGGCTCCGCGAGTACTTCAAGCGGATGAAGATCATGTTCCACCAGAACCACGTCCCCACGCCCAACCTCTGGCAGCACATCTCCAGCGGGGCGGCGTACTATGCGTGGTTCGGGGACATCTTCTTCGAGGGCGAGAACGTCGAGCCCTCGGACCTGCAGTACGACTACATGGAGGTCCTCCCGGCCGGGCGGCTGCGGGCGATCGGCTCGGCCACGTGCGCCGGCGGGGCGATGACCATGATGTGCCAGTCGCAGCGGCACTCGACGATCTACGAGCCCAAGCACACCCACCAGTTCGTGGGGTGGGTGATGAGCCACGACGTCCTGCCCGAGCAGGTGCAGTTCTACAACGTCATCGCGCAGGAGGCCCGCTTCTACGAGCCCGGGATCGAGTTCCTGGGGTACTGGAAGGCGGACAACCCTGTCCGCACCTCCACGCCCGAGTGCCTCGTCTCCGCCCACAAGGGCGCCAAGCGGACCATGCTGTGGGTGGTGAACACCTCGCGGCAGGACAAGGCGGTCGACGTGCAGATCGACTTCGCGAAGCTCGGGCTCGACAAGGCCAAGACCCTCGCCGTCGACTGCGAGACGGGCGCGATCTACCCGTTCGCGGGCGGTGGGCTGCAGCTGGACGTGCTGCAGCGCGACTTCGTGGGCGTGCACCTCATCGAGCGCACGGCCATGCAGGGCTCGCAGAGCTTCCTGGCGACGTTCGACACCGTGGACGCGCCGATCGCCGATGAGGCCCTGGGCTCGTGCGTGTTCGTCGGTGGGCCCAAGACCGGGCAGATCACCCTCGTCCAGGGCGCCCAGGGCAAGGGCATCCAGGGCGGAGTGGCGTTCTGGCCGCACCTGAACCTCACCGCCGACCAGGGCCGCCTCGCCTTCCAGGCCCTCATCACCGGACCCGCCCGCGGGGTCTTCTCCGCCGGGCTGCTGGACATCAGCGTCCAGCAGGGCAAGGACGGAAAGGCCGTCGTCCTCACCAGCGACCTCAACCCGATGGTCCAGGACGCCAAGAGCGGCCGCTGGTCCCGCTCCAAGGACAAGGACAAGATCCGGACCGTCTCGACCCCCGTCGCCGCCGACGGGTGGACCGAGTTCGACCTGTCCTGGAAGGGCAACATCGCCGTCCTGAAGGTCAACGGGCAGCCCGCGGGCGAGATCCAGATCCAGGACGGGGCGCTGGGCATCCCCGCCAAGGCCCAGGGCGGCAAGCTCGACCCCGGATCGTTCACCTTCGGCGGAGCGGCGGCGTACGACAACATCCGCGGCTACCGCACGGCCGAGTAACCGACCGGACATAGACTGACCCCACCCGGATCCCCGCGGCCGTCCCCCGGCGGCCGCGGGGATCCTTTCTTGCGCGTTCCACAATCCGCAATTCCTCAACGGTTCCTTGCGGGTAAGATAGCGGGATGAACCTTCCGCAGATCCAGCGCCGCAAGACCCGCCCGCTCCGGGTGGGGTCCGTGACCCTCGGGGGCGATGCGCCCGTGAGCGTGCAGAGCATGACCAACACGCGGACCGCCGACGCCCGCGCCACGCTCGAGCAGATCGAGCGCCTCGCCGCGGCCGGGGCCGCCCTCGTCCGCCTCGCCGTCCCCACCCGCGAGGACACCGCCGCCCTCGCCGAGATCGTCCCCCGCTCCCCGGTCCCCCTCATCGCCGACGTGCACTTCCACTTCGACCGCGCCCTGGAAGCCATCGACGCCGGAATCGCCAAGATCCGCCTCAACCCCGGGAACCTCACCGACCGCGACCGCGTCCGCCAGGTCATCCGCTCCGCCCAGGCGGCCGGGGTCGCCATCCGCGTGGGCGTCAACGAGGGCTCCGTCGTGGACCGCCGCGACCCCGCCCGCCACGCCGCCCAACTCCAGCGCCCGCTCGTGGACCTCATGGTCGAGGCCCTCGACGACTACCTCACCGTCTTCCGCGAGGAGGGCTTCGAGAACCTGGCCCTGTCCGCCAAGAGCCACGACGCCGTCACCTGCGTCGCCGCCTACCGCGAACTCTCCCGTCGCTGGGACTACCCCCTGCACCTGGGCGTGACGCACGCGGGGACGATGGAGACGGGGGCGATCCGCTCGGCGGCGGCGCTGGGGACGCTGCTGTGCGAGGGCATCGGGGATACGATCCGCATCAGCTACGCGGGGGACCCGGTGAACGAGGTGCGGGCGGGCGTGGAACTGCTGTGCTCGCTCCGCCTGCGGGAGCGGGTGGGCATCGAGTGGATCGCCTGCCCCACGTGCGGGCGGCTGCAGATGGACCTCTCGCCCGTGCTCGACCGCCTGCGGGCGGAACTGGCGGACGTGCGCACGCCCCTCACCGTCGCCGTCATGGGCTGCGTGGTCAACGGTCCCGGGGAGGCGGAGTCCGCCGACGTCGCGATCTGCGCAGGCAAGGACAAGGCCGTCCTCTATCGCAAAGGCCAACGCATCCGCACCGTCAACGCCGATGAGATTGTCTCCGCCGTTATCGCGGAGGTGCGGGCGATGGAGGCTGCGGGCAGTTAACTGGTTGATTGGTTAACTGGTTACCACTACAACGAAGGATGTGAACTGGGCGGCTGGTTAAATGGTTACTGGTAAAGAAGTTAGCGTCCCATGCCTGCCCAGGGCCACCGCAGGCGTGCAGTTGGCGGCAAGCCGTTACCAATCAACCAGTTAACCAGTTAACCAGTCAACCAGTCAACCAGTCAACCAAGCTTCGTTGTAGTGTTACTGGTTAACTGGCATGGGTTGGCTGGCGGATTGACTGACGGACTGCTATGCAGATGAGCCTCAAGCAGGATCGGGCAGAGCACTTGCTGTGTGCCCTGATCAAGGCTTGCCATTTGGCGTCCGTTGGATTACCCATGGTCGCATGATCATCGCATCCCACATCATCCTAACGGGTTACGGTCACTGGTTGCCGAACGACCCGCGAGGTTCGATGTCGCAGGGGATCCGCGAGGACAGCATCCGTCCGCTGGGGCCCGTCCACCACGGGCGGAAGGACCCTTTCCCGGACCGCTCGGAGATCCGGGAGTTCTACCGGGACGCCCGGGACAGGGTGAAGCACCCGATCCTCTGGTTCGAGGCGCCCCACCGCGACTGCATTGGACGGGCGATCGGGGAGCTGATCCGCGCGGAGCGGTTCACCTGCTACGCGTGCGCGGTCCTCGCGGACCACGTGCACCTGCTGTTCCGCAGGCACCGCGTCCGCCCCAACGAGATGCTCGTGATGCTGCGGGACTGCACGCGCAAGTGCCTTGAGGAACAGCAGTTGTTCCCTGACGAGCATCCCGTGTGGAGCCTGGACGTCAACATCCGCCACCGCGACACGCCCCAGGGCGTGCGGAGCACCATCGACTACATCTGGCGGAACTTCGAGAAGCATCGCATCCCCCCACAGCACTGGGAGTTCGTGGTTCCCTATGACGACTGGCCTTTCCACAAGCACAAGCGTTGATCCAACGGACGCCAAATCGCAAGCGTCAGGAGGGCACAGGGCAAGATCTCGCATCCGGTCCTGATCAGGGCTTGCCCTTTGGCGTCCGTTCGGATAGCGAAGGATGCACAGGATCAAGCGCAGAGTCCTTGATCGCAAAGGACACACAGGAAGGTACTCCCCCATGATGACTGACCTCGAAGTCTTCCGTGCCACGCTCGCCCACAAGCGTCCCGACCGCCTGCTCTACAAGGCCAGCTTCACGCCCGACCTGCTGCGGCGGGTGAAGGAGCACATCGGGACCGACGACGTCGCCGGGCACTACGGGTATTTCAGTCCCGTGGGCGTGGGGCTCAAGGCGCCCGAGGGCCTGCCCCCGCTGGACTTCTCGAAGTACTGGGCCAACGAGACGCTCCCCGAGGGCACGACCATCAACGCCAGCGGGGTCGCCATGGTCCCC
>JAWLCQ010000024.1:0-43322 GCA_041687095.1 Phycisphaerae bacterium | reverse complement strand
CTCGCCAGCGAGCGCGACGGGCGGACGGTGTACTACGCCATCGCCAACCCGCGCCTGCCCGGGCTGCTCAACTGCATCCGCAAGACGTGCGGAAGCGAGTACGTGTAGAGGCGGTCTCAGGACCGCAGGGCACCGCGGAGAACGCGGAGACCGCAGAGAGGACGCGGTGTGGATACGCATCGCAGGTAATTCGCAGGCAGTGTCGGTTGGACGTGGTTGCTTCGCTTCGCTCCGCAGACCACGGCACCCGCCCGTGAATCAACTGGAATGCGTACGATTCCTTGTTCCTCCTTCCCTCTGCGTTCTCTGCGGTGAGTTACAGCACGGCCTGCGGTGGTCGGTCCAGCGTCAGTCGCAACGAACCCGGGGCGCAGCGCGACCCCGAAACCCACGTCCCTTCGCGGGACCCAGGGAGAAACAGATGCCCGAACGCAAGCGAGTCCTGATCGTCGGCGGCGTCGCCGGAGGCGCCTCGGCCGCCGCCCGCGCCCGCCGCCTCTCCGAGGACGCCGAGATCGTCCTCTTCGAGCGTGGGGAGCACATCTCCTTCGCCAACTGCGGGATGCCCTACCACATCGGCGGCGCCATCACCGATCGCGACCGCCTGCTCGTCCAGACGCCCGAGCGGATGTGGAAGCGGTTCCGCATCGACGTCCGCACCCGTCACGAGGTCCTGCGGATCGACCGCGAGGCCAAGACCCTCCTCGTCCGCAACCTCCAGACCGGCGACGAGGTAACCGAACGCTACGACGACCTCGTCCTCAGCCCCGGGGCCGCCCCCGTCCGCCCGCCCATCGAAGGCGCCGACTCCCCCCACGTCTACACCCTCCGCTCCCTGGCGGACATGGACACGATTAAATCCGCCGTCGACGCCCTCGCCGCCGAGGCCGCCCACGCCCCCCCCCGCGCGGTCGTCATCGGCGGGGGGTACATCGGGCTGGAGATGGCCGAGGCCCTCCGCGAGCGCACGCTCGACGTCACCCTCGCCGAACTCGCCGACCAGGTCTTCGTCGCCGCCGATCCCGAGATGGTCGCCCCCATCCACCAGACGCTGCAGTTCCACGGGGTGGACCTGCGGCTGGGGACGAGCGTCACCGCCATCCGCCCCCAGGGCGAGGCGCTGCGGGTGGTCTTCAGCGACGGGGAGAGCACCGACGCCCGCCTGGTGGTGCTGGCGGTGGGCGTGCGGCCGGAGTCGACGCTCGCCCGCGACGCGGACCTGGCGATCGGGCAGCGCGGGGGGATCATCGTCGACGACCACATGCGGACGAGCGACCCGCACATCTACGCCGTCGGGGACGCCGTCGAGGGCCCTCACTTCGTCAGCGGGGTCTCCGCGAGCATCCCCCTCGCCGGACCCGCCAACCGCCAGGGCCGCATCGCCGCCGACAACATCTTCGGAACCCCCAGCGTCTACAAGCGGACGCAGGGGACGGCGATCTGCAAGGTCTTCGACCTCGCCATCGGCATGACGGGCCTGGGCGAGAAGGACCTCCGCCGCCTCAACCGCCCCTACGAGAAGGTCTACGTCCACCCCGCCTCCCACGCGGGCTACTACCCCGGGGCCGCCCAGATCTCACTCAAGGTCCTCTTCGACCCCCAGAACGGAATGGTCCTCGGGGCCCAGGCGGTGGGGGCGGCGGGCATCGACAAGCGCATCGACGTCCTCGCCACCGCCATCCGCGCCGGAATGACCGTCCGCGACCTGGCGGAACTGGAACTCTCCTACGCCCCCCCCTACGGGTCGGCGAAGGACCCCATCAACTACGCCGGGTTCGTCGCGACGAACCTGCTCGACGGGACGGCCGCCATCTGCCACGTCGAGCACGTGCTGGACCCGAGCAGCGATCAGTTGATCCTCGACGTTCGCATGCCCGAGGAGGTGGAGGCCGGGACCATCCCCGGGGCCAAGACCATCCCGCTCGACGAACTCCGCCAGCGCCTGGGCGAACTGCCCAGGAACAAGGAGATCCTCGTGTTCTGCCAGGTCGGCCTGCGGGGCTACCTCGCGTGCCGTACGCTGACGCAGAACGGCTTCCGCTGCCGCAACCTCACCGGCGGGTACAAGACGTACAAGGCCCACGCGGGCTTTTCGCCCAAGGACCGCCCCCCCACCGGGGGCCTGCGGGACGACACGGGCGAGACGGGCCCGACCGCGTTGCCGGACCGCACCTGCGCGGGCGATGCGCGGTGCGGATCCTCCGATGGGAACCCGCAGAGTACCGGGAGCGCCTCCCAGCCCTCCCCGGACCCCGGTTCCGCCCCCGCAAGCGCGTCCGCGATGCCCCCCGACGGCGTCGGGGGGGTGGCATCATGCGGCGAATCGGCGTCCGTTGCGGTCCTGCACCACCCCTCGGATGCCGTCCGGGGGCGTTCGAGCACCGCATGTGATGCGCACCCTCAGACCAAGGCGGGACCCGCAATGACCTCCGACACAGAGAGTACCGTCCGAATCGTCACCGAGATCGACGCCCGCGGCTTGCAGTGCCCCGGGCCGATCATGCAGCTCAAGCGGGCGCTCGAACCGCTGGGCGACGGGGAGGCGGTCGTTATCCTCGCGGCCGACCCGGCCTTCCCCGCCGACGTGGCCGCCTGGTGCCACTCCACAGGAAACCGACTGGCCGAGGTCGCCCCCGTCAACGGGCACGTGCGGGCCGTCATCCAGAAGCGCCCACACACCGCCCCCGCCCCCGCCGCCGGCCGTGAGGACGCTAAGCGCCGCAAGAGCATCGTCGTCTTCAGCGGGGACTTCGACAAGGCGATGGCCGCGTTCATCATCGCCAACGGGGCGGCCGCCATGGGCTCGGAGGTGACGCTGTTCTTCACCTTCTGGGGGCTGAACATCCTGCGGCGAGGCGAGCGGGTGAAGGTCCGCAAGAACGTGATCGAACGGATGTTCGGCTGGATGATGCCGCGCGGCGCCTCCAGGCTGCCCATGTCCAAGATGCACATGGGCGGGATGGGCCCGGCGATGATCAAGGGCATCATGCGGAGGAAGAACGTCCCCTCGCTGGGCGAGCTGATCGCCTCGGCCCGCGAGGCGGGCGTGAAGCTCGTCGCCTGCTCCATGAGCATGGACCTGATGGGCCTGCGGCGGGAGGAGCTGATCGAGGGCGTGGAGGAGGGCGGGGTGGCGATGTACCTCGACACAGCCGAGGCGGGGAACGTGAACCTGTTCATCTGAGCCCCCCATGACAGATCCCAATTCGCCCCCCGCGCATGGCCTTTCTTTGGTTCTCCTCTTGACAGAATCGATCCGTATCGTATAATGGGACGCACCTGGCTCGAAGCACGCCATGGCTCAACCATACCGGCGTGCACGAATACTTAGTTGCTGGACTCTTATACGTCGCGCACAGTTTGCGCCGCGCTCACGGCGCGTGCGAGGCGTGAGGAGAACGGTACGGCCATTTGGAGGAGTGGCGCGTGCGTAGTCTACTCTTAACGTGCTGCGCGCTCGTGCTTACGGCGAGCGTGGCGGCCGGTGCGGTGGTGCAGCAGGTCTCCATGGGATCGCTGGGCCTCCACGGGCAAACCACAGTCTACGGCGGCCGGATCGGGGAGGGGATGACCGGGTTCGTCGAGAAGATCACCATTCGTGACTGGGGCGGAGTCGGCGGGTCGGACGGAGCGTTCTCCGGGTTCGACCTGGACTTCATCACGTTCCGGACGAACGCGAACTTCTACGGGCCCTCCACGGGCACCGTTCGCAGCGCCACCCTGACGCCCGGAACGGTCCGCAACCCCCTCTCGACCCCCTTCCGCACCGGGCCCGACGAGGGCCCGCTGTTCGGGATGCGGTCGGACGGGTCGGTCGACCACACCACGTTGAACATGCAGGACGCGTACTTCGAGGTCGCCAACGGCATGGTGGACATCGACGCCAGCTACGGGTGGATCTCCCTGGGCGTGGGCGGGTCGCTCGAGGCGACGATCGACTTCGCGTGGACGGATCCCGCCACGCCCCTGTACCTGTACGTGGGCGATGCGGGCATGAACGACGAGTTCATCGATGCCGTCGTCGAAGTCACCTTCCACGAGATGGAATACATCCCTGAGGTGCTGTTCTACAACCTCCAGCCCGACCAGGACCTCGCCCTCAACGGGATCCCCGGCGGGATCCTCGGGCAGGACGCCGTCCGCTGGACCTGGGACATCGACGGGACCCGCAGCAACCCCTGGCTGCCGGCCAACAGCGACGTGATCGGCCAGAACGAACTGTACCCCGTGCTGCCCACCACGGGCGGGATCACCGATCCGCTGGCGATGCAGATCCTGGTGCAGACGGCCAATGGGACCGTCCGCTCCTACAACGCCAATGTGCAGATCGTTCCCGAGCCCGTGTCGCTGGTGCTGCTGGCGGGAGGGGCGCTGGCGGTGGTGCGACGGCGGCGGAGAGCGTAGCGGATCCCAGAGACAGGTAAACCACAGAACCCACGGGAGCGGCCTCACGGCGGCCCGTGGGTTTTCCTTTGGATGGGGGGCGGAGGCCGGCATGGCGATGACGGACGACCTGTTGGAGGCGCTCCGCAGCGCGCCGCTGTTCGCGGCCGTGCCTGCACCGGCCGTGCGCCAGCTCGTCGAGCGCTGCACGGTGCGGCCGGTGCGGGCGGGCGAGGTGGTGCTGCTGGCGGGGGAGGAGGCGGACCGGTTCTACGTCATCCTCAGCGGGCGGGTGAAGGTCTACCAGTTGTCCCCGCGCGGGGAGGAGCAGATCCTGCACCTGTACGGCAGCGGGGCGACGTTCGGGGAGGCGGCGATGTGGGCGGGGGGACGCTTCCCCGCCAACGCCGCCGCCATCGAACCCGCCCGCCTGCTCGTCATCCCCCGCCCCCTGCTCCGCCAGACCGTCGAACGCAACCCCGACCTCGCCTTCGGAATGCTCGCCGGGCTCTCCGCCAAGCTCCGCGAGTTCGCCACCCTCGTCGAACGCGTCACGCTCAAGGAGGTCCCCGTCCGCCTGGCGGCCGTGCTGCTGGACCTCGCCGCCGCCGCCCAGAGCGACCGCGTCCGCCTGCCCGTCGCCAAACGCGCCCTCGCGGCCCAGCTCGGCACCGTCCCCGAAACCCTCTCCCGCGCCCTCCGCAAACTCATCGACGCCGACCTCATCACCGTCCACGGACGCGAGATCACGATCCGGGACCGGGCGGGGCTGGAACAGATGGTCGCGGGGTAGGGCTGCCGCGATCCCTTCCCGCGACTTGGGCACCTGACGAATGGGCCGCAGAGACGCAGAGGCGCGGAGAGGAGAGGGATCTGATTCCCTTCCTCTCTGCACTGCAAACGCGCAAGATCCTCGCCTTTTCGAGGATGTTTCCTGGTCCTCAAACAGCGCTCACTTCGATTGGGGCCATGGTAGGGGCGACAGCCCAATCAGAAATCGAAAGTCGAAAATCGTAACCGTTCACGGGGTGCCACCCTCAAGCGGCGCCGTTCAGCCGCTTGGGGGTGCTGCGGCAAAGCGGGCTCAACACCCCCAAGCCGCGAACAGCATGCGGCTTGAGGGTGGCACCCTGTTTGAGCGGTTCCGTGAACGGTTACCGAAAATCGAAATTGGGAGCGGGCGCAGCCCGCGCTGCGTCTCTGCGGCGGTTCTCTCGGGCTTCCTGTGTGGATGACTACCGGCGGGCGAACCGTCTTCGCACGCGGCGGAGGACGAAGGCGAGCAGGAGCGCCCCGCCCGCCAGGGCGAGGACGACCGCGGTGTCCTGTGACGCCTCGACCGCGCGCTCGGGCACGGCGAGGACGGAGACCTTCCCCTCCCCGCCCGGGAAGGCGAAGTCCAGGCGGACGTGCCCGTCCTCCGGCAGGGAGACGGGGAGCGAGAACGTCCCCGCCGGGACGTAGCCCGAACCGGACCCCACGCCCACGTCGTCCGTGACGATCCGACCGCGAATCTCCACGGTCCCGTCCGCCTGAAGCATCCCGCCTCCGCCGCCAAGGTAGAGCATCCCACCATCCTGCACCTCGGCATTGCCGTTCCAGGTGTTCGCCTGGTTCAGGACCACTCCGCCTACACCGCCGTTCACGATCGTACCGGAACTGTACGAACCGCCGATGTGCGTCGTCCCGTCGCCCAGCGTAATGTCACCGCTGAAGTCGTTCGTCCGATTCAGGAGCACGACCGCGTCACCGAGGGTGACGGTCGCCCCCAAGTCCTGCGAACCGGTGACCTGGCCGTGCCGGGCCTGCCCGGGGATGACCGTGGCCCCCAGGGTATACGTCGGTGTTCCCGTCGTCGCGGGAACGCCCTCCCAGGGCTGCGAGGCGAGCGGGATGTCCCTTCCGTCCCGGCGCTGGCCCGTGGCGAGCGCGGGCGGCGGGGCCGAGGGCTGGGCGGGCGCGGGCATGTCCGCCGCCCCCTTCCCGCCCTTGGTGTAGTAGCGCTGCAGGCGGTTCTCGCCCAGGTCCTGCATCTGCTGTTCGAGCTGATCCTGGCGGACGGCGAGTTGGCGGGCCTGTTCGCGCTGGACGCTCTGGTGCAGCCCGCCCAGCCGCTCGGCGAGGTCCCCGTCGGTCTCCCGCAGCAGGTCCCCCGCCCGCAGCCCGATCCCCGCGTTGTTCCCCAGCGCCACGCTGCTGAAGTCGTAGTTGGGCGTCATGCCCGCAGGCGAATTGTTGATCCCGCTGATCACGTTGCCCGCGTTGTTCAGCAGGATGGTGTTGGACACCATCTCCTGCTGGATGACAGTCAACTGCCCCTGCTGCGCCTGGGCGACGAACCCGGGGAGGGAGCGGACCGCCCCGTTGCGGTCGCTCTCGGGCCTCCCGGGGTTGGCGGCGGTGTAGTTGCCCCAGTCGTTGATGTTGTTGGACCCGTGGAGGGACTGGGCGGACTGCTGCTCCTGGTTCCACGCCTGCAGCAGCCCGTACTGGCTGTTGGCGTTGTCCTCGTTCTTGCGCTGGAGTTCCTTGAACTTCTCGTCCCCGAGCTTGTTGCGGTTGTACTCCAGGAAGCGGCGGTTGTACTCGATCTCCTGGGCGAGCTTGGCGTTGGCGGCCTGCCAGTTCTTAGAGAAGGCCTCGGAGGCCTTGCCGCTCTTGGACTCCGCGCGGGAGTAGGAGTCGGCCATGCGCTTGATCTGGACGAGGCGGGTCTCGATCTCGATGGTCTTGACCTCGGCGAAACCGGCGATGGCGGACATGTTGCCCTCGGGGCGGACGTAGCGGAAGCCCTGGGGCAGGCGGAGGGACCAGGTCATCTGGCGGACGGGCACCCCGACGACGCGGACGAGGGGGGGCTCGATCCGCCCCATCGCCTCGACGCCCTGGGAGGGGCGGCCGGCGAGGTAGAGGGTGACGTCGTAGGGCAGGTCGCCCAGGGAGGTCTTGACGAGGGGGATGAGGACCTCGCCCTGCTGCCCGTCGGCGGGCAGGACGGGGCGGACGGGCTGGTCCGCCACCCGGGCGGACCACAGCGACAGGCCCTCGGGCACCTGCAGGCGGAGGAACTGCTCGGTGCGGTTCTGCAGGGAGAGGCGGACCTGGTAGCGGCACTGCCCGGAGAGGTCGATGACCGTCGTGACGTCCATGAGGTCCACGATCGCCTGCACGCGGCGGGCGTCCTTGGCGTAGGTGAGCTGGAGCTGGGCGGACCAGTCGGGCTCGAAGGCCTGGCGGACGTACTGCAGGGAGCCGCGGATGGGCTCGTCGAGGATGGCCTGCTGCTCGCTGACGGCGACCGGGCGGAGCGACTCGCCCGTCTGGAGCGACAGCTCGTGGCGGGAGAGGTTCTGGACCGCGAGGATCGCGCGGTATCCGTCGGGCGCCTCCGTCTCCAGACGTGGGACGGGCAGCGAGGGCGTCTGGGCGTCCAGGGGGAGCGTGAAGTTCACCGTCACGTCCAGCACGCCCGTGAGTTCGTTGACCAGGGCGACGGTCCAGCGCGTGCGGCCGCCCTCGGCGGGCTCGTGGCGGACGGAGCGGAGGGAGGGGGAGTCGACGGCGACGCGGTCGGTGAGTTCGCGGGGGAGCGTGAACGACACGCGATCGAGGGGCGACCCGTCGATGGTGTAGCGGAGGCGGTAGGTGTACCCCGCGTGGGTGGGGTAGACGGCGAGGCCGGTGAGGAGTTCGACGCGGACGCGGGTGGGCTTGGGGGTGACGGTGAGGGCGAGATCCGCCCCCGTCCCCTCGTACTGGTAGGCGAAGCGGACGGCGGACCGCTGCGCGGGCTCGAGCCAGTCCTGGAGCTTCTGCGGGGCGAGGGAGCGGAGGTTCTCGCTGGCGGCGGTGGCGGAATCGAGGGATGCCTCCACCTGCACCGCCAGGCGGCCGGTCTGGTCGCCCAGCGGCTTGCCCTCGGGATCGGCCGCCAGGAGCACGGGCACGGCGAGGCGCTCGACGCGCCGGCCCTCGCGGAGCAGCACGACCGCGAGCTTGGTGGACGTGACGCCCGAGCGGAAGTTGACGTGCAGCACTCGCGAGCGCGGGGCGGGGGCAGCCGCCTCCTGGACGTGCCAGTCCTCCACCGTGGGCCCCACGACGCTGAGCAGTTCGTACCCGTCGGGCAGGAGCAGCGAGGTCCCGAAGAGCAGCCCGTCGTCGGCGGTGAGTTTAGCGTCGGTGAGGAGTTGGACGGTGTCGGGGGCGATGCGGACGAGCTGGTCGAGGTGCGCGTGGGCGGTGGTCTTCCTCCGGGAGAGCTGGACGGTGATGGCGAAGGGCCGGTAGGGCCAGTAGTACGTGGCGACGGGGGCGGCGGTGTCGGCGAGGCGGAGGGCGGTGGTGTCGCGGAGGGTCTGCGAGAGCCGCCCGCCCTCGACCCCGGTGACGCGAACGGTCATCCCGCCCGCTTCGTGAAGGTGCAGCGCCCCGCTCTCTCTCCCGACGTCGGCGGTGCGGGGCAGCCAGAGGCGGTGGGGCTCGTCGAGCGCCGGAAGCGGGCTCGCCCAGCGGGCGGTGAGCGCGTACTGCCGGGTGGCCGGGCGGTGCAGGCGGACCTCGACGACATCGAACTCGCGTCCTTCGACCGTCTGCCGGCCCGTGACGCGCCAGTCGCGGAGGTTGGGCCCGTCGAGGGCCGTCAGCGTCCCCGACGCCGGGACCAGCAGGGCGAAGCGGTCGTGCTCGCCCGCCGAGAATGACCACGTGAAGTGCGACACGCCCACCAGCGCCCAGTGGAACGCGTGGACGTTGTGCTCGGTGGCGGCGGAAAGGGTCTTGTCGGCGGCCCCGGCCCCGCTGCGGGGGGACCAGGCGAGCGTGAGTTCCCGCGTCATCCCCAGCGGGACCACCGAGACGGGCCCCTGCGGGGTGTCCATGCGGTGGACGACCAGGTCGCTCCCGGGCAGGTCCAGTTCCAGGTCCTCCGCCCCCAGGCGGACGGTCATCACCCCCGCGGGCAGGGGCGGGAGCGAGATGCGGACCGAGCCCTTGCGCCCGGTGGCCTGGGGCGTGGTGGCGAGCTGGACCTCCAGCCGCCCGCTCTCGCCGCCCCCGAGCATGAGCACCATGCCCTTGGGGCCCACCTGGAGTTGCGCGGGCTCCCCGTTGAGCTTCGCCTGGGTGACGGCGAGGTTGTCGAAGGGCATGGGCAGGAGGACCCAGCCCTCCCCGCGGGTGACGACCTGCGCGGTGAGGGTGAGAGTGAGGGCGTTGTCCTTGAGAACCGCGTCGTAGCGGACATCGGCGAGCGAGAGGTCGGTCCCGGGGGGCAGGGGCGTGAGCCTCTGCTCGGGGTGGGCGAGGTTCCACAGCTCGACGAAGCGGGCGTAGGGCACGAGGACCTTGGCGCTGTCGCGGACGGCGGTGGGGTCACCGTCGTAGGGCAGGACGAGGACCTGCGCTTCGGGGGCGGGGCAGCCCTGCGGTAGCTGCGGGGCGAGGGACTCCTGCTCCGCCTGCTGCACCTCGATCTGCACGGGGGCGTTGGGCGCCTGCGCACGGGCGTTGTTCCGATCGGCGGCGAGGGCGGGGACGGGGGCGAGGATTGCGGCGGCCGCCAGCGCCAGCAGCACGATGACGGTGCTGGGGACGGTGGGAGCGGCGGACTTCCTGCCCCAGCCGCGGACCCAGCGGGCGAGGGTGCGGACGATCCCGATGGCAAGGTAGGCGGGGACGAGGAGGAGGGCGGCGTAGAAGGCCCCGTTGGCGGCGAGGGCGGCGGGGGGGGCCCAGATGGCGACGAGGGTGGCTGCCAGAAGCACGAGGAAGACGAACAGCGCCTTTCGCCCGGGGGGGACGTTCAGCAGCAGCGCCCCCACCAGCAGCGTGAGGGCGAAGGCGATCCAGAACGGACTGCGGAGGAACGCGGCGGGCGTGAGGCGCACCTCCAGTTGCGGTGCGCCCAGACCCGTGAACCGCCTCGTCATCATCACCGCGTCGGGGGATGCGTAGAGCGTGACGGGCAGCGTGAAGCGGCCCTCGACGCGGTGCGCGAAGCGCCCGGCACCGGCGAAGGCCTGCTGACCCTGCTGCTGGCCCTGCTCACCGGCCTGCGGAGACAATTCACGCCGTCGGGAGACCTCCCGCCCGTTGCGCGGCTGGTCCAGGAGTTCGAATTCGCCGGACGAGCGGGCGCCATCCTGAATATGGAGAGTCCTCTGATCGGAGCCCTCCGCCATCTCTTCCGAACGAACGGTGCAGAAAGCCACTCCTGGCATCAGTGCCAGGCGTCCAATGCCGAAGACCTCGTCGCAAGTCTGGAACAAGGCCGGCTGCCATCGCATCGCGCGGGGCCGCTCGGAGGCCAGGTGCGTCTCGCGGGCGTCGACGACGTGACCGGCGGGGGGGACGACGGACCAGGCGACCTGGTTGATCCGCACCTCGGACCCGTCGGCGGCGGTGAGGGCGGGGGCGACGAGGTCCAGCGCTGCCAGCGAGCCCGTGGGCTTCGTGGCGTAGACGAGCGCGACCTCGATGGGCGTGCGGCTGAGGGGGACGGTGATGCGGTACACGCCCGGACCCTCGCTGGTGATCTTGCTCTGCTCGCCCGCGACGCGGACGGACCAGACCTCGGTGGTCTCGGGGGGCAGGGCGACGGTGAGGAACTGCAGGCCCGCGTTGACGAGGCGGAGCCTGGCCTCGGTCTGCTGGGAGGCGTCGGTCCCGACGTACGTGGTGAGGTTCGCGGAGAGGACCAGGGCGGTGGGCACGTCGTAGCGGTCGTGCACCTCGGTACGGACGCGGAGGGCGGGGTCGGGGGAACCGCTCTCGACGCGGTAGGCGCCCAGGAGGCGGGAGGCGGGCTGGGGGAGGGGCGGGAGATCGAGCGTGTCGATCTCCGCCATGCCCGCGGAGGCGGTGTGGACGGCGAGTTCCTCCTCGCCCTGGAGGGCGAGGAACTCGGCGGGCGGGGAGGAGGCGACGGGGCGGACGAGCGGAAGGGCGAAGGCGGAAGCGTCCGCGGGGCGGGCGTTCGCCGTGGCACGGGCATCTTGCCCGTGTGTCGCAGGGGCATCCTGCCCCTGCTCGGGGCTCTCGGCCGGGGGAGAGAACGCGCGCTGCTGCCGGGCCGGATCCGACCCGGGCAGGGCCGTCTGGTAGCTCGCCAGGACCGTCACGAGCCCAATGGTGTCGCGGTCCAGCGTGATTCGCCAGAGCGTGTTTGCGCGGGCGGCGGCGGGGTCGAGTTCGACGGTGTCGGGACCGCTTTCGACCCCGTCGCGGGAGACGATGCGGTGGGTGGTGGAGGCGAGTTCCACGCGGCGCTGGAGGCTCTTGTCCGTGAGGACGTAGAGCGTGCGGGTTCCCGCGCGGGAGATGGTGTAGTCCAACTGGAACAGCCCGCTCACGCCCGTAGTGCGGAGCGAGACGAGCCCCACCGACTGCGCGGAGATGCGCGGGTCCTTCCGGGTCACGACGGCCGACAGGGCGGCGGCGGGGGCGGACTCGTACGTCCAGGCGGCGACGACGTCCGCCCCGAGCCCCAGTTCGCCCATGCGGCCGACGGGAACGGGGGCGAGTTCACCCGCGTCCGGGGCGGTGACGGAGGCGTCGAGGTCGGCGGTGGTGGTGACGGAGGCGAGGCCCGAGAGGCTGTCCGCGACGGGGCGCAGGAGCGGGAGGCGGACGGTCCGCTGCTGCTCCTGCATGGTCTCCCCGCTCCACGCCCAGTCCGCGGGCGTGTGGCGGAGGATGAGCGTGACATCCGTCGCCGTTTCGGAGCGGACGGGGGCGGACAGGTCGATCTGCACCCGCCGCTCGCCCCCGCGCTCCGTCAGGCGGTACTGGAACCCCTCGGTCCGCCCGTCGACGTACACCGCGTCGAGGTCCCACCCGCTGCCGGTTGGGGGGAGGAGGACGGCGGCGTCGAACATCTCGCGCCCGACGGGCGTGAGGCGCACGTCCGCCCGCAGCGTGAGGGTCGTGGGGGCGATGGTGAACTGCTGGCGGGCCTCGGCGAGGCGGCGGAGGGCGACCTCGGAGAGCGCCAACTGCACGGTCCAGTCGTCGCCCCAGTGGAAGTACAGCCGCCCGGTCGCGGCGGTGAGCCCGGGGATGGCGACGGCGGCGGCGATGTCCTGCCGCCGGGCGTGGGTGTGGGCCTCGCGGCGGACGGTGAGCTGCGGGCCCGGATCCGCCAGCAGGTAGCCCCGCTGGTAGTCGGCGTTGACGAGGGCGATGCGCGGAGCGGTCCACTCCTCGCCCTCGCGCGGGGCCGACGCCTGGAGGTGCAGCCCCTGCGTCCCGCGGGAGGCGGAGCGCAGGCGCACAATCAGCCGCTGGGGGCCCTCGCCCTCGGGGCGCTCGACGGACCACTTCACCAGCGACGGGCTCGCGACGTCGGTGATCGTCCACCGCGGATCGAGCGTGAAGGTCAGCTCCCGCACGCCCCGCCGCAGCACCTGCACGGTGTACAGGCAGTTGAGCACCTGGGAGGTGGGCGTGAGCGTGACGGTGGTGGCGCTCTCGCCCAGGAGAATCGGCTGCTCGTCCTCCCGCCGCCCGTTGCCCAGCAGCGCGACGCTGACGGTCCCCTGCCCGCCGATGGCGAGGCGGACGGTGGTGCGGTCGGCGGCCTTGTCGTAGGCGGTGGAGGCGACGGGGACGTTGGCGTGGGCCTCCTGGTCCCCGGGGAGGCGGAGGGTCATCTCGCCCGCGACGGGGGGCGGGAGCGTGACGCTCATCTGCATCCCTCCCCGCTCCATCTCGCGCAGGGCGACGAGCCCGCGGACGGTGAGCGTATGGTCGCCCTTGCCCGTGACGATCAGCACCAACCGCCCCCCCGCGTCGTAGTTCATCGGGGCGGGCTTGCCATTGAGGGCAAGCTCCGTGATCCCCACGTGGGCGAAGGGGGTGTAGACGGTGATGGGCTCGTCGGTGAGGGAGGTGACGGTGAGTTCCCCGGTGAGTTCCGCACGGTCCCCGCGGACGGTGGCGTCGTAGCGGGCGCGGACGATCTCCGCGACGGGTCGGGAGGGGTCGGCGGCGTCGCGGGCGCGGGCGGCGGCGAGGAGGGCGTCGAACTCCGTGCGGTCCATGAGCACCGCCTTGTCGGTGGGATCGACGATGGCGGCGAGGTCGGCGTAGGGGACGTAGGCGCGCGGGGCCTCCGCGGGGGCGGGGGCCTCCTGCCCGCGCGCGGGGGCAATGATGGCCGCAAGCAGCATCAGGGCGAGGAGACTGGTGGTGTGCTTCCTCATGATCCTACTCCTTCCGTCCTGCGTCCGCGGGACCTTCGGCGGACCCGGGGCCCTGGGGCGTTCCGGGGGTCGTCACCACAACCGGGGCCACGGGCGGCGGGGGAATCGCCCCCGAGCGCCTGCCCCGCCCGCGGAACAGCCAGTGCACGACCCACAGCGCCAGGACCACCATCGCCGGCCAGACCGCCGCCGCCAGCACCACGGGCACCAGCAAGGGGACGAACAGGTTCGCAATCGCCGCCAGCGACACCGCCGCCAGCACCGCCACCGCCCGCACGAACCATCCGAACCACAGCAGCACCACCCCCACCGCCAGCACCACCACCCACACGAGGACCACGAGGACCTCGGCGGACAGGAGGGTGACGGCGAAGAGCGGGGCGCGGTGCTGGCGGGCGAAGCAGAGGGGGCGGCCCTGCGTGGGGAACTTCGACAGGTGCTGCGGATGCCCCGCCGCGACGTAGTTGAACAGCGACTCCATCCCCCCCACCTGCTCGCGGGCGAAGTCGCGGTCGAACGCCACCAGCCGCGACTCCACCGGCACCCACAGCAGCCAGAACGTCCGCTGCACGGGCACGTCGTCGGGCAGGACGGGTGCGGGCAGCTCGCGGGTGAGCCCCGAGACGCCCTCCAGCCCGTAGGTGACCTCCAGGACGTGCTTGGCGACCTGCCCGGCGGAGTGCGGAAGGCGGACGACGCGGACGTTGTCGCTGGGGGACTCGACGGCGACCTCCTGCCCGTTGAGCAGCAGCGGGTAGACGCGGGCGCCCTCGGGCAGCGTGACGCTCAGGCGGTCCCCGCGCGAGGTGGACAGCAGGAACACCGCGCGGGCGGTGAGAGCCCCGTCCTTCCCCAGAACCTGCTCGACGAGAGCGGCGTTGGCGATGGTGGCGAAGACGGCCGCCTCCTTCTGCATCTGCACGGGCAGGGACAGGGCGTAGGCGTCCCCGGTGTACTTGAACGCCAACGTGGCGACCTGGCGGTGCGGGGCGTAGGGCAGATCACCCGCGCTGCCGGGATCGGCGGGGATGAGGTGCTCGACCTTCGGGGTCCCGACCGTGAGCGAGGGCGCCTTGGCGACCGCGACCGTGCCGCTCTGGTCCGACACCTTCCCCGCCGCCAGGACCGGGGAGACGTCAACGACCGAGACCCGCCCATCCTCGCCCGCCTGGAACGGTTCCCGCCAGGAGACGTTCAGGCGGTACGTGCCCGTGACGGGCGACTGGAGGACAACCTTGTAGTACGCCCATCCGCCCGCACCGTCCGCGGGGGGGGGAGCGTCAGGCCCGGCGGCGGCGGGCTGCTGGTCGGGCGGGAGCTGCGGGATGCGGGGGCTCTCCTTGACGTCGGCCCCGCCGATCTGCACGTCGCGCCCGGCGACGGAGGCGGGGAGCTTGAGGTAGAAGGTGTCCACCGGGGCGTAGAGCACCGTGTAGTCCAGGATCGCCGAGTGCTGCACGCTCCCCGGCTGGATGTCCACGAGGCGATGCACCGCCGCCGAGACCTGGGCGGGCTTGACGGTGATGTCGAAGGCGACGAAGGCGGGGCGGGCGCGGTCGATGGCGCGGAACTCGTAGGCCATCACGGGCACGTGCCCCGCGACGCGGATCTGCTGCACCGCCTGGGACTGCACCAGCGGGATGGGCTGAAGCTGCTGGACGTCGGAGGCCTTGGGCTCGAGCGAGGGGCTCACGGCCAACAGGACCTCGCCCGTGTACTGGTGGACGTTCTCGGGGGCGGCGGCGGGCAGTTCGAAGCGGACCGGTCCGTCCTCGCGCGGACGGTCGCTCCGCAGCGTCAGCATGAGGGCGAAATCCCCCAGCATCTCCTGCTTGAGCGTGACGTGCAGCGTGCGGTCGGGGCCCTGACCCTGGAGTTCGTAGTCGTCCACCAGCCCCTGCGAACTGGGGCTCGTCACGGTCTCCACCTGCCAGGGCTCGGGCACGTGCATCCGCAGGGCGAACACGCCCACCCGCTCCACGCGGTAGCTCACCACGCCCGTCGCCACCTGGCGGTCCTTGTCCACCGCCAAATGCCACAACTGGCGAACCGTCAGGCGGGGGTCCACCGTCCCGATCGCCAGCGCGGCGGCGTACTGCCCCGACGTGAACCGCCACGCGGTGACGTTCTCGCGGTTTCGCAGGTGGTCGGGCAGGCGGCCGACGTCGACGCGGACGAGTTCCTGGTTGGCCGCGCGGACCTCGACGGAGCGGCGGGGGGAGTGGGTGACGGCGATCAGGCCCGTGCGGCGCAGGACTTCCTGCGTAACGATCGGCGTGAGCGGAAGTTCCAGCTCTGCATCCTTGAGGAACTGCTCCATGCGGACCTGGAGTTCGTAGGGGCCCTTCACGTCGGAGAACAGCGTGACGGTCAGCCGCTGCTGGGGGGATCCGCCGTCGGCGGCGTCCAGGGGCTCGATGGCCCAGTCGCTGATGTTGGCGCCCTCGACGGCCGTCACGCGGGCGTCGGCGGGGAGCTGGATGGTGAACTGGCCCACCCCGCGGCGGCGGATGTCGTAGCGGAACAGGACGTCATGGGTCAGCAGGGCCTCGCCCACGTCGAGGTGCTGGAGCTGCTCGCAGATGACCACGGGGTCGAGGTCCTCGGCGGCCTGGCTCTTGGGGGCCCAGCTCAGGCGGACGGAGTCGCTGGAGCCCAGAAACGCCAGCAGCCGCGTGGCGGGCTCCTGACCGTCGGCGGCGGGGACCTGCTCGGTCGTCGCCGCCAGGAGCGGCTCGACGTCCACCTTCATGTTCTCCTCGGGAATCAGCAGCTCCAGCGTGCTGATGGCCGACGAGGGGATGCGGAACTGCAGGACGTTCTGCCCCGGGGAGGTCTGGAGTTGCGCAACGAAGTCAGCGTTAAGGACCCACCGCCCCTTGCCGTGGACCAGCAGGAAATACCGCCCGTCCCGCACGCGGAGGAGGGGCTTGGCGGACTCGTCGGGGGCGGAGTTGAACTCCGCCGCCGACACGGCCACCTCCCCCAGGCCCACGGGCACCTCCACCCACCCATCGCGGAGCACGTCCACGGTGAGTTCGACGGAGAGTTCCGCGACGTTCGTGCGGACCTGCCCGGTGAAGCGGGCGGTGGAGACGAGGTAGGGCAGCGGGGCGGCGGCCGCGGCGGCGGGGGCGCCCCGGGCGGCGGTCCACAGCCGCTGGAACTGGTCGTAGGGCAGGAAGACGCCCTGGCGTTCGGTCTCGAAGACGTCCCGCAGCTTCTCGTAGGGGACGTAGACCCGGGCGGGTTGCGTGGCGGGGTCCTGCCCCAGTGCGGGCAGGCCCGCCGGCAGCAGGCACAGCGCAGCGGTGAAGACCAACAAGAGCCTCGTGGCGTACAACATCGCGCGTTCTCCCTTCTCGAACCCGTCGAACGATACCATCCTTGGCATCCCGTATCCGGAGGTGCGGGGACCCGCCCCCGCCGCACGTCCGGCGCAGGGGGCGAGACCATAGTCTCTACGTTTGACGTTCGGAAGTCATAGCGAGTTCTAGAAAGATTCCCGTCTTTGTGTAGGGGATCCCCCCATAAAGATGCCGCTACGGCGAACTCCCCGGGCGTGATACAGTAAGAATCGCTGATGACATTGGCCACGGTCGCATTTGAGACGTTCGGTGCGCAGCACCTGATTGTGATGGCCCTGATCGCCGTCGTGGCCATCGGTCTGACGTGGCTGGTTCGCCGCCGGCAGTCGGTGCGGCTGGGGCGGGGAGTGGCGGTGGGGCTGGCAGTGGTGCTGCTGGCGAACGAGGTGGCGTTCGTGGCGCTGGGGTTGGCGACGGCGGAGCGGTCGGAGTTTCTGCAGAGGTTCCTGCCGATCCACATCTGTGGGGTGGCGGCGTACATGACGGCATGGGCGCTGGTGCGGGGCGGGCGGATCCCCTATGAACTGACCTACTTCTGGGGCCTCTCGGGGGCGTTGCAGGCCACGCTGACGCCCAACCTCCAGTTCGCTTTTCCGTCGGTGTGGTTCTGGTTCTACTTCATCTCCCACGGGGGCATCGTCACCGGGGCCATCTACGCCACCTGGGCCCTGGGCCACCGCCCCGGCCCCCGGGCCATCCTGCGGGTGTGCCTGCTGACAAACCTCTACATGGCCTTCGTCGCCATCGCCAACGGCCCCCTCGACGCCAACTACATGTTCCTCCGCGAGCCCCCCGCCGGGGCCTCCCCCTTCTTTTTCCTCCCCTGGCCGTGGTACATCCTGTTCCTGGAGGTCGTGGGCCTGGGGATCATCACCCTCCTGAACCTCCCCTTCGTCGTGGAACGCCGCCTCGCACCGCGGGCGGGCGCTCGGTCATGGACCCCTCCGGCCATCGAGCCCAGCCATCTGCTCTCGCCCCCCCCGGCCCGGCCGACACACGAATCCCAGCGGATCGAGTAAACCCGTCCGAACCATTCCGCACCCGCCCGCGTACCATGGGGACGGGGAACGAGGACGTTCCGAAATGTGAGTTTCTGCCTTTGACACCCTGCGTACCTGCGGTACACTCAAGAAGTCGAGTCGGGAGCACATTCGTCGCGGGGCCGGGAGCACCCATATGAGCAAGAGCCGTACGGTAGTTCTGTCGCTGTTGGCATGCGTACTGGTAGGGGCGGGCCTCTGCACCGCCGCCGAGATCGAGGCCGTCGCCCGCCCCAGCAAGGATGTCACCCTCTCCTTCCCCCGCCCGGGCACGATCGCCGAGGTCCTCGCCGAACGTGGCACGGTCGTGAAGGTCGGGGACATGGTCCTGCGCCAGGACGACACCGTCGAGCAGGCCGAGGCCACCCGCCTCCGCGCCGAGTCCGAGGACACCACCCGCGTCGAGGCCGCCCAAGCCTCCCTCGACCAGAAGAAGGTCGAGTTCCAACGCATCCAGGAGGCGGCCGAACGCGGAGCGGCCACCAAGCTTGAGGTCGAACAGGCCCGCCTCGACGTCACCATCGCCGAACTGTCCCTCAAGCTCGCCCAGTTCAACCGCGAGCAGGCCGCCCGCCAGTACGAGCAGGCCAAGCTCGATATCGACCGCATGCGCCGCATCTCCCCCATCAACGGCCGCGTGGAGGAGATCGCCATCGAGAAGGGCGAGACCGCCGATGCCCTCGAAAAGGTCATCCGCATCGTCCAGATCGACCCGCTCTGGATCGACGTGCCCGCACCCGTCGAGTTCGCCGGCCGCCTCCGGACGGGCGATGTCGCCCACGTTCTGTTCCCCGACGCGCCCGACCAGCCCCTGCAGGGCAAGGTCATCGACGTCGCCGGTGTCGCCGACGCCGCCTCCGGAACGCTCAATGTCCGTGTCGAACTGCCGAACCCGGCCTCCCGCCCGGCCGGGCAGACAGTTCGTGTCGTGTTCCCCCAGACCCTTGCACAGGACAGGTAAAAGAAGGAGTACCGCACCCATGGCCGAAACGCCCCTCCCCCCCACCGACGTCGTTGAGCAGCAGGCCCGCGAGCAGGCCGGACAGCAGGTCCAGCTCCGCGTCGACGAGCGCAACATGAAGACCAGCTACGCCAACGCCTTCCGCACCAACGGAACCGCCGAGGAGGTCATGCTGGACTTCGGGCTGAACATCATGACCCCCCCGCCCCAGCAGAGCGCCCCCCCGGTCATCACCTTCCAGGTGAACGAGCGCGTGGTGATGAACTACTACTCGGCCAAGCGGCTGGCGCTGACCCTCGGGCAGCTCATCCGTCGCCACGAGGAGCAGTTCGGCGAACTCGAACTCGACGTGGCCAAGCGGGCCAAGCAGTCCTGACCCGCCCCCCCACAACGGACCGTGATTGATTGACCCCCCGCGGCCGGGGAGGAGATCCGAAGCACGAAACGCAGGACCGGGGCGCGGAGCCCCGCGCGGGACACGAGGTCCCGCCCCGCCGTTCGACCCGATCCTGAGGTTCGGGTTTCGGATCCTCCTCCCCCGGCCGCCGACATTCAGGATGTACCGAAGTCTCCGGCAGCGGGCCTGGCCCGTCTGTCGGCCAACGAGTCCCGCGGTGTGAATTATGACCGTAGAGCGAACCGCCACAGAGGAACAGGCCCGCCAGCAGCAGCAGCAAGCGCTGAGCGCCCCCAAGAGCATTTCGGAGATTCTCGACGCCCTCGCCCGTTTTGAGGGCCCGCCCGAGAAGTTCCTCGAACTGCTCCTGGCGGTCCAGTGCTCCCTGGCGCAGGCGGCGGGGGGGGCGATCCTGCGGGGCGGCCTCCAGGGCCCCCCGTCCATCATCGCCGTCTACCCCGCCCTCCCGCAGGGCCAGACGCCCCCCGCCTGGCTCGCGACGGCCGTCGAGGCCGCCCCCGACGCCGCCCGCGACTCCCGCAACGCCGTCCTCCCCCTCCGCGACGCCTCCGAACTCTACGGCCAACCGGCCCAACGGCACCTGCTGCTGCTGCCCCTGCGGGGCGAGCGCGGCGTGCGCGGCCTGGCCGCCTTCGTCCTCAACACCGGGGACCGCAACTTCCTCCGCGCCGCCCAGGAACGCCTCGAACTGACCCTCTCGCTCCTGGGGCTCTACGAGATGCGCCTCTCGCTCCAGCAGCGCCAGGGCGACCTCATGCGCCTCCGCATGGGCATGGAGACCCTCGCCTCCCTCAACGAGCACGAGAAGTTCACCAGCGCCGCCATGGCCGCCTGCAACGAACTCGCCACCCGCCTGCAGTGCGAGCGGACCGCCCTGGGCTTCCTCCACGGGCGCTGCGTCAAGCTGCGGGCCCTGAGCCACACCGAGAAGTTCTCCCGCAAGATGCAGCTCGTCCAGAACCTCGAGGCGGCGATGGAGGAGTGCATCGACCAGGACCTGGAGATCGTGCATCCCGCCCCCCCCCAGGCGACGGTCATCCACCGGGCGGCCGGGGAACTGTCCAAGAGTTCCGGCGGGGTCACCGTCCTGTCGGTGCCCCTGCGGCGCAAGGGCGAGCCCTTCGCCGTCCTCACCCTCGAGCGCCCGGCCGATCGGCCCTGGCTGCCCGGGGAGGTCGAGGCGGTCCGCCTGACGGGGGACCTCGTCGCCCCCCGCCTGCACGCCCTGAACGTGCACGGGCGCTGGTTCGGGGCGCGGTGGGCGCATAGTTCGCACGCCCTGCTGGGCGCGATCGTCGGGCCCCGGCACACCTGGGCCAAGATCGCCGCCGTCGGGGCGCTGGCCCTGATCCTCTTCCTCGTCTTCGTCCAGGGCGACTACCGCGCCGACGCCTCCTTCGTCCTGCAGCCCCAGACCGAACGCGTCGTCCCCGTGCCCTACGACGGATACCTGGCGTCGGTGAACGTCCGCCCCGGGGACGCGGTCAAGGCCGGGGACATCCTGGCGACCCTGGACACCAGCCTCCTCCGCGACCAGATCGCCGAGGCCCAGTCCAAGCTCGCCGAGTCCCGCACCCGCCGCTCCCAGGCGATGGCCGAGAACAAACTCGCCGAGGCCCGCATCGCCGAGCACGAGGCCCAGGCGACCGAGTACAGCATCCGCACCCTCCAGCGCCAACTCGGGCAGGCGGAGATCACCGCCCCCGTCGACGGGTACGTCACCGAGGGCGACTGGACCCGCGAGATCGACAAGAACCTCCAGAAGGGCGACATCCTCTTCAAGGTCTCGCCCCTCGAAACCCTCTACGCCGAACTCGCCCTCCCCGAGGACCAGATCGCCGACGTCGACGAGAACGACGAGGGCGAACTCGCCACCGTCGGGGCCCCCGACCACCGCATCCGGTTCCGCATCGAACGCATCAACCCCGTCGCCGAAGTCGTCAAGGACCGCAACGTCTTCAAGGTCCGCGCCCGCCTGATCGACGTCGACCCCGCCAGCATGCAGAACGTGGTGCTCCGCCCCGGAATGGAGGGCGTGGCCAAGGTCGACCTCGGCAAGGCCAGCTACGGCTGGCTGTGGACGCGCAAGATCGTCAACTGGGTCCGAATGAAACTGTGGATCTGACACGGAGAGAGGCACTAGGCACTCGGGAACAGGCACCAGGGAAGAGAAGAAGCAGATATGCATGCTATCATCGACGATCCCTGCTGCACGGCATCGCTGCCCAATGCCCGCTCCCGCGCCTGCCCCCTAGTCCCTGGCGCCTCTTGCCCAATGCCTTCTTCCCCTAGTGCCTAATCCCTAATCCCTAATGCCTTCTTCATAGCCTATGCCAGTAGACCGACCAACATTCAGTGAGTCCTGGTACCGCGTGGCGGAGCTGCGGCCGCGACTGCGCTCGACGGTGCAGATCCACCGCCAGATCTACCGCGGCCAGGTGTGGCACGTCGCCCAGGAGCCGGGCTCCAACCAGTTCGCCCGCATGCCGGAGGCGGCGTATTCCTTCGTGGGCCTGCTGGACGGGCGGCGGACCGTCGCCGACGCGTGGAAGGCCGTCAACGAGCAGATCGGCGACGACGCCCCCACCCAGGGCGAGGCCATCGAACTCCTCGGGCGCCTGTACGTCTCCAACCTCCTCCAGGCCGACCTGCCCCCCGACGCCGAGGGCCTCTTCAACCGCCACTCCAAGCGCGTCACGCGCGAGGTCCGCGGATACCTGATGAACTTCCTGTTCATCAAGATCCCGCTCTTCGACCCCGACCGCATCCTGGAGCGGTGGGTGAGCGTCTTTGGGAAGCTCTTCACGTGGTATGGGCTGCTGCTGTGGATGGCGCTGATCGCCACGGGCCTGTACTTCATCGTCGGACGGACCAGTGAACTCGTCAGCTCGGGCGAGAACGTGCTGGACCCGGGCAACCTCATCTGGCTGTACATCGGAACGAGCATCATCAAGGTCTTCCACGAGTTCGGCCACGGGTTCGCGTGTAAGAAGTACGGCAAGGACAGCGGGACGGGGGGCGAGGTGCACACCATGGGCGTGATGCTCCTGGTCTTCACCCCCCTGCCGTACGTCGACGCCTCCAGCGCCTGGGCCCTGAAGAGCAAATGGCAGCGCGCGATCGTGGGGGCGGGGGGCATGATCGTGGAGCTGGGCATCGCGGCCATCGCGGCCATCGTGTGGGCCCACACCGGTCCCGGGCCCATCCACGCCATCGCCTTCAACATGATGTTCGTTGCCAGCGTCTCGACGCTGCTGTTCAACGCCAACCCCCTGCTCCGCTTCGACGGGTACTACATCCTGTCGGACCTGATCAGCATCCCCAACCTCGCCCAGCGGTCCAAGGACTACCTGTACTACCTGGTGAAGCGGTACGCCTGGGGCGTCAAGCGGGCGCGGTCGTCGGCGAACACCACGGGGGAGCGGTACTGGTTCATCTTCTACGGGATCGCCTCGACGATCTACCGGGTGTTCATCTCGATCCGCATCCTGATGTTCATCTCCGAGAAGCTCCTGTTCATCGGGGCCGTCCTCGCCGTCGCCGCCTTCGCCGCCTGGGTCCTCGTGCCCCTGGGCAAGTTCCTGCACTACCTGGCGACGAGCCCGGAACTCACCCGCGTCCGCCCGCGGGCGGTGCTCACGACGGCCGTCGTGTTCGCCGCCCTCATCGCCGGGGTGGGCTTTGTCCCTGTGGACGACCACTACCGCCTCGAGGGCGTGATCGAGCCCGTGGACATGGAGTTCGTCCACGCGGGCACCGACGGGTTCGTCACGGACGTCCTGCCCACCAACCAGCCCGTCGAGGCCAACGCCGCCCTCCCCCTCCTGCACATGGCCAACCCCGACCTCGAGGACGAACTGTCCATCCTGGAGGTGCAGCAGGCCCAGGTGGAGCGGTATCGATTGATGGCCCTGGACCGCGGGGAACACTCGCAGAAGCAGGCCCTCGACGAGCACCGCCGCGCCAAGGCTGCCCGCATCGCCACCGTCCGCAAGCAGGTCCAGGACCTCACCCGCCCCCCCCGCCGCACGGGCACCTGGGTCGCCCCCCACGCCGAGAAGCTCCCGGGCATGTACCTCCGCCAGGGCGAGAAGGTCGGCCTGATCGCCAGCCTCGACCGCGTCCTCATCCGCGCCGTCGCCGAACAACCCGTCGCCGACGTGCTGATCAAGGAACTCGAGGGCAGCGGCCGCGAGGACCTGCGACGGGTCGAGATCCGCCTCCACGGGCGCCCGGACCTGCGGCTCGAGGGGACGGTGGAGTTGCCCATCGCCCGCGCGGGAACGCTCCAACTGCCCTCGGCGGCGCTGGGGTACGCGGTGGGCGGGTCCGTGCAGACGGATCCCCAGGACCAGCAGGGCCGCGCCGCCGCCGAACCGTTCTTCGAGGTCCGCATTACCCCCGACCCCGACACCGGGGTCCGCCTTCTCAGCGGGCAGCGGGTCGTCGTCCGCCTGTCACTGTCGGCGAAGCCCCTCGCGGTGCAGTGGTACCATCAGATCCTCCAGCTCGTGCAGCAGCGTTTCAAGATATGAGCGAGAACGTCACCCTCCAGACCGCCACCACCGTCGGGACGGACCCCTCGTTCATCCCGAGCAAGATCTGGCGTATGCTCGGGCAGCGGCGGCTGAGCAAGCCGCTGCCCTCGGGCCTCGACGCCCTGTGGGACGCCGCCGGCGGCGCCATCGGGTCGTTGCGGCCCCGGCGGACGCTCTACCTCCGCCGCGCCGCCCTCGTCCTGTCCCTGGAGGAGGAGTTCAAGACCCTCTCCGACGCCCGCCTCCGCGAGCAGGCCGAGTCCTTCCGCGCCGTCTTCCGCCGCCACCGCGAAACGCCCGCCGACGTCCACCGCGCCTTCGCCCTCATCCGCGAAGCCGCCCTCCGCACCCTGGGCATGAAGCCCTTCCTCGTCCAAATCGCCGGGGCCCTCGCCCTCTACGACGGGTCCATCGTCGAAATGGCGACGGGCGAGGGCAAAACCCTCACCGCCACCCTCCCCGCCACCGTGGCGGGATGGCGCGGCGACGGGTGCCACGTCATCACCACCAACGACTACCTCGCCGCCCGCGACGCCGAAACCATGGGCGACCTGTACCGCTTCTGCGGGCTCACCGTCGCCGCCGTCCAGCAGGACATGCCCCCCGACGCCCGCCGCCAGGCCTACCTCGAGGACGTCACCTACCTCACCAACAAGGAGGTCACCGCCGACTTCCTCCGCGACTCCCTCGCCATGGGCCGCACCCGCGATCTGCCCAGCGTCCTGCTCGCCCACATCACCGACGGGATGGGCTCGGGGACCGACCGGCTGGTCCAACGCGGCCTGAGCTACGCGATCATCGACGAGGCCGACTCCATCCTCATCGACGAGGCCGTCACCCCCCTCATCATCTCCGGCGACGCGCCCAACGATGAGCAGGTCGACACCTTCCGCCACGCCGCCGACCTCACCCTGCCCCTGGAAGCGGGCAAAGACTTCACGATCAACCACCGCTACCGCGAGGTCGAACTCACCCCCGCCGGCAAACGCCGCCTCGAAGAACTCGCCGAGCCCCTCGGGGGCCTCTGGCTCGGGGCGCGGAGGCGGGAGGAGTTCATCACCCAGGCGCTGACCGCCAAGCACTTCTTCCTCCTCGACAAGCAGTACGTCATCCAGGAGGGCAAGGTCGTCATCGTCGACGAGTTCACCGGCCGCCTCATGCCCGACCGCACCTGGCGCGACGGGCTCCACCAGGCCGTCGAGGCCAAGGAGAAGCTCGAGGTCAACCCGCCCAAGGACACCTACGCCCGCATCAGCTTCCAGCGGTTCTTCCGCGGGTACCGCAAGCTCTCGGGCATGACCGGCACGGCCGCCGAGGCGTGGCGGGAGTTCTGGCAGATCTACCACCTGCCCATCGTGGTCATCCCCACCAACCGCCCCTGCATCCGCCGGATGCTGCCCGAACGCGTCTTCTCCACCGAGCAGGCGAAGTGGGACGCCCTCGTCGCCGACGTCGAGCGGATGCACCAGACCGGCCGCCCCGTCCTCATCGGGACCCGCTCCGTCCGCATCAGCGAGCACCTGAGCGAGATGCTCACCGCCCGCAACCTGGAGCATCAGGTCCTCAACGCCGTCCGCCACGCCGAAGAAGCCCAAATCGTCGCCGCCGCCGGTCAGCCCGGGCGCATCACCGTCGCCACGAACATGGCCGGGCGCGGGACGGACATCAAGCTCGGCCGCGGGGTCGCCGACCTCGGGGGCCTGCACGTGATCACCTCGGAGCGGCACGACGCGGGGCGGATCGACCGCCAGCTCTTCGGGCGCTGCGCGCGACAGGGCGATCCGGGCAGCGCGCAGGCGTACGTCTCGCTGGACGACGAACTCGTCGGCCGCCACGCCCCGCACCGCTCGGCCATGCTCCGCCGCCGTGTCGGGGCGGAGGGGCGCGAGATCGCCAACCGCCACGCCCGCCTCTTCCGCCGCGCCCAGCAGCGCGCCGAACGCCTCGCCCTCACCCAGCGCAAACAGGTCCTCAAGACCGACGAGTGGCTCGACGAGTACCTGGGCTTCGCGGGGTCCGAGCGATAGCGGGGGTGTAGGGGATCGGACCTGTGCGGGGAGGAATGCCGAAGGGGGACGGAGGTTCGGCGCTGCGGACACTGCTGTCTGGCGGTAGGATATGAGCAAGGAGAGCACTCATGGCAGCGGAACAGGACCTACAGTACCGGAAGCAACGTCGGGATCAATGGGTAGAGCGCGTTGCGCATCTGGTGGATGAGATCTCCGACTGGGCGCAGAAGGAGGGTTGGACGGTACGCCGCGATCGGAAGGAGATCACGGAACCTCTTCTCGGGACATACGAGGTGCCAGTCCTTGCCATCGGGCTTCCGGACGGGGAACTCCAGGTACAGCCCATCGGCCTTTGCATCGTCGGGGCGGAGGGACGCGTGGATTTGGAGGCATTTCCCACGCTCAACCGAGTCAAACTGGTCGGCCGGGGAGATGACTGGGAGATCATCACGGACTCCAATGTGCCGCTGCGCATCTCCTGGGAACCGAAGAACTTCATCCAACTCGCACGGGATCTCGTCGCCTGATCATGCTGCGGGCAGAAGCATATGATCTTCTCAAGCGAGTCCGCGACGAGCACGAAGCCGCAAAGTTCTCGCTGGCGCAGACGTTGCGCTCGCTCCAGTCCGACTCTGCCGTCATCGCCGCTGGAGCGGCAAAGGGGCTGAGCCATGGCGAGTTGCATCGCTGTGCGCGAAATCTTGAGATTACGTATGTGATTCGGCTGTTCTCAGAATTCGAGGGCACTCTTGTGGATTATTGGCAGCAGGGCCTTGGAAAGTCCACGAGACCGCGTGCAAGCACTCTGATCGCCCTCGTTACAGCACACCGTAGCATCGATCTGGCCCACCGTCGGTCTGTGGACGACGTGCGGGAGTACAGGAACGACATCATTCACGAGCAGCTTCGGAACAGCCGACTGAGATTTCACGAGTGCAAGTCCCGCCTGGGACGGTTCCTCAGTTGGCTTCCACCGGAGTGGTGAAGACCCCCGCCCGGTCATCCTCCCGGCGTGTCCAGCAGTTCGCGGAGACGCTGGGCGAGAACGGGAGGCAGTTTGGCAAGCCACGCCGCGTCGATCAGGCCGACCTCGATCAGGTCGCGGAGGTGGGTGCGGTCCTTGTCGCGAAACGCTGTGAGTTTGATCCGCACCAGCGCATCCAGAGCGATCACGCGGAACAAACCCACGTCCTCGGACTCGCTGACGTCGGGGTTGGGTAGGGGCTCCTGCGGGCGGACCTTTTCGTTGGCGAAGACGATGTGGACGCTCTCGCGCGGTTTGGCGGCGGGTCCGTCGAGGAAGACATCCACTCCGGCGAGATGTTGGTGGACGAATCCCGCGGATTTGAAGGCGGCCTTGGCGGCGGCGAAGTCGGCGCGGCGGAGCAGCAAGTCCACGTCCTGCGTATTGCGCACGGCGGCTTCATCAACGCGGGAGACCCAGAGGGCCACGGCATTGCCGCCGGCCACGGCGTAGGGAACGTTGGCGGACCGAAGGGTGGCGGCGGCCCGAAGAAGACGTTGGCGCACTTTCTCCAGGGCGCTGACGACCCTTTCCAAAGAGAATGGCCCGGTGACTGCGGTCATGAGGGCTTCACCTTTACGGCTTCATGAAGCTCCATCCCAATCGGCTCTACACTAAGTCTAGGCCCTACCAGCGGTAACGTCACATCAGAACGCGACCGCCTCCGACCGCACGCCCGCAGGCGTCTCCACGTGGACGGCCACCGGGCGCTCGCTCTGTCGCATTCGCTGGACCAGCCCCCCGGGATGCGCGCGGACGACCTCACTGCGCTCGCTGACGAAGCGGGCGCTGACCTCCGTCAGGTCGTGCTCGGTTCCGTCGATCGTCCCGATCGCCCGCAGGAGCGTCGTCTGCCACAGGCCCAGCCCCTCGCCCACGCCCCCGGGCGTGGTGGTCCGCTCCTCCAGGCGGAGCGAACTCACCCGGGCAAGGGGGAGCGGTGTGAAGCGGATCTGCGTGAGCGACTGCGGGGGGAGCGTGAGCGTCACGACCGTCTCACCATCGGACAGGTCGTGCTGGGCGACCACGTCGTCGCGGCGCTCCAGCGAGGCCTCGCGGATGACGGCGGTTCGGAACGCCACCGCCCCCCCACCATCGGGACGGGCGGCAGCGGTTCCGGAGCCCCCCTTCACCGCGGAGAACGCAGAGTCCGCGGAGGACGCTATGGGATCGTGCTCGGATTCCTCTTGCCTCTGCGCTCTCTGCGGTGAACCGCACCACCGCCCTTCCAAGCAGGCGCCGGCCAGGCGCGAGACATCGATCTCCAGCTCGTCGCTGGGCGCGTCGTGCGGGTTGAGGAGGTTGACGAACAGGTCGGTTCCGGCGCGGATGGCCTGGAAGCGGAGATCCACGCGCTGCGTCTGCGGGTTGGTGAACGGGCCCGGGGCGACGCGGAGGACGTCGTGGCTGGCGGTCTCGCCCCGCCCCCCGGGGGCGCAGCGGGCGAGCATGCGGAACATGGCGTAGGCGGGGGTGGCGAAGCGGACCTGCAGTTCCTCGAACGTCGGATACCACTCCTCGCCCCGCTTCACCAGCGGGATGTCCGTGCCCGTCCAGTCCACACAGTTCATGTCCCCGTACGCCAGGCACTTGAAGTTGCGGTGCGTGGCGGGGAAGCGGAAGTGGTAGAACGTTGCGGCCTCGCAGGGCGGGTCGTCCGCGCCCGCCCCCGCAAGCTCCAGCGCGGTCATCAGCAGCCCCCCCACGTCGAGGGCGGGCCCCATGCAGTGCAGCATGTCGCCCGCGCGGATGGGGCCCCCGAGGCGGTTGAACTCGGTGACCGCCGTCCGCTTGCCCCGCTCCCCCGCCCGCATCGCCGCGCGGGCGTACTCGCGGCGGAAGGTGCTCTCGTCGCAGCCGTAGTGGTGGAAGTCGCAGGTATCGACGTACTCGTGCGCGTACTGCCAGTACCGCTCCCACTGCCAATGGGCCGCCACGGCGGAGAGGACGAGGGAGGCGGCGAGGGCGGGGTCGGGGAGGAGGGTGCGGACGTCCTCCATCGCCAGGCGGGCGAGGCGGCTCATCACGCCCACCTGCCGGGCGGTGACCTCGGCGGCGATCCGCCAGTCGTCGCTCGTCCGCTGGGCGTAGTCCTTGGCGGCGAGGTCGGGGGGCATGTGGAAGCGGTGGGCGTGGTACTCGGGCTCGTTGTGGAGCATGAAGTACCGCACCCCGCACCGCGACGCGTACCGCCAGATCATGGCGAAGTAGTACTCGTACGCGCAGCACGCCCCAGGCCAGTGGATGTCCGCATCCGTGGGCGGTCCCTGGCGGTCGTTGGCGACGAGGGACACGGGATACTGGTCGGGCGCCCAGCCCATGGAGAGGAGGGGGTCGGCGGAGAGTTCCCGGGCCTTGCGGACGATGTCATCCGGCACGCCGAGCCAGGGGACGGGCTCGGCGAAGAGGTAGTCGTCCCACCGCACCGCCCCCTGGGGATCACTCCGCACCCCTTCCCGCCAGGCGTCGAAGGCGTCGCGGGTCGTCACACCCGCCCAATCGGTGGCAGCGGCGGGGGCGCGGCGGAGGGTTCGTTCGGGGTGGAACTCGCGGAGGGCGGTGGCGTTGGAATGCGCCAGCCAGTCCCACAGGTTGGTCTGGTCGGCGGCGTCCTGGATCTCGATGTTGACCCCGAGGTGGCGGGGCGTGCGGGCGGTAACGAAGGTGTCGATCAGGAGGTTCTGCATCGCCGCATGGTGCCCGGACGGCGAACGGGAGTCAACCCGGAAGCGCCTCGGATCGCTTTGGGTCCGCCGCAGCCGCTGGGCGCAAGAAAACCGGCGGACCCGGGGGCGGTCGCCCGAACGTGTCGGACGGCCGGGCCCGCGGGTCCGCCGGGAGTGGTCGATGTCGGTCGCTTACCAGTCGAACTGGACGCGGGTGACGAAGATGTCGGCCCCCTCGGTCCATCCCTGTCCGTCCACGCACGCGCGGACGTAGTTCGCCATCAGGCGGACGTTGGGATTCAGATACCAGTTAACACCGACGGTTCCATTGAGCTGACTGCGCGCGGCGGCACCGACGACCGCATCGTGCTCCAGGTCGAGGTAGCTGACGCGGCCAACGATCTCCCAGGCGCCCCATCCGCCATCCTGCCCGTAGTTCTTGAGGGGCTTGACGCGGTCCCAGGTGCCGCTGTCGGTGCGGTAAGGCCGATGCTCGCCGGTCAGGAAGTACCCCGCCTGGAAATACCACCCCCACAGGCAGAACCCATCCGCCGCGGCGGCCGGGTCGATGTGGGCGGCAAACAGTTCGCTCTGTGCGTGAAAGGACCCCAGTTGCCCGGCGAGTTCGACGTTGAACAGGTGGGTGTGATCGGCCTCGAACGCCCCGGTGTCAACGAATCGCCTGGGGCGGGCCTCGGGATACGCGCGGAATTGCACCCGCTCCGAGTCTCGGTAGCTGTACCCTGCCCCGACATGAACCAACTGCTTGCCGCCGTCCTCATAGATGGGCAGGCCGGTTACGCGGCCGGTCACGGCGTATCCCTCGTCCCGCTGGATGTTCCCGTTGTTATCGGTGTTGCGGAACGCGCCGACGGCATAGGTCATCCGCTCCTTGCGCTTCTCGCCTAGGGCGGCCCCGTGGAACATGACGCCCATGTTGCGGCCGGGGGTGAACGCCTCGGTGGGGGAGGAACGCTCGATCAGGCTGATGTTGCGGCTGCTGGTGAGTTGCTCCAGGCCCATCGGCTCCTTGAAGTGACCCGCCCGAAGGTTCCCCACGCCCCCGAGGTTCAGCAGTTCGAGGTACGTGTCCGTCACCGTGGCCGTGCCCCCCGCGAAGTCGAATTCCCATTTGAACGCCAGGACGTCCGCATATTTGAGATCCCAGTGGAGGCGAGCGCGGCGGACTTCCGTGCGGTCCTGAAGGCTACCGACATACTGCTCGATGCCGCTGTCGTTCACCCAGGTCCAGTCGAGCATCGCGCGCCCGCCGATGCTCATCTTGATGAGCCCATCGGCCGTCTCGGCCTTCACGCCGTCCTTCCAGTACAGCTTGAAGACGTTCCCGCCCGCCTGCCCGTCGGCCTTGATCTCTTCGAGAATCTGGGCGATCTGGGCCTTCTGCAACTCGGCACTGTTGTCCTGGAGCTGGGAGACCTTGGCCTCCAGTTCCCTGACGCGCTGCTCGAGGGCGGCGGCGTCCTCGGCGGCCACTGCCCCGGCGGTGAGACATAGCAGGATGAGGCCTGCCGCCCACTTCGTGTGTCCGTACATTCCCATTCCTTTCCTTTGCCTAGACCCGCGGCCCCGCGCCGGAGGCCGAACATCGGCGCCCCGGAGGGCCGCAACCATGAATGGAGGCCCGCACAACCGGGACCATCCGCGACCCACTCCGCCGCACAGGCGCCGGCCGCCTGGACAAACGACCGGCCCCCGCGTCGGTGAGCCTCCCGCCCACCGACGACGAAGTTACTTCCTTCTCGGCAATTCAGACCCTTTCGCTACTCTCTTCCCGCGAGCCCCGCGGGGACCGCGCAGGGCCAACCGCCCGCGTCAGGCCTGGGGGGGCTCGAAGGCCCCGGCGTGGCGGATGATGTCACCGGTCCGCAGGAAGACGATGTCCTCGGCGATGTTCGTGCACAGGTCGCACGTCCGCTCGAGCGCCTTGGCGAGGTTGATCATCGTCAGGGCGGCCTCGGCGCCTTGGGGGCGGCGGCCCTCGGCTTCCAGCACGAGTTGCACGAATTCCTTATAGACCTGGTCCACCTTCTTATCGCCCTCGATCAGCCGACGGGCGGTTTCGGCGTCCTGGGCGGCGATCATGCGGACCGCCCGCCCCAGGACGTCGAGGGTGTCCTGGATGAGCTGGTTGAACTGCGGGAACCGACTGGGGTCCAGCCCCAGGTTCACCACGTGCTTGACCTTCTTCCCGATCGACGCCGCCAGGTCCGCGATCCGCTCCAGGTCGTTGTTGACCTTGATGATCGTGCAGATCGTCCGCAGGTCCACCGCCGCCGGCTGGTACAGCGCCAGCAGGCGGATGCACTCCTGCTCGATCTCGACCTCCTCGCGGTCGATCGCGGTGTCCCCGTCGCGGACGGCTCGGCCGGCGTCGACGTCGCGGGCCTCCACGGCGCGGATGGCGTCGATGATGGCCTGCTCGACCCGCATCCCCATGCGGTCCACCCGCAAGGCCAACTTGTCCAGACGGTTCTGCAGTTCCGACATGTCGTTCTTAACTCCGAAAAGTCTTGGGGAGGACTCGGGGGGCGGGGGCGGCTACCCGAAGCGCCCGGTGACGTAGTCCTCGGTCTGGCGCTTCTGCGGGCGAGTGAACAGCTCCCGCGTCAGGCCGTACTCCACCAGGTCGCCCATGCAGAAGAACGCCGTGTAGTCGCTCACGCGGGCGGCCTGCTGCATGTTGTGCGTCACGATCACGATGGTGTACGTGCCCTTGAGCTGCTGGATCAGGTCCTCGATCCGCGCCGTGGCGATGGGGTCCAGGGCGCTGCAGGGCTCGTCCATCAGCAGCACCTTCGGCCGCGTGGCCAGCGCCCGGGCAATGCACAGGCGCTGCTGCTGCCCGCCCGACAGCGCCAGGGCGGACTTCTTCAGGTCGTCCTTGACCTCGTCCCACAGCGCCGCCGCCCGCAGGCACTCCTCGACCCGCTCGTCGAGGCGCGCCCGCTGCCGCAGGCCCCGCAGGCGCGGCCCGAAGGCGATGTTGTCGTAGATGGTCTTGGGGAAGGGGTTGGGCTTCTGGAACACCATGCCCACCTGCTGCCGCAGGTTGACGAGGTTGACCCGGCGGTCGTAGACGCTGGTCCCGTTGACCTCCAGCAGGCCCGTCGCCCGCGCGGCGGGCACCAGGTCGTTCATGCGGTTGATGCTGCGGAGAAAGGTGCTCTTCCCGCAACCGCTCGGTCCGATGATGGCCGTCACCGCACACTGCTCGATCTCCATCGTGATGTTCTTCACGCCGGCCTTGCTGCCGTAGTACAAGCAGAAGTCCTGCGCGCGAATGATGGCACAGCGGCACTCGACGCCCTTGGCGTCCCCGGACCCCTTGGGGTCCGCCGGCGGCCGCTTGCCCGCGGGCTCCGCGTTCTTCCCCGCCTCGGGGAGGGCAGACCGCATCCCGTCGGGAAAGGCGGCGGCTTTGGCTTCCGTGGTTGCGTCGGCACTCATGGTTAGAATTCTACAGGCTTTCTTGCGGGTTCTACTGGCCGCGGAGCTTCCTCGCCACGCGCGAGCGGAGCACGATCGCCGCCACGTTCAGTACCAGCACCAGCAGGATCAACGTCATGATCATGCCGTACTGGTTGTGCGGGGCCTTCATGGACAGGTAGTCGGCCGTGGCATACATAAAGCCGCTGTAGGGCAGGGCCTGCGTCCCGGACCCCAGGCCCGAGGGCCAGTCGCCAAAGGCCACAGCGGCGGTGAACAGGATCGGGGCCGTCTCCCCCGCCGCGCGGGACAGGCTCAGGATGCACCCCGTCAGCACCCCGGGCAGGGCGGCGGGCAGGGTGACCTGCAGGAACGTCCGCAGCCCCCCCGCCCCCAGCGCCAGCGAGGCCTCCTTGTACGTGCGGGGGACGGACTTGATGGCCTCCTCGCTGGTGCGGATCATGATGGGCAGGACCAGCAGGCCCAGCGTCAACCCCCCCGCCAGGATGCTCGACTGCCGCTGGAGTCCGAACCTGGGGAGGAACCACATCACGAAGAAGGCCAGCCCGAACAGGCCGAACACGATGCTCGGGACGCCCGCGAGGGTGTTGATGCACGTGCGGATGACCCGGATGACGAGGCTGTCGCGGGTGCATTCGACCAGGAAGGCGGCGGTGATGAGCCCCACGGGCACGGCGAAGAGCATCGCCAGCCCCGCCAGCAAGAGCGTCCCCAGGACCTCCTTGCCCACGCCCCCGTACAGGTTCCCCGGGGTCGCGGGGTCGATGAAGTACCGCCAGTAGATCGTGAACTCCGGGCGGAGCATGGCTGGGAGGTTCTCCTCGACGAGGGGGAAGAGCTTCGCCATGGCCGTGCCCTCGAAGAGTTCGGCGCGGGGGATGCGCTTCTGGACGAGCGTCGCCTGCCCGGGAACGGGGACCCAGGCGTCGTCGTACAGGAGGCGGTCGAGGAGGACCTCGGCGCGGTCCCAGCGGGTCGCCCCGTAGCGGAATTCGGCGAGTTCGGCCTCGGCCCGGCCGGGGCGGGGGCCGAGCAGCTCCTTGAGGATGTCGCGGACCTCCTGGAAGTTGGCGAGGTGGTCGGCGCGGCGGGCGAGGTCCACGTCGTCGAGCACCTGGCGGTAGTCGTCGGCGAGGGTGAAGAGTTGGTTGGCCACGCTGTCGCGGAGGGCGGGGACGGAGCGTGCGGCGAGGACGTCGTCGAGGAGGACGAGGGCCTCGGCCTTGTTGGTGGCGGCGTAGGCGCCGAGGAGGGCGTCGCGGAGGCGGCGGACCTGGGACTGTAGCTCGCGGGCGTCTGCGGCGGGGAGGGCGCCGCTCTCGACGCGGTTGCTCATCTGCTCGCGGAATGCGCGGTAGACGGTCTTGACCTGGTCGGCCTGGTAGGAGGTGTCGATCCCGCGGGCGAAGCGGTCGAGGATCTCGTAGACGGGGCGGCGGGCCTCGACGGCGAGGGCGTACTCGCGGGCGATTTCGTTCACGTCCCCGCGGTGGAACTCGCCCAGGAGCATGCGACGGTACTCGACGGTGGCGTGGAAGACGACGGCACGGGACCCGCGGAGGAACACCGGGCCCAGAAGGATCAGCAGCGCCGCCGCCATCAGCAGCACCGCCCCCAGCGACAGGCTGGTGAAGAGCTTGTCCACCATGCTTCGCAGGAGGCGTCTCACTTGCTGCCTCCTCGGGCGCGGCGGGAGCGGGCGAGGAAGTACTCGCTGACGAGGTTCAGGGCGAAGGTGATGAGGAGCAGGGCCGCCCCAAGGGCGAACAGGGCGTGGCGGTGGATGCCCCCCTCCTCCGCCTCACCCATCTCCGCCGCGATCGTCGCCGTCAGCGCCCGCACGGACTGGCTCAGGTCCCACCAGGGCGCGGGCACCTGCACCGCGTTCCCCGACGCCATCCACAGCAGCATCGTCTCCCCGACGGCCCGCATGATCCCCAGCACGACGGCCGCCACGATCCCGCTGCCGGCCGCGGGAATCACGACCTTCAGGAGCATCTCCGCCCGGGTGGCGCCCATGGCGTACCCCGCCTCCCGCAGGTCCCGCCCGATCGCCGACAGCGCATCCTCGGCGATGGAGACGATCGTCGGCAGGGCCATCACCGCCAGGACGACCGATGCGTTGAGCCCGTTGGTCCCCGTGTCGAAGCCCAGCGTCTGCTGCATCCACGGGGCGACGACCACCACTGCGAAAAAGCCGTACGCCACCGACGGGATCGCCGCCAGCATCTCGATGACGGGCTTGATGCACTGCCGCAGGCGGAACGAGGCGACGTCGCTCAGAAACACCGCCGCCAGCAACCCCAGGGGCACGGCAATGAGCATCGCCCCCGCCGTCACCGCCGCCGTGCCGTAGAACATCGCCCCCGCCTGGAACTCCGGCGTGGCGTCCGTCGGGCGCCATGCCTTGCCCGAGAACAGCTCCAGCAGCCCGCGCTCGGCGAAGAAGGGGTAGGCCTGCCCCACGATGAAGACGAAGATCAGGCCCACCGCCACGACGCTCGTCAGCGTCACCAGCAGCAGCACGCCCATCCCCGCGTGCTTGAGCAGGACGCCCAGGAGGTCCTGCTCGACGGTCAGGAGCAGCGGCCGATCGAACTCGGCGGCCGCTCCCTGGGACTGTGGAGGTTGGTGCAGTGTTGTGGTCACTCGGTCTTGCATCTCCGACCGGGCGGGTGCGCCCACCCGATCCCGGGTCTGTCCTCGTCTCGTCCCGTGCCGTGGCCTGCGAAGCAACGCGGGCGATCCGGCGGGTTGGCGGCCGCGGTTGCCCGCTCCTCACAGGGCTCCGCAGGCCACGGCGGGATGAAGCTCAATGGCGAAGGGCGACGGTTAGTAGTTGGTCACCGGGACGAAGCCCTTGGCCCGGACGATCTCCTGGCCTTCCTCGGTCAGGTAGAACGTCGTGAACGCGTGGACCAGCGAGCCCAGTTCGGGGTATCCGCGGGTGAACAGGAACAGCGGGCGGGCGATGGGGTACTTGCCCGAGGCGATCGTCCGCCCCGACGGGGTGATCCCGTTGATGTCCAGGGCGCGGACCTCGTCGTTCAGGAAGCCCAGCCCGACGTACCCGACCGCCCCGGCGGTGCTCTTGACGCGGGCGTGCCCCTGGGCGTTGGAGTTCACGTACTCGACGGCCTCGGCCATCTTCGCGTCCTTGCCCATGACCTTCTCGTGGAACGTCTCGTAGGTGCCCGAGGAGGTGTCGCGGCTGATGGCGACGATCTTCTGATCCGCCCCCCCGAGGTCCTTCCAGTTGGTGATCTTGCCGGCGTAGATGTCGCGGACCTGGTCGATGGTCAGGGCCTTGACCGGGTTGGAGGGATGCACGACGACGCAGACCCCGTCCATGGCGACGGTGTGGGCGACGGGCATGATGCCCTTGTCGACGGCGGTCTTGAACTCCTTGTCCTTCATGAAGCGGCTCATGCAGGCGACGTCGCAGCGGTCGTCGATGAGGGCGGCCGCCCCGTCCCCGCTGCCGGTCTTCTTGACGGTGATGTTGGCCTGGCCCTTGTACTCGGGGTGGGAGTTCATGAAGTACTCGGCGAACGCGTCGGCGATGGGCCCGACGGTCGTGGAGCCCTCGATCTGCAGCTTGGGCCCGCCCTCCTGGGCGGTCGCCATTCCGGTCCCGGTGAGCACGATCGCGCTCACCGCCAGGGCCATGATCCAGGTTCGCAACATTCCAATTCTCCTTCGCTGGTGTCTCGCCGCTCGCTACCGGAGCGTTAAGGTTCGGGCACGTCCCGAAACCCACACCCATGAGGTACCGCCAGAGGACCAACTTTGTGTAAAGGAGGGATTAAGGTCGTGTTAATTCCGCCCGTGAAGATCGCGCTAAGGCGGGGACAAGTTTGCGCTATCCCTGCAAAACCTGTCTTGAGCAACCCCCATACATTGCGGTACAAGCTAGTCATGGCCAAAACGCGGATCCTCATCGTCGAAGACGAGCGCGACATGGCGGAACTCATCGCCATGCGGCTGCGGCGCGAGCATTACGAGGTCGAACTCGCCCATGATGGCCGGGAGGGCCTGGAGCGCGTCCGCTGCTCGCCCCCCGAGCTGGTCCTGCTGGACATCATGCTCCCCGGCCTTGCGGGCACCGAGGTCCTCCGCGAGGTGCGGGCCAACCCGCAGACGGCGAGCGTGCCCGTCATCCTGCTGACGGCGAGGGGGGAGGAGAGCGACGTCGTCGTCGGGCTGCACCTGGGGGCGGACGACTATGTGACCAAGCCCTTCAGCATGTCGGTGCTCGTCGCCCGCATCGCCGCCGTGCTCCGCCGCAGCGACGCCCCCGGGGCCGAGGCGCAGAACGTGCTGTCGGCCGGGACGATCCGCATCAACCAGGACACCCACAGCGTGGAGGTGGACGGGGCGCCCGTACCCCTGACGCTCACGGAGTTCCGCCTGCTGGTGGCGCTGGTGGCGGGGCGGGGGCGGGTGCTGACCCGCAACCAGCTCATCGACCGCGCCATGGGCATGAACGCCGTGGTCACCGACCGCACGATCGACGTGCACATGACCGCCCTCCGCCGCAAGCTCTCCGATGCCCGCAAGTACATCCAAACCGTTCGCGGGGTCGGATACCGCCTCGCGCTGGAAGGCCATGAAACGCCGTAGCTTCTTTCTCCGCCTGTACGTCGGCAACCTGCTGCTCGTGGGCCTGATCATCACCCTCGGGCTGGCGGTGTCGTACACCTACCTCGACATCCACTACCAGCGAAGGCAGGTGGCGCAGCAGGAGCACCTGCTGTCCACGCTACGGGCGTACTACGAGACCCTCTGGTCGCCCGCCGGACCGCCCCCCGACCTGCAGGTGCGCACCGTGGGCCTCGCCCGGCAGATCCCCGGGCGGATCACCCTCATCGCCCCCGACGGACAGGTCCTCGCCGACTCCCAGGCCGATCCGGCCAAGATGGCGCTGCACCGCACCCCCACCCGCCCCGAGATCCTCGCCGCCCTCACCGGCCACTCGGGCGCCCACGCCCGCCTCAGCGAGACCCTCAACGTCCGCTTCCGCTACGCCGCCCTGCCCATCGCTCCCTCCGCCCCCGACTCGCCCCCCGACCCCCAGCCCCCCGTCCTCGCCGCCGTCCGCCTCGCCCTGCCCATCCAGTCCCTCGTCGCCGGGGGCGGGTTCATTTGGCGGGCACTGCTGTGGGCGGGCCTGGCGGCCCTGGCGGCCGACGCCCTGCTCGCCCTGCTCGTCAGTTGGGTCTGGTCCGTCCCCCTCCGCCAGATCTCCCACGCCGCCCGCCGCCTCGCCGCCGGGGACCTCTCCACCCGCCTGTCCATGCGCGGGTCCCGGGAGGTCCAGGACCTCGCCCAGGCCCTCAACGACATGCGCTCCAGCATCGCCGAGCAGATCGAGACCATCGCCTCCCAGCGCGAGCACCTCCAGACCGTCCTGGCCAACCTCAGCGAGGGCGTCCTCGCCCTCGATGACGAAGGCCACATCCGCCTGCTCAACCACGCCGCCCTCGCCATGCTCGCCCCCGGAACCGCCGAAGCCGCCGCCGTCGGGCAGCACCTGCAGTCCGTCGTCCGCATCGCCGAGGTCGCCAACGTCCTGCCCGCCCTCGCCGCCAACCGCCCCGTCCATAAGCAGGTCGAGATCGACCGCGGCGGCAAGCGGCTCACCCTCGAACTCGCCTCCCAGGAGATCCCCACCGGCCGCCCGGGCGGCCTGCGATACCTCCTCGTCGTCCGCGACGTCACCGACCTCGCCCGCACCGCGCAGATGAAGGCCGAGTTCGTCGCCAACGCCTCCCACGAACTCCGCACGCCCCTGGCCACCATCCGGGCAGCCGCCGACTCCCTGACGGCCATCGACCCCGGGGACGTGCAGGCCCTCCAGAAGTTCGCCGACATCCTCGACCGCCACGTCCGCCGCCTGGAGAACATGACCAACGACCTGCTGGACCTGCACCTCGTGGAGCAGGCCCGCAACCGCCTCCGCCTCGAGGACCTGCCGCTCGAACACCTCGTCGAGTGGACCGAGGGCCACTTCGCCCCCCGCGCCGCCGACAAGGGCGTCGTCCTCACCATCGAAAGCAACAAGCCCACCCAGCGCTTCCGCTGCGACCGCACGCTCCTGCGCCTCATCACCCAGAACCTCGTGGACAACGGCATCAAGTTCACCCCCGCCGGAGGCCACGTGGGCTGCCGCATCGACCACGTGCCCGAGGGCGTGTGCATCACGGTCTCCGACACGGGGTGCGGCATTCCCCCGACCATGCAGGACCGGGTCTTCGAGCGGTTCTTCCAGGTGGACCCGTCGCGCAGCGGCGACAACGGCGGGGCGCGCGGGACGGGGCTGGGCCTGTCCATCGTCCGCCACGCCACCGAACGCCTCGGCGGCCGCGTGACCCTCCGCTCCACCCCCGGGCAGGGCACGACGATCCGCGTCGTCCTCCCCGAGCCCCCCCCGCTCCAGACGCCCCCCGCCGAGGACGAGGAGTAGCGGGGGGCTACGCCCAGCGGACGGAGCGGAGGATCTGCGCGACCTCCTCCTCCGGCACGTCGCGCCAGTGGCGGTAGGCGTCGGCGACGGCGAAGGAGCTTCCGTGGCGGAGGTTGGCGACGTGGAGTTCGTCGGCGTCTTCGGCGAGCAGGGCCGCGACCCGGGCGTGGGCGGTGGGGACGGCCACCAGCGTGCGGGCGGGGGTCAGCCGCTGAACGGCGCGGACGGCGAGGCGCATGGTGAACCCCGACGCCAACCCGTCGTCCACCAGGATCCCCGTTCGGCCGCGGAGGTCCGGCAGCGGCCGCTCGCCCCGCAGCAGCAGCCCCCGGCGGTGGACGCGCTCGGTGGTCCGCTGGATCCCCTCGTCGATCTCCTCCCGCGTGAGCCCGACGTAGGGCACGAGGTCATCGTTGAGCAGGACGCTCCCGTCGAACGCCACCGCCCCGTAGCCCACCTCGGGGTTCCAGGGCAGGGTGATCTTGCTGACGACGGCGAGGTCCAGGGGCAGGTGCAACTCCTCCGCCACCGCCGCCGCCACCGGCACGCCCCCGGCGGGGATGGCGAGGATGACGGCGGGGGAGTCGCGGTGCTCCGCGAGCATCTCCGCGAGCACGCCCCCCGCCTCCGCGCGCGACTCGAACACCCCCGCGCGGTCCCGCAGCCGCTCCAGATCATGGATCGCACCTTCCATCGAGATCATAGTAGCGCCGCCCGCCGCGCCCGCCCTCGCCGACGTCCGTGACGAACTGACAAGGGACGCCTACAGAGCGTAGGCGACATCAAGGCGCAGGGTGTCGCCTGAGCCGGATACCTCGGTGGCGGTGACGACACGGCGGTCGTCCGGAAACAGCTCCCGCTTGCGCGCGACGAGGCTTGTGATGATGTTGCGGAAGACATGGACGTCGCCCCCTGGGACAGAGCGGGCGAGCGTCTCGCTCATCGTCTTGAGTGTTTGAGCTTGCTCCTCCTCCGGGAACAGCGACAAGTTCCACGCCATCGACGTCAGCGTGGCCAAAGACCGCAAGGCCTCGGGCGACATTTCCCCGGGCCGCAACGGCTCAAAGAGCTGCTGAAGCGCGTCCGAGAGCTTGATCATCCCCGCCGGCCGCTGCCCGCGGACGACCGGCAGCTCTACCGTCTCGCGTGTCTGCTCGAATAGCCGCTCGCGCACCCCCCGCCGCGCCCGCTCCCGGCGCTTCCGCCGTCGCCTCCGCTCCTCGGGGGTCATTCCCTTGGCCATGTCGAGCCTCTCTTCACGCCGCCGGTGTCTCCACATACTCCGCGCGCGTCGAGGGCTCGGGGATGGGCAGCCCATCCTCAAGCAGCCCATGGATGTGCGACTCGATCGCCTCGGCGATCAGATCGTGCGCTTCGTCGGGCGTGTCCAGACCGACAGCGACGCAGCCGGGCAGGTCCGGCACGTACGCACTGTAGCTGCCGTCCTGCGCCAGTTCGATGATCACCAGGTAGCGCCGCCGACTGCCGTTCTTCCCGCTACTCATTCTTCGCCGCCCCCGCCGCCTCGTAGATCTCGGTGATCAGCTTGTTCTCCGGTGCCGAGTACCAGCCGGTGTGGAAGAGGATGTCCCCGCGCTTCACCGCCTCGATCAGGGCCGCCTTGTGCTCCTCGCCCTCCTTCATGCCCACGCTGTTGACGAAGAACGCCTGCGGGTACGTCGCCAGGACGTAGTCCGGGGGGGCCGGAAGCTTGTTGTAATTGAGCTGCGAGTACGGGGCACTATAGGCGTAGCTCCGCAGATCCTCCCACTCGGGCAGGACCAGCACGTCGGGCTCGGCGTCGATGACAGCCTTGAGAAGTTGGGCGTCGACGGTCGTGGAGTAGCCCTTCTCCGCCCCCGGGATCTGGGCCGGATCGCCCGCCCATTCGATGTCGCTGTCGAAGTAGAAGATCGTGCAGCCCCAGCGTTTCTTGGCGTGGCGGATCTTGCCCAGCACGTTGGCGACGCGGGCGCGGTGGTCCACCCAGCCGATCTGCTCGACCTTCTCGCCGTACACCGCCCGCATCGGCCTCTGCGGGCGGATGCAGATGCCCGTGGCGAGGTTGGCGTCGCGGATCTTCCCGAAGAAGACGTCCACGACGGGCTTGGCGTCCTCACCCTCCCCCACGGGCAGGAGCATCTCGGGCGGCAGCGACCGCGGGTCGCCGAGGTAGCTGATCTGGTGCGGCTGCTCTTGGCCCTCGGGGTCCCAAATGATGACGCCTTGGGCGTCCATGTCCTGGGCGACCTTGATGGCGCGGTCGGCGTAGGCGAGGAGGTCCTTCTTGAACTGCTCCTTGCCCTCGTCGGTGGAGATGTCCAGCTTGCCCGCCCCGAACCCGTGGTGCCACCCGCGCGGGTTGGTCTTCCAGCCCTGGTCGCTGGAACTCAGGAAGCAGCGGCCGATGGGCCGGCGGTCCGGCCACTTCAGCTCATAGGGGTACGCCTCGCCGTACCGCGCGTACAGGTCCTTCACGAGTTCGGTGTAGTTGGCCTGCGGGGGCGCGAAGCGGAGCGTGATCCGCCACGCGTCCCGCCCGCCCGGGCGGATGGGCCGGTCGATCCAGGGGAACTTCTCCTTGGCGACCGGATGGCGGGAGGTGTAAGCGAGGACGGGGAGGACGGCCTTGTCGTTGTTCACGGGCGGGCCGAACCCCACCGCCAGCGGGCGATCCACCTGCTCGTTGCACACCGCCATCGTCCCCCCGTCCCACGCGGCACCGACGAACCCCGGGGCCCCGAGGTTGTGCCCCATCGTCGAACTCATGTAGAACAGCCAACTGCGGTTGGTGAGCTTGGGGGCGGCGGGGAACTTGAGGGCGAGCGGCTGGACGTAGAGGCCGACGAGTTCGTCGGCGGTGCGTTCCAGTTCGATTCCCACGTCGATGGCGAGGGTGGCCTCGTCGGTGGGCACGTATCGAGCGACGACGCGGCCCCAGGGGAAGGCATGCGCGAGGGCGGGCAGGAAGTCGCCCTCGACGGCGGTCTTGGGAAACAGGTCCGGGCTCTCCGCCGGGACGGGCTTCACGCCGGCGAGATCCGCGGCGTAGACGTCCCCGTTGGGCTTGCGGAAGAACGCCCCCGTGACCTTGAACTCCCCGTCGGCGAGCAGGTCGATGCCGTTCCAGGCAAGCGACTCCACGCCGGTCTGGTTGAGGCGCACCTCCAGGCCTTTGTCGGCCGCGAGGGCGGGGCAGGCGGACAGGGAAGCGAACACGGAAACGGTCAGGAGGGCGACGAGGGAACGCGTTGCGGACATGGGAGGCTCCTTTCGCTTGCGTCGTCGGGCGATTGTATCGGGGAATGCCCACCTTTGCGAGAGGCGATTCCCTGGGGGCATTCCACCACAAGCGAGCACGGTTACCGTGGACGGATTGTGAAGCAATGCCCACGGGACAAGCCCCAGCGGGGCGGTCCCGTGGGACGGTCCATGCTCATCGCAGGTCCCAATACCGCGACGGGACCCGGACCCATGGTGGATTCGCCTGGAGTGGTCCCTGTGCCCGGGGCCCTGCAGCAGGCCGAACCGATCCGGTCGCTCAGACCGTCCCACGGGGCGGAACAGCGCCCCGTGGGCATTCCTCCCCTGCGGGTCCAGGAGTGTGCTGGCGTGCACGGGCCTGCCCTCCCGAAGACTCGGTTGCAGACACAGAGACCGTCTTATCTGTCGCTGCGCGACATCTGCTCCCCCAGGAAGAAGGGTTCCCGTTGCGAGCCCCCCCCCACCCGCGCATCCCCCTCCTCTCCCCTCTCCCCTCTCCCCTCTCCCCTCTCCC
>JAWLCQ010000023.1:0-43403 GCA_041687095.1 Phycisphaerae bacterium | reverse complement strand
GTGGAGATGTTGGTGGCCACGCCCTGGACGAGCTTGGCCCCCGGGGCGTCATCGCTCACGATGGTGACGGTGGCGTTGTCGGGGCTCGCGAGGGCGTAGGCGGCGTTGGGGGTGAGGGTGAGGATGACCGTCTCGTCGTCCTCCACCTCCGTGTCGTCCACCGGGGTGATCGAAATCGTCGCCGAACTCTGCCCGTCGAGGATCGTCACCGACCCCCCGAGCGTCTCGCTGTAGTCCCCGCTGCTCGCCGTTCCGCCCACGGTGTAGTACACCGTCAGGTCCCCGGCCGTCCCGTCGCGGTGGACCTGGAAGCTGCCCGCATCGGGCCCGGCCTCGGCGGCGTTGGGGTCGGGGGCGGTGATGTAGACGCGCGGGGTGGGCGTGAAGGTGATCCCGCCCCACACCAGGCTGCCGTCGTAGTCGTCCAGATCGTGGCAGTTGACGCACAGGAAGATCGAGTCGCCCGCGCTGAGCGACACGCTCGACGCCGACAGGCTCGCGGGGTTGGCGGTGGTGAACGTCTCGTCCACCAGCACCCAACTGGGCGTCCCGAGCTTCGTCCACGCGGACCCATCCCACTTGCCCAGGTGGTACTCGACGTCGGAGCTGGCGGCGTTGCGGCCGATCATCGAGAAGCTGACGTCCACCACGCAGTCCAGCGGGGCCACCCACTGGATCCCGGCCATCATGCCGTTCTCGGCCGTCACATACACGCCCGTGCCCTCGCTGGACCCGCTGAGGGTGGCGGCGAACCCGCCCGCGTCGCTCGTGCCGTTGGCCACCCGCGGACGCTGGTACGTGTTGTGGTAGTACCCGTAGGGGCTGGTGGCGCCCAGGCCGAACAGGCTGAAACTGTTGCCGCTGGTGCTGAAGCTGTTGCCCTTGTTCCCCCCGACCCAGGTGGCCTTCTTGTACCACCAGTTCGCGTCCCCGATCTGCGGGACCGTCCCGTTCACGGCGGGGCGGTTGAGGTACAGCCCGTGCGCGATGTCGAACGTCTGGGCGGTGTAGTCGTCGTCGGCGATGGCGACCTGGGCCTGCGTGGACGTCCCCAGCGCGTAGGCGGCGTTGGCGGCGAGGGTGAGCACCACGGTCTCGGCGCCCTCGTTGGCGATCCAGTCGTCCACCGGCGTGACGGTGAGCGTGACCGAGGTTTGCCCGTCGGGGATGACCACGGACCCCCCGAACGTCTCCTGGTAGTCGCTCGTGGCGGCCGTGCCGGTGAGGGTGTAGTACACCGTCAGGTCGCCGTTGGTCAGTTCGCCCACGCCGCTGCGGGTGAACGTGAACGTCCCGGTGTTGGCGTCGCGCTCGGCGGCCTGGGCGTCGGTGGCGGCGAGGGTGACGGTGGGCAGGTCGTCGTTGAGGATCGTCACCGTCCCGCTGTACTGGGCGCCGAGGGTGTAGTCGGGGTCGGAGATGATGGTCAGGATCACGGTCTCGGAGGGTTCGATGGCCGTGTCGTCGTTGGGGGTGATGGTGAGCGTCGTGGATGTCTGCCCGTTGGCGAACACGACGTAGCCGGTGAGGGACTCGTCGTAGTCGGCGTCGATGGCGGTCCCGGCGATGGAGTAGCGCACGCGCAGCTCGCCCGTCCCGTTGGAGCGGGTGAAGGTGAACGTGCCGGTGTCGGGCCCGCTCTCGGCGGCGGACGCGTCCGTCGCGGACAGCCCCACCTCGGCGGTCGTCGGTTCGGGCCCGCTCGTGCCCGTGACGGTGAAGTACACCAGCACGCGCGTGACGGCGGTCCCGTCGGTGAGGGTCACGACGGCGGGGTAGGTCCCGGGGTCGAGGTACTGCTTGGCGGTGCAGGTGAGGGTGATGGTGTCGGAGTCGTTCTCCCCGGCGACGGCGTCGCTGGTGGGCGAGGCGGTGAGCCAGTCGACGTTATCGCTCACCGACCAGCTCAGGGAACTCGTGCCCGCGTTGCGGACGACGAGCGTGACGTTGGCGCTGTTGCCCGATGTCGCCGACGCCTCCAGCACGCGGATGGGGGCTTCGAGGATGGCCCCGGGGGTCGTGCCCGCGTAGGTCGTCTCGAAGCCCGTCCATGTGTTGGACCGCAGGCCCGGGGTCTGGGCGGCGCCGAATTCGATGCCCTTGGACCCCGCGTACGTCGCGGTCCCCAGGCTGAAGTCGCAGTTGTACAGCAGCGTGTCCAGCAGCTTGCCCCCGTTGCTCATCCCGAAGGGCGTGTTCGTCACCGTGATGTCGTCGAAGATCGTCAGCGACGACGCATCCGCCGGAGCGCTGCCCGCCCCGTGGGCGATGGCGACGCTGGCGACGTTGGTGATCGACCCGTTGCGGAACACGTTGCCCAGCATCGCCGACCCGACCGTCGCCCCGCTGATCGTGGACGTCGTCGTGTGGATGCCGCGGTACACGTCCGTCATGGCGTTGTCGGCGTAGTAGCCCCAGTAGCAGGGCTGCCACCCGGCCGGGTCGCCGTTGGACAGGGCCCACGCGCTGATGCCCGTCCGCAGATCGTTGAGCGTGTTGTTCGTCGCCACCACGTTGAGGCACCCCCCGAAGGGCTCGATGCCCGTCGACGCCGTCGACTGCGTCGCGTAGCTGTCCTTCCCGTCCAGGGAGTTGTTGTAGATGGCGAGGTTGGCGTTGACGTTCCCGATGTGGATGACGCTGGTGGCGTCGGGGATGACGTTGAAGGGCTCGGCGACGGTGAGGGTCTTGGTGAGCGAGTCGTACCCCGTGATGAGGCGGAACTGCCCCACGCCCTTGCCGTCGGCGACCGTGAGGTATCGCCCGGTCAGGTCTCCGACGTTGGCGAAGGTGACGGTCGTGCTGGCGGCCGCCGTCGGGCTGCCGTGGTAACTGTGGTTATTGCCCTCCCACATGAGCTGCTCGCCGGTGTTCTGCTCCCCGCAGCCGGGGCGGACGGCGAGGTCGTACGTGGCGTTGTTGCCGATGTAGGTGTTGATCCCGCTGCCCCAGAGCCCGTTGCCGGTGAACCAGCGTCCCTGGCCCCACCCGGCGGAGGAGCTGGGGTCGGAGTTGTCGTAGTCCTGCCCGGTGGAGTTGGTGACGCTGATGTCGTCCCCGCCCCACGTGTACCACATGACGCCCGTGTCATTGGTGGCGTAGTAGTCGGTACCGTCGATGAACACCTGCGACGCGCTGCCCAGGAACGTCTGCTTGCCCACGAGGTCGCACCCGGTGAAGAACAGGCGGGTGCAACTGTTGGCGTCGATGACGTTGTAGTTCTGGGCGTTGAAGCGGACGTTGGTCCAGCGGGTGTTGGTGAGCCCGCGGCGGTAGACGAGGTAGGAATAGTTGTACCCCGCGTTCGCCTGGAGCGTGAGGTCCTTGACCTCGGTGTGGCTGCCGCCCCCGAAGATCAGCGAGTAGCTGCCCGTCGTGGACCAGCTCGAGTGCGAGACGATGCTCGTGGCGCCCATCCCGTCGCCCACCCAGCGCTGCTTCGCCTGCGGGGCGATGTTCGTGCCGATCGCGTACGTCCCCGCGGGGAAGTACACGGTGTTCCAGTCCCCGGCGTTGCGGGCGGCGGTGTAGGCGGCGACGATGGCGGCGCGGTCGTCGGTGACCCCGTCGCCCACCGCCCCGTAGGTGCGGACGTTGAACACGTTCGCCGTCCACGGGTTCCCGTCGTCCACGGTGAGCGTCCCGGCCTGGCTCCACCCGTACGCCCCGCCGTGGCCATTGTGCACCCACACCTCGTAGCTGCCGTTGACGAGGCCCGCGGGGACGGTGAAGTCGATCTTGTACGGGTTCACCGCCGTCGGACTCACCCACTGCCCGCTGCCGGCGGACGGCTGGAGGTAGACCCAGGACGTGCTCGTGCCGTTATCGTGGGCCAAATTCCGCCCGTAGGCCGACACCGTGTCCCCCCGCGTGGCGACCTTGGGCCCGACCCACCAGCCCTCGGTGGCGTTGACGATGGCGGGGTAACTGTAGCCCTCGTCGTTGCCCGCCCACACCATGTACGTGGACCAGGTGGGCAGGGAACTGTCGAGGACCACCCCCGCCAGGTCCCCGTCGAGCCGCAGGATCTCCGCCTCGGCCGTCACCCCGTTGCCCGCCGCCGTCTGCCCGTAGGCGACGAACCGGGTGTCCTTGCCGAAGTCGTTGAACTGGAAGTCCGAGAGCTGGTAGCCCGCGATGGCCAGCACGTCGTCGGGGGCGGCCGTGCGGGTCCACTCCCCGAGCTGGGGGGCCTCGGCGTCGGGGGTCTGGGCGGTGACGGGCGGGGAGAAGACGTCCATCTCGACGGGCAGTGTGGGGTTGTCCGCCGGGGCGACGATGCTCTGGACATCCGGGTATACGACGCTCAGCAGCAGGCGGGGTTCGAGGGGGTCCAGCACGATGGGCGGTCCGGCCCATCCGCGAACGGGATGGGGCCTCGGGGCGGGGCCAGGGTCTTGCGTTGCCATGGGATTCTCCTTTGCGTGTGGGGCGGTCCGGGAGGGCGAGTCCATCCCGGGCGCGGTGCGGGGACAGGGACACGGGCCCCGGGCGGGCGGCGCGCACCGCCTTCGTCCGGGGGATCCGCCACGCGCGGATCCAGGGATCTGTTGTGTCGAGGGGCTCCTTTCGTTCCGGTCCGGCCCGGATGGGCGCAGACGCCAACCGCCAAGGCGACGGCGGAGGCGCAACGCACCGTCAACCGTCGCGGCCATGCACGGGGACCCACCATGAGTACAGTCGATGCCCTCGACCCGGGGCGACAACAGAGAACCCACCCTGAAAGCCGGACTACGGCGATGTGGAGACGGTACAGCGAACGGCTGTATGCACGTGGTTCCGAGTGCCCTCACCTCCCGACCCGGTGAACGTGGCTCCCACAGAGGGAGCAGGCAGGAACCGCCAACACTACAATACTCCACATCGTTCGTCTTGTCAACAGAAACCCGGGGAATTGTTGCCGCAGGGCGCACGACCGTACCTGCGCAGGAACGGTTCCCGGTGTGCCACCCTCAAGCGGCGCTGTTTGCCGCTTGAGGGTGCTGCGGCCGGGGGCCAGCACCCCCAAGCCGCGAACAGCATGCGGCTTGAGGGTGGCACCCACGCCAAGGCCCCGTTCCGTGAACGGTTACCTCTTCTGCCACATAAGACGGTCGCTCACTGCCGCAGTGCGTCTTGGCCGTGGGGGGGGGCAGGTGATAGGATGGTCCCTGCACCCGCCGCGGCCGTGGGCCCGGGGCGGGCGCCCGGAACCGGAAGGAACGCTCGGACGATGAAGCTGGCCGTCAACTACTCCCCCCAGGCCGCCGCCCTGCTCGCCGAGGGGCGGATCGCCGTGGACCTGTTCAAGCTGCCGGACCTGCCCGCGTACCTGGAGGCGGCGAGGGCGCGGTGCGCGACGTACGTCCACTTCGGCATGCGCGCGGGGCGCGGGCGCGTCGACGCCGCCGTCCTCGACCGCGCCGCCGAGCTGCTGGAGGCCACCGACACCGAGTGGGTCAACGCCCACCTCATGCCCTGCCAGGACGACTACCCGGGCATGGACCTGCGAACCCGCACGCCCGCCGACGCGCAACGCCTGCGGGCGTCGATGCTCCGCGACATCGCCCCCCTCACCGACCGCTTCGGGGCCGGGCGCGTGGCGCTGGAGAACGGCATCTGGGCGCCCACCCCGCCGTACCTGCCCCCGGCGGCGGCGCTGGAGGCGGGCTTCATCGCGGACCTGATCCTCTGCAGCGGGACGCGGATGGTGCTGGACCTGGCGCACGCGGACGTGTCGGCGAGGTGGTTGGGGATGGGGGTGCATGACTACCTGGGCCAACTGCCCCTCGACCGCGTCGTCGAGCTGCACGTGAGCGGGACGGAGCGGGGGGCGGACGGGGAGTGGCGCGACCACGCCCCGATGGCCGCCCACGACTGGGAGCTGGTGGAGTGGGCGATGGCGGAGATCCGCCGCGGCCGCCTCGCCCGCCCGGGGATCGTGGCGCTGGAGTACGGCGGGGTGGGGCCGGGGTTCGATCACCTGGCGGACCCCGAGGTGCTCCAGCGCGACCTCACGCGGCTGGCGGGGCTGGTGCGGGGGTAGCTCGTAGGGCGTGCAGTTCGTAGGGCGTGCAGCTCGTAGGGCGTGCAGACGCCGTAGCGAAGCGAAGGCGTCTGCGCGCGGGACGCGCCATCCCGCGCGCAAGCCGCTCCGCCCCGCACCGACGCTTGCACGCCCGACCGACTTGGGGTTCCGGATTTGACGAGGTGGGGGCGCTGGGGCGGGCAGCCGATCCTGCCCCGCACCGGGTCCCACCCGTTTTCGGCCCCCCCGGCGCCTGTCAAACTCGGAAATATGGCTTGGAGCGGCGGGGCGGCTGCCCTATACTCCCTCAGGACGCCGCCGCGATGGGCGCGGGTTTCGGTTCCCCCCGTCGCGGCCGCCAGGCTCGCCCGGTGTTCGCTGTTAAGCCCAAGCGCCCAACGTGCCGATACAGAAGTGACGCCGTCCGAATCGCAGCAGGGACGCCGCATTCGGGCCTTTTCGTTCCCCCGCGGGAACCAAGGACGTTGCGAATATGCTGAAGCGCCTGTTCGGGTCGAGAAATCGCCGAGTTCGCATTCTCGTGGGGGCGCTTCTCGCGTCGCTGCTGCTGATCCACGTCACCCAGTCCCATGCCAATCGCACCGTCAAGGAATTCGCCACCGTCGTGCAGGGCCGCGTCCTCGGGGCCAACTCCGGCGGCGTCAGGCAGACCGTCGACCAGCTCGCCCGCACCGACCACGTCGCCCTGCTCCGCCTGTGCCTCGACAGCTACCAGGGCCGCTTCCAGGACTACACCTGCACCTTCGTGAAGCAGGAGCGGATCGGGGGGCGCGTGGGCGACCAGCAGACCATCGCTGTCCAGTTCACCGACAAGCCCTTCCGCGTGGGCATGGCCTGGACGGAGAACCCCCCGATCGGCGACCGCGTGCTGTACGTCGAGGGCCGCTACGACAACCACATGCTCGTCCGCCCCGCCGCCAAGCTCGCCCGCATGTTCGTCCCCACGGCCAAGCGGCTGCCCGACAGCCCCGAGGTCCTCAAGAGCACCCTCCGCCCGGTCAACCTGTTCGGCTTCCGCCGGTCGATCGAGAGCCTCATCGAGGTCTACGAGCAGGCCCGCACCCGCGGGGAGCTGCGGGAGGAGTTCGGCGGGTACGCCGAGGTCGGCGGCCGCCCCGTCATCGTCCTCAATCGTTACCTCCCCAACGCCCACGACTACCCCGCCCACCTGACGAAGATCTACATCGACACCGAGTACCTCCTGCCGATCATGGTCGAGGGGTACGGGTGGAACGACGACGAGTTCCTCTGCCGCTACGTCTACCGGGACATGAAGTTCAACGTCGGGCTGACCGGGGGGGACTTCGAGCCCGCCGACTTCGACATGGTCGAGCCCGGCTAGGCGGGGGTTCAGAACCTCGTTGTTCCACACATCTCGGCAGGCACACCGCCGCGTGATGGTTTCACGATGCAGGCAAGCTCTCGCTCTCTCGCCCCCGTCACCCGCCCCCGTCGGGCTCGCCCCGGCGGAGCGAAGGCTTGTAAGCTACCAGCGGGCCCGCCCCCTCTCTTGCTTCTTCCTTCTTCTTCTTGCCCCCGTCGGGCTTGTCCCGGCGGAGCGAAGGCCTATAAGCTACCGGCAGGCCCTCCCCCCCCGGCGGGCCGGAAGCTTATAGGCCTTCGCTCCGCCCGCATGAAGCGGACGGGGGCGGGAAGAAGAAGAAACAGCAGGAAGAGGCAGAGGGGGCGCCGGGGTAGCTTACAAGCCTTCGCTCCGCCCGGACAAGCCGGACGGGGGCGGGATACGATCGGGAGGCCGCGGCACCAGGGCGCGGGATGTAGCGCCGAGATGTGTAGAACAACGAGGTCCAGAACCCCCCGCGCCAAACACCCGCCGGACCACGGTTCCCTTCCCCCACGCCCCGCAGGTATGGGTCTGCGCACGATCCGGAAAGGAGCGGGGATGAACGCGGATGAACGCAGATAAGGGGGAGGAAGCAGGGGAGGCGGAGCGCATGCCCGCTGCGGCGAACTTCCGCGCGGATTGGGCGTGGTTGCTCCGCTGCGCTTCGCAACCCACGGCACCCGCAGTCCGCAATCCGCAATTCCCCTTCCCCCTGCCGGGCGTGTTCGGCTTGATTCGCGTTGGGGCGACCTGCTCTACTGGTCTGCAGTGCCGAACCGTCCTGCCGCCTTCGTACCTGAGTGGAAGCCGAGAGCCCCTATGCCCCATGCGATCCGCAAGCGCCGTCTGTCGTCCGTCCTGATTCCCCTGGCCCTGGTCCTCGCGTCGGCGGGGCTGGCGGCGGTGGGGGGGTGTGCTCCGCCCGAGGAGGTGTCGGCCCTTCCCCCCGCCGTCCGCCCCGTCGATCCCGCCCCCGCCGAGACGCCCCTGGAGCAACTCGCGGCGACCGATCACGTCGCCCTGCTCGAGCAGTGCCTCCGCCACTACGACGCCACCTACCGCGACTACGCCTGCACGTTCGTCAAGCAGGAGCGCCTCCAGGGCCGCCTGGGCAAGCCCCAGGCCATGCACGTGCAGTTCCTCGACACGCCCTTCAGCGTGGGCATGAAGTGGGTCCAGAACCCGCCCCTGGGCGACCGCCTGCTGTACATCGAGGGCCGCTACGACGGGAAGATCCTCGTCCGCCCCGCCAGCCCGCTCGCCCGCGTCCTGCTGCCCACCGTCGCCAAGGACCCCACCGCCCCCGACGTCCTCCGCGAGACCCGCAACCCCGTCACCCGCTTCGGGTTCAAGCGGGGCCTGCAGCACCTCCTGGAGGTCTACCGCACCGCCCGCGACGCCGGGGAACTCCAGCAGGCGTCCGAGGGCGTTGTCGAACTCGAGGGCCGGCGAACCCTGGTTCTGCTCCGCACCCTGCCCCAGCGCGACGGATACCCCGCCCACATCACGCGGACGTACATCGATCTGGAGTACCTCGTCCCGGTCCTGATCGAGGGCATCGGCTGGGAGAACGAGTTGCTGTCCCGCTACCGCTACACTGACGTGCGGTTCAACCTCGGGCTCGCCCCCGAGGCCTTCCAGCCCGCGGCCTTCGACCTCGTCGAACCGTAACTTGCATCCGGGTCCCCATCGGGCATACGATGTATTACCCGAAGGAGGTGCCCGATGCCCGTGCGGATGACGATCGTACTGATGCTGCTCGCCGCCTGCCTCGCGGGCTGCTCCGAGGCGGAATCGCAGGGCAGGGCGGACGGGAAGGTCCGGGTGGTCGCCACGCTCTTCCCCCTCGCCGACGTCGCCCAGCGCATCGGGGGCGAGCACGTGCAGTCCACCTCGCTCCTCGCCCCCGGCCAGACGCCGCACGGGTTCTCCCTGGACCCCCGGCGGATGGAGCAGCTCTTCGCCGCCGACCTGGCCCTCGTGGTCGGTGCGGGCGTGGACGACTGGGCCGCCCGCGCCCTCGCCACCGCCCGCCGCCGCGAAATCGCCGTCCTCGAACTCGCCCGCGTCGGGGAGTTCCGGCAGCTCTACGAGGAGCTGCAGGAGGACGGCCGGGCAACGGGCGAGGCCCACGAGGCGGAGGCCCACCCGGGCCACGAGGATCACGCCCACGACGCGCACGAGGACCATGAGGGCCACGCCCATGAAGCCCACGCGGGCCACGCCCACGAGGGCGATCCGCACGTGTGGCTGGATCCGGTGTTCATGCAGGCCTTCGCCCGCGCCATCGCCGCCGAACTCGCCCGCCTCGATCCCGCCCACGCCGCCGACTACGCCCGCAACCTCCAGCAGTACCTCACCGAACTCCAAGCCCTCGACGCCGAGTACCGCCGCGTCCTGTCCCGCGTCCCGCGCAAGGAGTTCGTGACCTTCCACCCGGCCTTCACGTACGTCGCGCAGCGCTACGGGCTGGAGCAGCGGACGCTGCGGGGCGGGGACGCGGAGGGCTTCGGGCCCCAGCACCTGGAGGAGGTGACGGCCTTCCTGGACCGCCACCACGTCCAGGCCGTCTTCGCCGAGCCCCAGTTCCCCCCCGACCTCCTCCAGCAACTCGCCCGCCGCACCGGCGCCACCGTCGCCGTCCTCGACCCGCTGGGCAGCCCCGGGGTGGAGGGCTATGATACCTACGTCGCCCTGATGCGGAGCAACCTGCGGACGCTGGCGAACGGGCTGGGGGGCGAGGCCGCGCCCGCACCGTAACCGATCGACCCTTCCATGACGTCACCCGTTGACAGCGCGTCGCAGCAGTACGTCGGGCCCGACCATGTCGGGGACGAGCTTCTTTGCGTGGACCGGCTGTCGTACGCGTACCCCAACGGTACGGCGGCGTTGGAGGACGTGAGCTTCCACCTGCAGCGCGGGGCGGCCCTGGCGGTCATCGGGCCCAACGGGGCCGGCAAGTCCACCCTCCTGCGGATCATCCTGGGGCTGCTGCACGGGTATCAGGGCGAGGTCCGCATCGCGGGCCACGCCCCCGACGCCGCCCGCCGCCGGGGCGACGTGATGAGCTGGGTGCCCCAGCACTCGGCCATCCAGTGGGACTTCCCCGTGAGCGTGGAGCAGGTGGTGCGGATGGGGCTGGTGGGCAAGACGGGGTTGTTCCGGCGGCCCGCGCGCGGGGATCTGGACTACGCCCGCAGCGTGCTGGAGACGCTGGACCTCACCCGCCTCCGCCGCCGCTGCGTGGGGCAGCTCTCGGGGGGGCAGCGGCAGCGGGCGCTGATCGCGCGGGCGCTGGTGTCGCGCCCGCGGCTGCTGCTGCTGGACGAGCCGACCGTCGGGATCGACCAGGCGGGCCTGCGGGCGTTCCACGAGCTGACCGACCAGGTCCAGTCGCAGTTCGAGGTGACGCTGGTGATCGTCTCGCACGACCTCCGCGCCGTCCTCCCGCACTGCCAGCGCGTCGCCTGCCTCAACCGCCGCCTGCACTTCCACGACGTCCCCTCCCGCCTCACGCCCGAGCTGCTGGGGGAGGTTTTCCGCTGCGAGCTGACGGGCCTCGTCACGCACCCGCCCCATTCGCACGGTTCGGAGGGCGCCCCATGAGCCGTGCGAAGCAGGCTCCGAGATGGGCGCCACCCTCAAGTCGCACGCGGTTCGCGACTTGGCGGTGTCCGGGCATCCCGCACCCCCAAGCGGCTGGACAGCCCCGCTTGAGGGTGGCACCCGCTTCTGCCCTTGTTCCCCCGGACGGCGGAGGTTGCCCATGAGCCTCCTGCTCGCCGCGAGCGTCTGGGCCCGTTTTGCGGCCAACGACTTCTACCACACCGCCCTCGCGGGGGGCCTGGGGGTGGCGGTGCTGTGCGGGGTGCTCAGCAGTTTCGTGGTGCTCAAGCGGATGAGCTTCATCGGGCAGGGCATTTCGCACGCGGCGTTCGCGGGGGTGGGGACGGCGTTGCTGCTGGGGGTGGCGATCGCCCCGTTCCGCGGCCTGCTTGCACGCGACGCCGTCATCGCCGCCTCCTGCGTCCTCGCCGCGGTGGCCATCGGGTTTTTGGCGCGGCGGGGGCGGCTGAGCGAGGACGTGTCGATCGGGGTGTGCCTGGTGACGGCGATGGCGGGGGGGGTGGTGCTCATGGACCTGCGGGCGGCGTGGATGCAGGCCCTCCTGCGCAGCGGGGAGCTGACCCGCGACGCGATCGGGTTCACCCCGAGCTTCCACGACATCCTCTTCGGGCGCATCCTCACCCTGGCGGCCGTCGATGCGTGGATGGCGTGGGGGTTGGCCCTGCTGGTGTGCGTACTGACGGTGGCGGCGTTCAAGGAGCTGGTGTTCTTCGCCTTCGACGAGGAGGCGGCGAGCGCGTTCGGTCTCCGCACGGGGGTGCTGTACTACGGGCTGCTGGTGCTGCTGGCGCTGGCGGTGGCGGCGGCGATGCGGTCGGTGGGGGTGATCCTGGCCGGGGCGCTGCTGATCCTCCCGGGGGTCACCGCCCGCTGCTGGACGGACCGCATCGCGGTGATGGTGGCGCTCAGCGTCCTGGTGAGCGTGGCGGGCGTGGCGGGGGGGTTCTTCCTGGCCCTGGGGGCGGGAACGCTGAGCCCGGGCCCGGTGATCGTCCTGACGCTGTTCGTTCTGTTCATCCTGAGTTCTTTCGTCGGCCGCCTGCGAAGGCGGGTTGGGAGGAAGCATGTACAAGCGGAATAGGCCCACGACGGATCGAAGGGCGGCATTCTCCGCGTTGCCGCTCTGTTGCGCCCGCGGATTCGTCCGTGCGCCCCAAGCGCCGACACTCCGCAACCCGCCCCTTCGACAGGCGCAGGGCGGGCACTCCGTACTCCGCAATTCCCTCGTCGTCGTCCTTCTTGTCGCCGCCGCCCTGGGCGGCTGCGGGCTGCCCGGGGAGTTCGAGCCCGCCGACTCGCTCGAGATCGACTTCGCCGTGCCCGCCGACCCGAATCCCCACGGGGCCATCGTCTTCATCGTCGACGGGCTCAACGCGAGGATCTTCCAGGAGATGCTCGACGCGGGGGAGCTGCCGGCGATCCGCGAGTACTTCGTCGATCGCGGCCTGTACATCCCCCGCGCGGTCGGGTCCGTCCCGTCGGTCACGCTGACGAGCCTGACGAGCCTGGCGACGGGCGTGTTCCCGGGCCACCATGGCGTGATGGGCATCAACTGGTTCGGGCGCAACCAACTCGTCTGGCGGAACTACGAGACGATCGCCCAGAAGAACCTCGTGGACCCCGACCACAACGTCCCGCTGCTCTACGAGTACTTCCCCCACCGCACGACGTTCTCGCTGTTCTTTCAGCCGCACCGGGGGGCGACGAAGTTCTTCGAGAACTGGACGTCGGCGGGCCCGGCGTACTTCTTCGGGATGTACGAGCTGATGGACCGCCTGGCGCTGTGGCGGATGGCGCAGGCGATGGACCTGGCGCGGGTGCGCGGGGAGTTCCCCGGGCTGATGATCGCGTACACGCTCGCCCCGGACTTCCGGGCGTACGAGGAGGGGGTGCTTTCGGAGGCGTACCGGACGGCGGTGCGGCACATCGACCGCCAGGTCGGGCGGGTGCTGGGGGACCTGGAGCGGGCGGGGCTGCTCGACGACATCGTCATCGCCCTCGTCAGCGACCATGGGCACACGGAGGTCGAGCGGCACTTCCCGATCAACGCGTTCCTGCGGGAGGGGCTGGGCCTGCGGGTCGCGGAGAAGGAGCTGTGGGAGAAGACCCCGTTCGAGGACCGCCTCGACTACTACCGCGAGTTCCCCATCGTCACCTACGGCAGCGGGGACCGGTACTGGGCGCTGTGCCTTCGCCGCCCGGTCCATGGCGCCGACGGGCGGATCGTGGGCTACCGACCGTGGCCCGAGCGGCCGACGCTGGAGGAACTGCAGCGCTACCCGGGGAGCGGGCCGGACCTGCGGGGCCGAAAGCCCGCGGATACCGGGACGCTGCTGGAGGTGCTCGCCCGCCTCCCCGCCGTCGACGCCCTCGCCTACGCCGCCGGGCCCGACCGCGTCCGCGTGCGGCGGAAGGGGGGCGTCGTCGAGTTCGCCCAGGAGGGCGGGCGCCACGCCCCCATCACGTACCGGGTCATTGAGGGCACGGACCCGCTGGGATGGGAGGGGAGCGTCGAGCCCCCCGCCCTCGCGGGCGACCCGCGCGACGAACGCTGGTGGTTCGAGGCGACCGCCTGCACGCAGTACCCCGACCTGCCCGCGCAGATCCTGGCGTACTTCCGCTCCGACCGCGCGGGCGATATCGCCCTGTTCGCCGCCCCCGGATGGGACTTCGGGACCAAGTGGAAGAGCGGGCACGGAGGGCTGGGGCCGGTGGACATGCACGTCCCGCTCCTGTTGGCCGGGCCCGGGGTGCCCCAGGGCATCCGCCCCCCCGCGCGGGCCATCGACCTGGTCCCCACGCTCCTGCGCCTCCTCGACGCCCCGCTCCCCGACGACCTCGACGGGCGGCCGCTGTTCGACGTCCCCCCCTCCCCCGCGCAGTAGAGGCCCCGCCCGCAAGCCCTGGGGCTTGCGAGCTCGCGCCGCGCGCACCCAGCGCGCCGCTGTTGAGGATCTTGCGCACGGGGCTTCGACGGCAGTTGCCAACGCCCCCCGACTGCGTCGGGGGGGTGCCCGGGACCCCCAGAAGGGCGCCGAAGCGCAGGGGCTTGATCCGTCGGACACGGGGACTATACTCGCGGGACAGCTCGCTTGGAAACGGCTGCGTGCCTGTGCGGAGGGTGTGCGTTTGGGCGGGCTTGCCGGCGGAATGGGAGACTGCGGGAGCACGAGATGGCGACGTGGCAGGAACGGCTGGGGGCCTTCTTCACGCGGTGTGCGGGGCGGGCGGTTCGCGCAGCCCCGGCGTGGGCGTGGGCGCCGATCCCGCTGCTGCTGCTGGCGGAATTCGTGCTCTGGCGTGTGGATCCGGGCTTCGCCTACGAGCCGCGGTTCCTGCTGCTGGTCCTGAACTCCATCTTTCACACGGCCGTCTCGCTCTTCGTCTCCTACCTCGCCGCCCGCACCTACCGCGCGCAGGGGGACGCCAGCATGCTGCTGCTGGGGTGCGGGGTGCTGATTTCGGGGCTCGCCGGGACCACGGCCGGGGCGATCATCCCCATGCGAATGGTGAACCAAGGGGTGACGGTCTACAACCTGGGGATGCTGTTCGCTGCGGGGTGCCATCTGCTGGGGGCGGTGATCTGCACATCGGGCGGGGCGCGGCGGACCGGGCGCGGGGCCCCGCTGCTCCTCGCCGGGGCGTACGTGGGCGCGGCGGTGCTGGTGGCGGGGCTGGCGGTCGCGTCCGTGCAGGGGCTCATCGCCCCGTTCTTCCAGCAGGGAATCGGCCCCACGCCGCTGCGGCAGTTCGTCCTGGGGTCGGCGATCGTGCTGTTCACAACGGCGGCGGTGCTGCTGGGCCTCTCCCGCCGCCGGAACCCGGAAAGCTTCACCCGCTGGTATCCGCTGTCGCTGGGGCTGCTGGCCACGGGCCTGCTGGGGATGTACGTCGTCACGCACGTGGGCAGCCCGTTGAGCTGGGTGGGGCGCGGCGCCCAGTACCTGGGGAGCGTGTACATGCTGGTAGCGGGGTTGGCGGCGGTGCGGGAGTCGGGGGCGTGGGGCGGGGCGCTGCGGCTGGCGCTGCAGGAGGCGGAAGGCCGCTACCAGGCCCTCTTCAACGCGATGAACGAGGGGTTCTTCCTCGGGGAGGTCCTGTGCGACGAACGGGGCGAGGTGGCCGACATCCGCATCCTGGAGGTCAACCCCGTCTTCGGAAGCCTCACGGGCATCCGCCCGGAGGCGGCCCACAACCATACGGTCCGCGAACTGCTGCCGGTGGTCGAGCCCGAGTGGCTCACGGCGGCGGGGCGGGCGGGCCTGCACGGCCGCGCCGAGACCTTCGAGGCCTACAGCGCGGGGCTGGAGCGCTGGTATCGCACGTCGGTGTTTCCGCTCGCCCCGGGGCGGTTCGGGGCGCTGTTCCTGGACGTCACCGACCGCCACCGCGTCGAGCAGGCCCTGCGGGAGAGCCGCGACGATCTGGAGCGCCGCGTCGAGGAACGCACGCAGGAACTCCGCCGACGGGCCGACCAGCTCGCCCGCCTGGCGCGGGACCTGACGCTCACCGAGGAGCGTGAGCGCCGCCGCCTCGCCCAGATCCTCCACGACCACCTCCAGCAGTTGCTCGTGGGGGCGAAGTTCGGGCTGGAGACGTTGGGGCGGCGAACCGAGGACCGCCGGGCCGAGACCGTCACCCAGGTCATGAGCTTGCTCGACGACGCCATCGCCGCCTCCCGCTCCCTCACCATCGAGCTGTCGCCCCCCATCCTCCACGAGGGCGGGCTGGGGGCGGGGCTGGAGTGGCTCGGCCGCTGGATGCTCGAAAAGCACGGGCTGACGCTCGACCTCTCCGCCGATCCGTCCGCCGACAGCGACCGCGAGGACGTCAAGGTGCTGCTCTTCCAGGGCGTCCGCGAGCTGCTGTTCAACGTCACCAAGCACGCCGGGGTCACCCACGCCTCGGTCGCCCTGGGCCTGCACGACGCGGAGCACCTCCGCGTGGTCGTCCGCGACGAGGGCGTGGGGTTCGACCCCGCGAGCGTCTGGGAGACGAACGACGAGATGGCGGGGGGCTTCGGGCTGTTCAGCATCCGCGAGCGGCTGGGGATGCTGGGCGGGCGGCTGGAGGTGGACAGCAGCCCCGGGCGGGGGGCGCAGTTCACGCTGATCGCCCCGCGGGGGACGGGGAGGGCGGAGCGCGGGGAGGGGGAGGGCCGCTCGGACGTGCCCGACGTGCATCCCGCCCCCGCCCGAGCCCTGGCGGGCCCCGAGGCGGACGGGCGGATCCGCGTGCTGCTCGTGGACGACCACGTCGTCATGCGCCAGGGCCTGTCGCTGCTGCTGGACGACGAGCCCGACATCGAGGTCGTGGGCGAGGCGTCCAACGGGGAGGAGGCGGTGCGGGAGGCGCGGCGGTTGCGGCCGGACGTCATCCTCATGGACTTCAGCATGCCCCGGATGGACGGGGTGGCGGCGACGCGGGCGATCGTGGGCGAGCGGCCCGGGGCGCGGATTATCGGACTGTCGATGTACGAGGAGGCCGACCGCGCCGCGGCCATGCTCGACGCCGGGGCCATCGCCTACGTCACCAAGAGCGGAGACCCGGGGGCGCTGCTGTCGGCGATTCGCGAGGGGGCGTGTTTCGCAACAGGGCCTTGAATCGCCGGGGGCATTTTGTGTAGGAATGGATTCATCGGAGCCGATAACGACTCCGGTACACCGGGAACGGCTGGCTCCCGGTGTGGTTCGCCGTTTCGCCCACCCGAAAAAGGAACTGTACGTACCCCCTTCCGCGAGGCTCGCGCCAGGTCGGTACGGCCAAGGAGGCGGCGAAAGCTGTTGCATTCTATACGGCATGGGTTTACGTATAAGGCTGAAGAGTCGGCTGGCTTGGAAACCCTTTGGTGCGCGCCCGGGCGGCAGCATGTGATGTCGCGTTCGTGCGCGCCGGGTCCGTCCGCTCCCGGAGAAGACAGCATGGAACGCCTACACACGGAACTGCGCGCGGAGAAGGTTGTCGCGCCCCACCTCCCCTCCCGCCGCGGCCGCATCCTCTGCGCGGGGGTCCTCGGTCTGGCCCTGCTCCTCGCCGCCGGTGCGCTCATCGGGCTCTGCGCGGCCCCCGGGCGGGCGGCGGGGGCGAACGGGGCGGGGGCGTGCGACGACGCGACGTACACCGTGGGGCGCTTCGCCCCCACGTTCGCGCAGCCCCACCCGCAGCTCCCCGACGCCAACGCCCTGCGGGACGTCGAGGTGGCCCTCGGGCGCGACGGCAGCGCGTACACCGCCCCCACCGAGGGCGCGCCCTCCGACCGCCTCCCCCTCGGCCGCCTCACCGCCGACGGGGCGCGGGCCTTCCGCGGCAGCGCGGTCCGCGCCATCAACGAGGCCCTCGTCGCCCACCTCGAACGCTCCGGGCTCGCCGGGGTCTACGTCACCCCCCACCCCCAGGACATCGACCCCCGCACCTGCGCCGACCTCCGCCCCCAGGGCGCCACGGACCTCCGCCTCGTCGTCCACTACTCCGTCGTCACCCGCATGCGGACGATCGCCATCGGACGCAACGTGCCCGAGAACCAGCGGATCAACCAGACGCGGCACTCGCACATCCTGGCGCTGTCGCCCATCCAGCCCGCCGACCCCAACACGCCCCCCGAGGCGCGGAAGGACCTGTTCCGCAGCACCGCCCTGGAGGCCTACGCCGCCCGCCTCACCCGCGCCGGGTACAACCGCGTCGAAGTCGTCGCCGTCCCCCCCGCCAACCGGCCCGGGGAGATGTACGTGGACTTCCTCGTCGGGGACGCCACCGCCCCCGCCGCTGCGGACCTGGTGGAGACCGTCCGCCCCGAGCGGGTCGAGGCGCCCGTGAGCGTGGACCTGGCGGCGGCCCCGGTGGCTGAGCCCGTCGCTCCCGCCCCGGCCCCCGCCCCCGTCATCGAGCCCGCCCCCGCCCCCCTCCCCCCGCTTCCCGCCCCCACCGAGGCCGCCCCCACCGAGGTCGCCCAGGGCCCGGCGCCCGATGACCTCTCCGAACTCGACGCCGCCCTCACCCCCGCCACGACCCCGACGGATACCACGCCCGCGCCCCGGCCCATCGAGACGCCCGCCCCCCCCGTGACGGTCCCGGCCCCGGTGGTCGAGCCCGTCGCCCCCGAGACGATCGTCGAGACGCCCGTTGAGCCCGCCCCGGCGACCGAGGCCCCCGCCCCGGCGACCGAGACGGTGGTGGCGCCCCCGCCCGCCCCCGCGCCCGAGGCGACGGAGGCGGTGGTGGCGGTCCCCCCGGCCCCCGCGCCCGAGGCGGCCGAGACGCCCATCGACGACGGGCCGGTCTTCGTGATCCGCTCGTTCGACGTCGACTACGCCCGCCCGCACCCCACCCATCCGCCGATCGGACCGCTGCTGGAGCGGGAGATCCGCCTGGGGCGGACCGAGAGCGGCTACGTCGGGCCGCGCCCGGGCGTGGCGACGACGACGATCTGGCTGTCGGAGCTGCCGGTGCTCGAGGAGCAGCGCTTCCACGCCACCGCCATCCGCGCCGTCAACGAGGCCATCGTCGAGCACTTCAACGACCTGGGCCTCATCGGGGTGTACGTCCTGCCCGACCCCAACGACATCGACGCCCGCACGCTCGAGGACCGTCGCCCCGCGGGCGACGAGTCGCTGGGCCTGCTCGTCTGGACCGGCCGCGTGACGCAACTGCGGACGGTGGCGACGGGGGAGCGGGTGAAGGGGGACCGGCGGATCCTGTCGGCGGGCGAGCTGTCGGCCGACGGGACGGACTGGTGGAAGGTGGACCGCGTGCACCGGCACATCCTGGAGCAGTCCCCGATCCAGCCCGCGGACGTGGACCTGGGGCGCAGCCTGCTGTGGCGGCAGTCGTTGGACGACTACGTGTACCTGCTGAACCGGCATCCGGGGCGGCGGGTGGACGCGGCGCTGTCGGCGACGGGGACGCAGGGCGAGGTGAACCTGGACTACCTGGTCAATGAGAGCAAGCCCTGGACGGTCTACGCCCAGATCATGAACACGGGCACCGAGAGCACGGGCGAGTGGCGCCAGCGGTTCGGGGTCATCGACTACCAGCTCACGGGGCGGGACGACATCGCCTCGCTGGACTACGTGACGTCGTGCTTCAACGAGACGCACGCGGTGATCGCGTCGTACGAGGCGCGGGTGGGCGAGTGGGACCGGCTGCGGTGGCGGGCGTTTGGCTCGTGGTCGCAGTACACCGCGTCGGAGGTGGGGGTCCAGGACGATCGCTTCGAGGGCGAGGACTGGACGCTGGGGGCGGAGCTGATCTGGAACGTGTACCAGTACCGCGACTTCTTCGTGGACTGGGTGGTGGGGGGGCACTGGCGGCACATCCTGGTGGACAACCAGACCGCGCTGCTCAAGGGGGAGGACGACTTCTTCCTCTGGAACACGGGCGTGCGGATCGAGCGGATCACGGACGTGGCGCGGACGACGGGCTCGCTGATGGTGGAGGTCAACTGCCCGGGCATCGCCGGGACCGACACCGCCGAGATCCAGCAGTTCGCCCGCGAGGACGTGGACCAGGACTGGTGCGTGTGGAAGTGGGACCTGCTGCACTCGACGTACCTTGAGCCCCTGCTGTTCGGGGAGGAGTACCTCACCGGGGGGGCGGGCGAGGAGGGCCGGCGGCCGGTGCTGGCGCATGAGATCGCCGTGTGGACTCGCGGGCAGTACGCGCGGGGCTGGCGGCTGATCCCGCAGGAGCAGCAGGTGGTCGGCGGGCTGTACACGATCCGCGGGTACCCTGAGTCGGCGTCCGCGGGCGACACGGTGATTTTGGGCACGGCGGAGTACCGCTACCATGTGCCGCGGGCGTTCGCGATCCGCCGCGAGTCCACCCGCATCCTGGGCCGCCCCTTCCGCGTGGCGCCCGGGACGTACGAGCAGCCCGACTGGGACCTGATCGGGCGGGTGTTCTGCGACGTGGGGCGGACGCTGAACACGTCGCGGAAGTCCTACGAGAACAACGAGACGCTCGTGAGCTGGGGCGTCGGGTTGGAACTCCAGATCCTGCAGAACTTCAACATTCGCTGCGACTGGGGTCAGGCCCTGCGCGGCATTGAATCCGATGACGTCGATGCCGGGGACAGCGAGTTCCACATCGTCGGCACCATCCTGTGGTGATGGTCCGGCGGGGCGGGGAGCCCCGGTGACAGAGCAGTAAAACCTGGCCGAGTGGCCCGGACGGCCCGCGGGTGTATGGCGGGTTGGCGGGCGTGGCGGCCCAGAGAAAAGTGTTCCATGTTCCGATGGTGCACGGTTTCGGAGCGGACGACGATGAAGACGAGCAATTCCTCGGGCACGATTCCTTTCGGGCGTCTGGTACTGGTGCTGGCCATGATCCAGGGGCTGGTGAACGCGCAACTCCTGGTCGCGGCCCCGCAGGGCGCGCAGGTGGTGGCGGGGCAGGCGAACGTCGCGCAGCAAGGGGCGACGACGACCATCACCGCCGGGCACAACAGCGTGATCCAGTACCAGAGCTTCAACGTCGGTCCGCAGGAGACCGTGCGGTTCGTCCAGCCCGGGCCCTCCGCCCGCGTGCTCAACCGCGTGACGGGCTTCTCGCCCTCGGTCATCGAGGGGGCGCTGCACGCTAACGGCATCGTCTACCTGGTGAACCCCTCGGGCGTGTACTTCCGCGACGGGGCCGTCGTCGACGTCGGCCGCCTCTACGCCGCCGCCTCCTCCATCTCCAACGCCGACTTCCTCGCCGGCATCGACCGATTCACCGACGCCCAGGGCGCGGTGATCAACCGGGGCACGATCCGCGGGGACGCCATCTACCTCATCGGCCGACAGGTCGCCAACTACGGGACCGTTGTCGCCCCCGATGGGGCCATCGCCCTCGTGGCGGGCAAGGACGTCTACCTCGGGCAGGCCAACAGCCGCATCATGGTCCGCGTCGAGGGCGGCGGGGCCCCGGAGGGCGAGGCGGGCGTGACGCAGGCGGGCACGCTCGACGCGGGCAAGGGCCAGATCTTCCTCGGGGCGGGCGACGTGTACTCCATGGCCATCCACTCCACCGGGACCGCCGCCGCCCAGGACATCACCCTCCAGGGCACGGGGCCCGGGGAAGTGCGGGTTGAGGGGCGCCTCGACGCCTCCGACACCGCCCCCGGGTCCACCGGGGGCACGGTGAAGGTGCTGGGCGATAAGGTCGCCCTGGTGAACGCCGACATCGACGCCTCCGGGTCCGCCTCCGGCGGGCAGGTCCTCATCGGCGGCGGCCGCCAGGGCCAGGACCCCACCGTCCCCAACGCCTCGGGCGTGTGGGTGAGCCCCGACACCACCGTCCGCGCCGACGCCACCGTCGGCGGCGACGGCGGGGAGGTCATCGTCTACGCCGACTCCGTCGCCCGCGTGTACGGGCAGCTCTCCGCGCAGGGCGCGGGGGCGGGGACCGGCGGGTTCATCGAGACCTCGGGCAAGCAGCTCGTCGTCACCCAGACCCCCACCCCCGGTGCGGGCGGGACGTGGCTGATCGACCCCGAGAACATCGAGATCACCGGGGCGACGGCCAACATCACCCAGGGCGGGGCGGGCGATCCGGGCCCCATCACCTTCGGCCCCGCCGCCCCCGACACCCCCACCACCATCGACGTCGCCGCCATCGACGCCGCCCTCGACGCCGGGTCCAACGTCATCATCGACACCGCATCCGCCGGGGCGGGCGCGGGGACGATCACCGTCACCAGCCCCATCCTCAAATCCGCCGACGGCGGCAGCGCGGACGGGTCCGTCCTGACCCTCAACGCCGACCACGACATCATCGTCAACAACACGATCACCTCGACCGCCGGGGCGCTGGACCTGGTCCTCGCCGCCGGGCGAACCACCGGGGGGTTCGTGGACATCAACGCCGCCATCACCACCAACGGCGGGAGCTTCACGGCCAGCGGGTCGTACTTCGACAGCACCGGTGGGACGATCACCACCGCCGGCGGGCTGGTCAGCGTCACGACCACCGCTGGCGCCACCACCAGCACCATCGGGGCGACCCTCGACGCCGGAAGCGGGTCGGTCACGTTCAATAGCGTCGGGCCTCTCACGCAGGCGTCCGGGATCGGGGTGACGGGTTCGGGCGTGAGCTACACAGTCACCGGGGCGGCGAACTCGCTCACCATCGCGGGCCCGGTGACGGCCCCGGCGGGGGACATCAGCTTCGTCTCCGCGAACACCATCCTGCTCTTCGGGGTCATCGCCACCACCGACGGGTCCATCTTCCTCCGCGCCGACAGCGACGGGACGGCCGGGGCGGATACGATCAACATGTTCGGGGGAACCATCACCGCCGGTGGAGCGGGGCGGTCGGTGACGCTCACGGCGCCCGATGTGAGCCTCGGGGGCACGGTGACGGGGGAGAACGTGAACCTCTACCCCAGCACGGTCGGCCGGAGCATGACCATCGGCCACGCCGTCGCCGGGACCCTCGCCCTGGACGACGCGGAGATGAACAGGATCACCGTCCCCGCGGGCGGCGTGCTCACGATCGGATCCGACGCGCTGAACCAGACGGGGACGATCACCATCCACAGCGTCACCAGCGGAGCGGGGGCGGCGTTGGAGAAGATTGACGGCGGGATCGTGATCAACGCCGACGGGGCCGGCGGCACGGTAACGTTCACGGGCGGGTACACCCACACGGATGGCGACGCCACCCCCACGCTCACCGTCAACGCCCGCAACATCAATGCCAACGGAAACGTCTCGCAGAAGGGCGACCTCACCTGGAACGCCGACACGGTGACCTTCGCCGGCAATCGCACGGTGACGAGCACCCACGGGAACCTGAGCTTCCAGCCCAACGGAGGGACCCTCACGCTGCAGGCGGGCACGAGCGTCGTGGACACGCTGGGCCTGACGGCGACGGCGGGCAGCGTGACGGTGAACGGGACGATCCTGCCCATGGCGGGCGGGGGGTCCTCCAACGTCGTGACGGTCACGGGCCCGGGCGGGGTGACCCTGGCGGGCGTTGGGGCGTCCGGGGATGAGCTGGGCTCGCTGGTGATCGGCGCCGCTTCCGGCCTGACGACGCTGTCCGCGAACATCTACACCAACACCCTGCAGGACTACAGCGCCGCCAGCGAGGTGCGGATCAACGGAGCGATTCGGCTGGACACGGACTCCGGCAACGGGTCGATCACCTTCGGCACGAAGAACATCACGCGGACCAACGCCAGTGACACGCTGACGGTCGACTACGGCACGGGCGGGACGCTCACGCTCGCCGGGGTCGGGGCGGCCGGGGCGGAACTGGCGAGCTTCACCATCGACAACGGCAGCGGGGCGACGGGCACGGCGACGATCGCCGGGGACCTCTACGCCGGCGCCATCGACCTCCGCGGCCCCGGGGCCAACGGGGTCGTCCTCAGCGGCGCCCTCCGCTTCGACGCCGACCACGCCGCCGGGGACATCAACCTGCAGGGTACGCCCCTCCGCGGGGCGGGCGCGTCGATCACCCTCGACGTCGATTCCGCCAGTGCGATCTACCTCAACGCCGTCGGGGCCGCCGGATCGGAACTCGCCTCCCTCGTCATCGACAGCACGAACACCACCGGCCGGGCCGTCCTGGCCGGAAACCTCTACGCCAACGCCATCGACCTCCGCGGGCCGGGCGCGAACGGCATCCAGTTCGCCGGGAGCCTCCGCTTCGACGCCGACGCCGGCGCCGGCGACATCAACCTGTCCGGGGCGCCCCTCACGCGGAGCACCGGGAGCGATACGCTGACCCTCGCTGCGCAGGGGACCGACACGATCTCCCTGGGCGCGATCGGCACGGACGCGGCTCCCCTGGTGTCCCTGGTCCTCGACGCCGGGTCCACCGGCCCGCTCGTTTTGGGCGGGAGCATCTACGCCAATACGCTCAACGTCTCCACCGCCACCGCCATCACCGTCAACGGCGCCGTCCGCCTCGACGCCGACGGAGGCGCCGGGGCGCTGAACCTCGGGTCCGCCGCCATCGCCCGCACGGCCGGTTCGGACACCCTCACCCTGGCCGCCCAATCCGCCGACACCATCACCCTCGGGGGGCTGGGGTCCAGCGGGGCGGAGTTCGCCGCCTTCACCGTCGAAACCGGGCGCGTCTCCCTCTCGGGCGACGTCTACGCCGGGGCCATCACCCTCGCCAACCTCGGGGCCACGGGCCTGACCGTCAGCGGCAACCGGCGGTTCGACGCCGATCACGCCGCCGGGGCGATCAACCTCTCGGGCACCACGCTGGCCCGCACCGGGGCGGGGCAGACGCTGACCTTCGTCACCGACTCCGCCAGCGCCATCACGCTGGGGACCGTCGGGACGGGGGCGGCGGAGTTCGCCGCCCTCACCATCGGGGCCGGGTCCGGCCAGACTCGCCTCACCGGAAACGTCTTCGCCAACGCCATGGACTTCTCCGGCTCGGGCGCCCGCGGGGTGCAGGTGAGCGGGGCGGCCATCCTCCTCGACGCCGACGCCGCCGCCGGCGCCATCAACTTCACCGGGACCCCCATCACCGCCGCCCTCCCCAGCACCACCACCCTGACGCTCGACACCGACGGGGCGAGCACGCTTACGCTCGACCAGGTCGGGACGGACGCGACGCCCCTGGCGGGGCTGGTGAACTACGCGGACACCGATAGCGCCAGCGGCCAGGTCATCCTGACCAACAGCATCCACGCCAACGCGATCAACCTCAGCGGCGCGGCCGCCAACGGCGTGCATATCAGCGCCGGGGGCGTCATCACCCTCGACGCCGACGGCGGGGTCGGGAACATCAACCTCGTCAACACGCCCATCACCGTGGCGACCGACGGGGTGGACGGGCTGATCCTGGATACGCAGGTGGGCGATACCATCACCCTGAATGCAGTCGGGGGGCCTGGGGCCCGCCTGGCGTCGCTCACGGTGAACGCCGGGTCCGGGACGACGAACCTCACCGCGACTGTCTACGCCAACACGCAGACCTACGGGGGGGATGTCCTCACTGTCAACCCCACGAGCCTGTTCGGGAACGCGACGTTCAACGCCGGCCTGGCCCCCGGGGATGTCGGGAGTGTCGGGGCGGGCCTGTTGACGGTGAACGGCAACCTGACCTTCGGGGCCGGGGCCGTCCTGACCGTGAACCTTGACGGCACGGGGGCGGGGACCAGCTATGACCAGATCGAGGTCCTCGGGGGCACGATCGACCTGGGCGGGGCGACGCTGGCGGGGACCGTGGGAACGGTCTATGCGTCCGGGGCGGACATCCGGATCATCAAGAACACGGCCGGCAATCCGATCGTGGGCCAGTTCGCCAACGGCGGATCGGTGACGCTCACCGGGTCGGGCGGGTTCGATTCGCAGAGCTTCGCGATCAACTACGCGGTCACCGCCAGCAACCACCTCGAGCTGGAGCGGATCTCGACGTACACCTGGACCGGCGGGGGCGGGGACGACCTGTGGAGCACCGGGGCGAACTGGAACGGCGGGGTCCCGGTGACCGGGGCGACGCTGATCTTCGACAACTCGACGCAGTTGGCGAACACGAACGACCTGGCGCTGGAGTTCGGGTCGATCGTCTTCGCCGCGACGGCCGGTGCGTTCACCCTGGGCGGGACGGGCATCAGCCTCATCGGGGGGATCACGAACAATTCCGCCGAGACGATCACCATCAACTTCCCGATCACCCTCACGGGCCCGCAGGTGTTCAACGCCGCCGGCGGGCGGCTGGTGTTCGGGGGGGCGATCAACGGCAACCAGGCCCTCACCCTCGCCGGGGCCGGCGGGGTCACCCTCGCCTCCGTCGGGCAGACGACCCCGCTGGGGAGCCTGACCGTCAACGCGGGGTCCGGCACGACGCGCCTGGGCGGGAACGTGTCGGCCGGCACGCAGACATATAACGTCCCCGTGCTCCTGGCGGCGGACGTGACGCTGACGGGAGCGGCCGCGTTCAAGGGCACCATCGACGGGACCACGGCCGGGCAGGAGAGCCTGTCGATCACCGGCAGCGCGTCGTTCGGGGACGGGGCGGGCGACTTCATCGGATCGGCCGTCGCCCTGCAGTCCCTCGCCGTCACCGGCAGCGCGTCCTTCGCGGGCGGCAACGCGGGGCCGACCAACACCGTCACCACCGTCGAGGGCCAGACGTACGGCGGGCTGGTGACGCTGGGGGCGAGCACGACGCTGGACGGGTCCACCGTGAGCGTCAACGGCGGGGTGAACGGGGCGGGCCAGGCGCTCACCATCCACGGCGACCTGGTCGTGGGGGACGGCCTGGGCGACAACATCACCAACGTCTCGACGCTGGCGGTGCTGGGGGCGACGACGATCAACACCGGCGCCATCACCACCACCGGGGCGCAGTCCTACACCGGTGCGGTGACGCTGGGGACGGGCGTGACGCTGACGGGCACGACCCCGACATTCACCGCGGGCGTCATCGGCGGCGGGTTCGACCTGACGCTGAACTTCTCGGGGACCACGGTCATCTCGGCCGCGGGCTTCACCGGGATCCAGAACCTCGTGACGGGCAACGGCGGGGCGACCGAGATCTCGGGCGCCTTCGGCACCACCGGGACGCAGATCTACAACGACGCCGTCACCCTCACCGGGGACACCACGCTGACGGGCACGACGGTGACGTTCAACGACACCGTAACCGGCGGGACGCACGCGCTGGCGATCGCGGGCAACGCGGTCTTCGGGAACAGCGCCGGTGACACCGTCACGGGCGTGAGCACCCTGAGCGTGAGCGGGACCACGGGCATCACCGGCAGCGCGATCACCACCAGCGGGACGCAGGCGTACACCGGCGCGGTGACGCTGGGCGGCAGCACGACCCTGACGGGCACGACCCCGACGTTCGGGGCGGGCGTGGTCGGTGCGGGCAACAGCCTGACGCTGGACTTCTCGGGCACGACCGTGATCGACGGGGCGGCCTTCACCGGCCTGCTGAACCTCGCCACGGGCAACGGCGGAGCGACGCAGCTCACCGGGACCATCACGACCACCGGAACCCAGACCTACAACGACGCCGTCACCCTCACCGGGGACACGACGGTGGTGGGCACGACGGTCACCTTCGCGTCGGCCGTCAACTCCACCTCCGCCGCCGAGAGCCTCACCGTCACCGGTAATGCCGTCTTCCAGGGCCCCATCGGGGCGGGGGCGGCGCTGGAGGCGGTGACCGTCAGCGGGACGACCTCTCTGGGGGCGACGCCCGTCATCACCGACAACAGCAACGGGACGGGGCTGCAGACCTACACCGGGGCGGTCACCCTCACCGGCGACGTCGTTCTCATCGGGACGGGCATCGTCTTCGGTTCGACGGTGGACGGGACCGTGGCGGGCAACCAGAGCCTGACCATCACCGGCCCGGCCACCTTCGGCGGCGTGGTCGGCGGCGTGGCCCTGGAGGCCCTGTCCGTCAGCGGCGCCACGGCGATCAACACGACGGCCATCACCACCAGCACTGCCGGGGGCGGCAGCGGCAACCAGACCTTCACCGGGGCGGTCACGCTGAGCAGCGACGCGGCCCTGACGGGCACGACGGTGGCGTTCGGCTCGACGGTGAACGGCACGGGCGACGGGACCGAGAGCCTGACGATCACCGGCAACGCGAGCTTCGCGGGGATCGTCGGGGCGACCCACCCGCTGGAGGCCTTGGCCGTCAGCGGGACGACGGCGATCCACACGACGGCCATCACCACCAGCAGCGCTGGCGGCGGCAGCGGCAATCAGACGTATACGGGCGCGGTGACGCTGAGCAGCGACGCGGCCCTGACGGCCGGGACGGTGGCGTTCGGTTCGACGGTGAACGGGACGGGCGACGGCACCGAGAGCCTGACGATCACGGGCGCCGCGAGCTTCGCGGGCGTGGTCGGTGGGACCAACCCGCTGGAGGCGCTGAGCGTCTCGGGCGCGACGGCGATCAACACGTCGGCCATCACCACCAGCACCGCCGGCGGCGGGACGGGCAACCAGGCGTTCGCGGGCCTCGTGACGCTGGGGGCGACGACCGTGCTGACGGGTGGGACCCCGGTGTTCCTGGCGGGCGTGGACGGGGCGACGTACGGGCTGACGCTGAACTTCACGGGCATCACGGACATCGACGGGGCCGCCTTCGCGAACCTCGCGAGCCTCACCACGGGCAACGGCGGGTCGACGACGCTGACGGGAACGGTCGTCACGACCGCGGCGCAGAGCTACAACGACGCGGTTACCCTGCTGGGCAACACGGCGCTGCAGGGCACGACGGTCACGTTCAACAACACCGTCGCGGGCGGGACGAACTCCCTGGCGATCACGGGCGACGCGGTGTTCGGCAACGAGGCGGCGGACACGGTGACGGGCCTGAGCACGCTGAGCGTGAGCGGGACCACGGGCATCACCGGCAGCGCGATCACGACCAGCGGGACGCAGAGCTATACGGGCCTGGTGACGCTGGGCGGGCACACGACGCTGACGGGCACAGACCCGACCTTCACCACCGGCGTCGCCGGCGGCGGGTTCGATCTGGCGCTGAGCTTCTCCGGGCCGACCACCCTCGACGGAGACGACTTCACGGGCATTCGCCATCTTATGGTGAACGGCGGTGGGACGACGACGGTCACCGGCGCCCTGACGACCACGGGCTACCAAGTCTACACCGATGCCGTCGTCCTGGCCGGCGACACCACGCTTGCGGGCGATCCGGTCGCCTTCACCTCCACGGTCAACGGGACCGGTGACGGGACGGAGAGCCTGACGATCACCGGCAACGCCAACTTCGGCGGCGTGGTCGGCGGGACGAACGCGCTGAAGGCCCTGTCGGTCAGCGGGACGACCGAACTGAACACGACGGCCGTCACCACCAGCACCGCCGGGGGCGGGACGGGCAACCAGACGTACGCCGGAGCGGTGGCGCTGGGCAATGATGTCACGCTGACGGGCGCGACGATGGCGTTCGGTTCGACGGTGAACTCCTCGCTGCCGGGCACCGAGGGCCTGGCGATCGCGGGCGCCGCGAGCTTCGCGGGCGTGGTCGGCGGGACGAACCCGCTGGAGTTCCTGACGGTGTCGGGGACGACCGCGCTGAACACGACGGCCATCACCACCAGCACCGCCGGGGGCGGGACGGGCAACCAGACGTACACCGGGGCGGTGACGCTGGGGAACTCGACCGTCCTGACGGGCGGGACGCCGACCTTCACCGCCGGGCTGGACGCGGCGACGCATGACCTGACGCTGAACTTCTCGGGCACGACGGCCGTCAGCGCGGCGATTTTCTCGAACCTCGGCAGCCTGACGACGGGCGGCGGGGGGACGACGACGGTCACGGGCACGATCGTCACCACCGGGCCCCAGACCTACAACGACGCCGTGACGCTGCTGGCCAACACGGACCTGCAGGGCACGACGGTCACGCTCAACGGGGCGACCAACGCCACCGCCTCCGGGACCGAGACGCTGACGATCACCGGCAATGCGGTGCTCGCCGGAATCCTCGGCGGGACGACGCCCCTGGGCGCCCTGGCGGTGACGGGGACGACGGCGATCAACACGGCGGGCGTCACCACCGGCACGGCCGGGGGCGGGACGGGCAACCAGACGTACGGTGACACCGTCACGCTGGGCGCCCACACGACGCTCACGGGCGTGACCCCGGTGTTCGGGATGACCGTGGACGGTGGCGGCGTGTACGACCTGACCCTGGCGTTCTCGGGCACGCACGGCGTGAGCGGGGCGGTCCTCCAGAACATCCGCAACCTCACCGCCAACAACGGCGGGTGGATCTCGCTGGCCTCGATCACGACGACCGGGACGCAGACGTACAGCGAAATGGTCAATCTCGTCGGGGACGTGACGCTGACGGGCACGCTCGTGACGTTCGGCAGCACGTTGGAGGCCACGACCGCCGGTATGCAGAGCCTGACGATCACCGGCAACGCGAGCTTCGGTGGTGCGGTGGGCGGGATCCGCCCGCTGGAGTCGCTGGCCGTGAGCGGGACCGCACTCCTCAACAGCTCCGTCACCACCAGCGACGCCGTTGGCGGGACGGGGGCCCAGACGTACGGGGGAGCGGTGCAGACCGGTAGCAACGTGACCCTCACGGGCACGACGATCACGTTCAACGACGACCTGGCGGTCAACGGGACCAGCCCGGGCACGCTGACGATCGTGGGCGACTTCGTCCTCGGGGTGGGCGGGACGGTGGACCTCACGCTCAACGGGCTGACCCCCGGGACCGAGCATGATCAGATCGTCGTCACCGGCGGGGTGGACCTGAGCAGCGCGACCACGCCGCTTCGCGGCACGGCCGGGGCGTCCTACAACAACGACGACGCCCTGACGATCATCGATAACGACGGCGGCGACGCCATCACCAACGTCCCCGCCGCTATCGAGGTCACGATCTCCGGGCAGAAGTTCGACATCGACTACGCCGGCCCCGCCGGGGCGGGCAACGACGTCGTCATCGTCCGCGCCGGAGCCCTCATCACCTGGATCGGCGGGGGCACGACGGACAACTGGAACGACGCGGGCAACTGGGACCTCGCCCGCATCCCGGCCCTTGGGGACACCATGGTCTTCGCCGGGACGACCCGCCTGACGAGCGTGAACGACCTGGCCGGGCTGAGCCTGGCGGGGCTGCAGTTCTCCGCCGGGGCGGGCGCGTTCGTGCTGAGCGGCAACGCGATCACGCTGGGCGGGGGGGTGACGAACAACTCCGCGAGCACGCAGACGATCAACCTCGCCATCGCCCTCAACGCCTCCCAGACCTTCGACGCCGCCGCCGGCGCGCTGGTCTTCGGGGGGGCGATCAGCGGGGCGCACACCCTCACCCTCGCCGGGGCCTCGGGCGTGACCCTCGCCGCCGTCGGGACCGACGGGACCCCGTTGACGAGCCTGCTGACGAACGCCTCGCTGGGCCAACTGGGCCTCACCGGGAACGTCTACGCCAACACGCAGAACTACACCAACGCCACCGGCGTGCAGGTGAGCGGGGCGGCGATCCGCCTCGACGCCGACGGCGCCGCCGGGGCGATCGACTTCACGGGCGTCCCCCTCACCGCCGCGGCGGCCGGGACGACCACCCTCACCCTTGCCACCGACGGTGCCAGCACGATCACGCTGAACACCGTCGGGGCATCGGGGACGGAGCTGGCGGGCCTGGTCATCGAGGCCGCCTCGCAGGCCGTCCTGACGGGGAACGTCTTCGCCAACGCCCAGAACTACACGGGCGCGACGGGCGTCCTCGTCAACGCCGGTGCGGTCCTCACCCTCGACGCCGACGCCGGGGCCGGGAACATCGACTTCACGGGCGTGGACATCCTCCCCAACGCCGCCACCGACGGGCTGGCCCTGCTGGCCCGCACGGGCGCCGGCACCGACACCATCCTCCTCGCCAACGTCGGCACCGGCGGGAGCCCCATGGCCTCCATCGCCGCGTCGGCCGAGACCGTCGTCCTCAACAGCAGCTACTACACCGACGGCGGGAGCGTCACGCTCAACGGAGCGGTGGTGCTCAACAGCAGCACGACCATCGACACGCATCAGACCGCCGACGGCCGGGCCGCCGGAGCGGTGGACCTCTCGGGCGCGGTTGTCTCCGCGGGCGCCGGGGCGGTGGACGTGACGATCAACACCTCCACCCCCGACGGCGGGGCGGGCGGGGCGGTCACGCTGGGCGCGTTCAACGCCGACGGCGGGGCCCACGCGAACCTGCTGGCGGTCAACGCCGCCAGCGGCAGCGGCACGGACGGGGCGATCGCCCTGGGCGGGTCGATCATCACGACCACGACGCAGACCTACACCGGCCCGGTGACGACGGCCAACGGGATCGCCCTGACGGGCTCGACCGTGCAGTTCAACGACACGCTGGCGGTGAACGGGGCGTCGGCCGGGACGCTGACCGTCGTGGGCAACTTCGCCCTGGGCGCGGCGGGCACGATGCTGGTGACGATCAACGGCACGGCACCGGGGACCGAGCACGACCAGGTCGTGGTCACCGGCGGGGACGTGGACTTCAACAGCGCCACGACGCCCTTCGCCGGGACGGTCAGCGGCTCGCAGGCCGTGGGCGGCACGTACACGATCATCTCCGGTCCCACCGCGGTGCAGAACGCCCCGGCGGCGGCGACGGTGACGCTCACGAGCAATCCCTTCGGCATCGACTACGCCGGCGGGGGCGGGGCGGACACGGTCCTCACCCGCACGCAGCAGACCTGGACGTGGGACGGCGGGGGGGCAGACGACAACTGGTCCACCAGCGCCAACTGGACGAGCGACGCGGGCCTCCCCGGCAGCGGGGACATCCTGAGCTTCGTGGGCAACACCCGCCTGGCCCCGACGAACGACCTGACGGGCCTGTCCCTCGCGTCGATCACCTTCCCGGGTGCGGGCGGGCTGTTCGTGCTGGGCGGCAACGCGATCACGCTCACGGGCGGGATCAGCAACACGTCCGGTTCGCTCAAGACGGTCGCCATGCCCATCACCCTCGGTGCGGCGACGGTTACGTTCAATTCCACCACCTTCCTGAATGTCACTGGTGGGATCACCGGGGCCCAGACCCTCGCCCTGACCGGTGCAGGCCACAACATCGGCCTGGGGGCGGTGGGGACGAACGGCACGCCGCTGACCGCCCTGACGACCGCGGGCGGCGGGCAGGTGACGCTCCAGGGCGACGTCTACGCCAATGCGATGGACTTCACCGGGACGACCAACGTGCTCGTCAACGCCGGCGGGGTCATCACCCTCGACGCCGACGGCGGGGCGGGGAACATCGACTTCACCGGCGTGAGCGTCGGTCCGCAGGTGGCGGGGACGGACGGGATGGTCCTCCTCGCCCGCACGGGCGCGGGGACGGACACCATCACCCTAGGGACGGTGGACCTGGCGTCCCTGTCCGCGACGGCCGAGACCATCGGCCTCACCGGCAACCTCCGCACCGAGGGCGGCAACATCACCCTCGCCGGGGACGTCGTCCTCGGGGCGAGCGTCACCCTCGACACCCTTCAGACCCCGGGCACGGCCGCGGGGGCGGTGGACTTGTCGGGCGCGGCCGTCAGCGCGTCGGGTGCGGGCAGCGACCTCATCATCGACACCTCGACCACCGACGGGCAGACCGCGGGTGACGTCACCCTCGGGACCCTCTACGCGGTCGGTGGGGCGAACGTCAACGCCCTCACCGTCACCACCACCTCCGCTACCGGAACCGGTGGGACGATCATGATCAACGGCTCCCTCGCGACGACGGCGGGGCAGACGTACAACGGTGTGGTCGCGACGGCCAACGGGATCACGCTGACGGGTACGACGGTGCAGTTCAATGACCAACTGGCGGTCAACTACGGCTCGGCGGGCACGCTGAACATCGCGGGGAACTTCGCCCTGGGCGTCACGGGCACGATCCTGGCGACGATCCATGGCCCGACGGCCGGGACGCAGTACGACCAGATCCGGGTCACGGGCAACGTGGACCTGGGCTCGGCCACCACGCCCATCGACGCGTCCGTGAACGGATCCCACACGGTGGGCAACACGTACACGCTTATCGACAACCAGGGCGCCAACCCCATCGCCAACGAGCCCGCGGTGGCCAACGCGACGTACACCAACAATCCGTTCTCGATCGCGTACAACGGGGGGACGGGCAACGACCTGGTCCTCACCCGCACGCAGCAGACGTGGACGTGGGACGGTGGTGGGATGAACACCAACTGGTCCACCAGCGCCAACTGGACGAGCAACGCGGGCGTGCCCGGCGGCGGGGACAACCTGTCCTTCGCCGGGGCCGGTGGGACCGCGAACAACGACCTGACGGGCCTGAGCCTCGACACCATCACCTTCGAGGTCGGCGGCGGGGCGTTCGTGCTGAGCGGCAACGCGATCACGCTCACGGGCGGGATCCTGAACAACTCGGCCGCCACGAACACCGTCAACCTGCCCATCACCCTGGGCAACGGGGTCACCATCGACGCCGCCGCCGGCCCGCTGGACCTTGGGGCGTCGATCTCGGCGGCCCAGGCGCTGACGCTGACGGCGACCAACGCGATCACCGTCAGCACGCTGGGCACCAACGCCACGCCGTTGGCATCGCTGACGGTGGGCGGGGGCGGGGCGGTGATCCTGACCGGGGACGTCTTCGCCAACGCGATGGACTTCACCGGGGCGGGCTCGGTGGTCCTCGACGCCGGGGGCGTCCTCACCCTCGACGCCGACGGCGGGGCGGGCAACATCAACTTCGGGACGGTGGGCATCGTCGCCCAGACCCCGGGCGTCGACGGGCTGATCCTGCTCGCCGACAGCGGGGCGGACACCATCATCCTGTCCAACATCGGCGTCGGCGGGGCGCTGGCCTCGCTGGCGGTGACGGCCCAGAACATCACCGTGGGCAGCACCTGGCAGACCGACGGCGGGCCGGTGACGCTCAGCGGTGTGGTGACGCTGACGTCGAACTCCAACACGATCGACACGCATGTGACGGCCGATGGCCGGGCGGCGGGGGCGGTGGACCTGTCGGCGGCGACCTTCACCGCCGACGCGGGCGCCCGCGACCTGACGATCGACGCCTCGACGCCCGACGGCGGGGCCGGCGGGGCGGTCACGCTGGGGCTGTTCAACAGCAGCGGCGGGGCGAACGTCAACGCCCTCACCGTCACCAGCACCAGCGGCAGCGGTACCGACGGGGCCATCACCATCGGGCAGAACGTCTCGACGACGGCCGGGCAGACCTACACCGGTCCGGTCGCGACGGCCAACGGGATCACGCTGACGGGCTCGACGGTGCAGTTCAATGACACGCTGGCGGTGAACGGGGCGTCGGCGGGCACGCTGAGCGTCGTGGGCAACTTCGCCCTGGGCGCGGCGGGCACGATCGACGTAACGCTCAACAACACCACCGCGGGCACGGGGTACGATCAGATCGGCGTGACCGGCGGGGTGGACCTCAACACCGCCGCCACGCCCTTCTCCGGCACGGCCGGGGCGTTCGTGATCGGCGACGCGTTCACCGTCATCGCCAACGACGGGGCGGACGCGGTGGCCAACCCCTCGGCGGCGGCGAGCGTGCTGGTCTCCGGGCAGACGTTCGCCATCGACTACGCGGGCGACACAGGCAACGACGTGGTCCTCACACGGGATGTGACCACCCTGACGTGGGACGGCGGGGGATTGGACGACAACTGGTCCACGGTCGCCAACTGGGTGGGCGACCTGGTGATCCCGGGCAACGGGGACGTGCTGTTCTTCGCCGGGTCCACTCGCCTCACGCCCTACAACGACCTCGTGGGCCTGACGCTCAACACCATCGTCTTCTCCCCCGGGGGCGGGAGCTTCACGCTCAGCGGCAACGCGATTTCGCTGGACGGGGAGATCACCAGCAACTCCGCGGCCATCAACACCGTCAACTTCGACGTCGCCCTCACCGGGGCGGTGACGCACGCGTTCCGGGCTCCGGGCGGTGGGCGGCTGATCATCGGCGGGAGCGTGACGGGCGCGGCCAATTTGAACATCGTGTCCATCGGCGGAGTGACCCTGAACTCCGTCGGCACGGTCGGGACGCCGCTGACGAGCCTCACCAGCATCGCCGGGTCGGGGCAGACCATCCTGAACGGGAACGTCTTCGCCACCGCGCAGACGTTCAACGCCCCGCTGGGCCTGGGCGGTGACGTGAACCTCACGGGCACGACCGTCGCGTTCAACAACACGGTTACGGGCAACGGGCACGGGCTGACGGTCACGGGGGCGGCGGCATTCGGCAACGACGCGGCCGACGCCATCACCGGCGTGTCCGACCTCGCCGTCACCGGGGCCACGACCATCACCACCGGCACGGTCACCACCACCGGGACCCAGACGTACACGGGCCTGGTGACGCTCGCGGGCAACACCACGCTGGCGGGCACGACGGGGACGTTCACCACCGGCGTGGCCGGGGCGGGGAACGACCTGGCGCTGAACTTCACGGGCACGGCCGTTGTCGATGGGGCCAAGTTCGCCAACATCGCCAACCTGACCACCGGCGGCGCCGGGACCACCCAGTTGACGGGCAACATCACGACGACCGCGGCGCAGGTGTACGGTGACAACGTGGAGCTGCTGAGCGACGTTATCCTCGACGGGACCACGGTCACGTTCGGGGGGGCGGTCGTCGGCGGCGGGCACGCGGTGGCGATCCCCAACAACGCGGTGCTGGGCGACGACGCGGCCGACGCCATTACCGGCGTGTCCACCCTCGCCGTCACCGGGGCCACGACCATCACCGCCGGGGCGATCACGACCACTGGGACCCAGACGTACACGGGCCTGGTGACGCTGGCGGGCAACACCACGCTGGCGGGCACGACGGGGACGTTCACGACCGGCGTGGCCGGGGCGGGGAACGACCTGGCCCTGAACTTCACGGGCACGACCGTTGTCGATGGGGCGACGTTCGCCAACATCGCCAACCTGAGCACCGGTGGGGGCGGAACGACGCAACTGACCGGTGACATCACGACGACCGGGACGCAGGTCTACGGTGAGAACGTGGAGCTGCTGAGCAACGTCAACCTCGACGGGACCACGGTCACGTTCGGGGGGACGGTGCTGGGCAACGCCCACTCGCTGGCGATCGCCCACGACGCGGTCTTCAACGGATCGGCCGGGCAGCTCACCTCGCTGACGGTCTCCGGGGCGACGAGCATTTCGGCCGCCAACCCGCTGGTGATCACCACCACGGGCCCGCAGACGTACACGGGCCTGGTCACGCTGGGCCAGACGGTGGTGCTGACCGGGACGGACCCGACGTTCACGACGGGCCTCGCCGGGGCGAACCACGACGTGTCGCTGAACTTCTCCGGTCCGACGGTGCTGGACGGGGCGAAGTTCACGGGCATCCGCAACCTGGCGACGGGCAACACCGGGGCGACGCAGTTGACCGGCACGCTGACGACGTCGGGCACGCAGACGTACGGCGACGCGGTGACGCTGATCGGGGCTGCCACGCTGGTGGGCTCGCAGGTGTCGCTGAACAACACGGTCACGGGCGGCGGGAACTCGCTGGACGTGACGGGCAACGCGGTCCTGGGCAACGCGGTCTCGGGCGTCAGTACGCTGGCGGTGACGGGGACCACGCTGGTGGCGGGCGCGGCGGTGACGACCACCGGTGCGCAGACGTACGGCGGGCCCGTGACCCTCGACGCCACCACCACGCTCACCGGGACGACGGTGGCGCTCAGCGGCGGGGTCGTGGGAGCGGGGTACGGCCTGAACGTCGCGGGCAACGCGGTCTTCGGCAACACGGTGTCGGGCGTCAGCACCCTGTCCGTGACGGGGGCCACGAGCGTCAACACCGCCTCCATCGCCACCACCGGCACGCAGCAGTACACCGGGTTGGTGACGCTGGGCAACGACGCGACGCTGGCGGGCACGACCCCGACCTTCTCGGGCGGGGTGGACGGCGGCGGGCACAGCCTGGCGCTGAACTTCACGGGCACGACGACGATCGACGGTGCGGCGTTCGTGAACCTCGCCCACCTGAGCACGGGCACGGGAGGTGCGACGCACCTGTCGGGCTCGCTGGCGACGACGGGTTCGCAGACCTACGGCAACGCGGTGACGCTCACGGGCTTCACGTCGCTGGTGGGCACGGCGGTGGCGTTCAACGGATCGCTCACTGCTGCAGGCGAGACGCTGGAACTGCGGAACACCGCCGGGACGACGTTCGCCGGGACCACCACGCTGGGCACGGTGGACCTGCGGAACACGCCCGCCGGGCAGACCATCGCGTTCCAGGGCGATACGGTCCTGGGGGCGCTGCTGACGGCCGGCACGGCGTACAACGTCGCCTTCACGGGTAACTCCGCGACGGTGACGGGGGCGACGGCGCTGCTGAACACGGGCCTTGTCACCCTGGGCAGTGCGGCCGGTGGGGTGTACACCTTCACCGGCGGGCTGAGCACGACGGGCAACGCCACCAACCCCTCGCAGATGCATCTGGGCGGGGTGGTGCGGACGAGCGGGACGGCGATGACGCTGGGCCCGATCAACGTGGTGGCGAACTCGACGCTGGACACGACGAACAACGGTGCGGTCCCGGCGGGGGCGGCGGCGGCGTTCGCGTCCGCCGATTCCGACACCCCCGGGGCGTACGGGCTGACCGTCAACGCCGGTGCGTCGGACGTGACGATGACCAGTGCGGCCGGTGCGGCGAGGGCGCTGGCGAACCTGTCCATCCTGGGCCGGTCGCTGACGCTGCACGACGTGACGACCGCGGGCGACCAGAGCTACAGTGCGACGGACACAATCACGCTCCGCAGCAGCTACCTGGCGACGGCGGGCGGGATCGCGTTCAACACCAACCGCGCGGCGGCCCCGGACGTGGCGACGATCTTCCGCCGCGACGCCGGGAACGTGACGCTCCGGGCGCAGACGGTGGCGATGAGCCGTAACGACAAGTTGACGGTCCCCCTGGGCGACCTGACGATCGAGGGCCCCGGGGCGGGCGTGGCGGCGACGTCGGTCCGCCTGGGCGACCTGAACGCCAACGGGGATATCGTGGTCCGCTCGGGGAGCACCACCTTCCTCGGCCGTCCGGCGGGGAGCGTGCGGACCCCCAGCGGGACGGCGACGGATAGCGGGGTGGACGTGGTGGCCAGCGGGCACATCACGTTCCTCGGCGGGTTGCCGACCGTCGAGGCCGGCCCCGGCGGCGGGAACACGCTGGAGTACGGCAGCCCGTTCCTTGTGACCAACGCCGGGGCGGGCACGCCCCGCCGGTACACGCCGACGGACGGGGAGTTCGCCTTCGGCACCCCGGTCACCATCGCCGACCTGGTCCCCAGCGGCCCGGTCAACATCGCGGGCGTGAACCCCACCGTGACGGTGTGGGTGAACATGGACATCGCCCCAGCCCCGCTGCTGACCCCGGCCCTGCGCGAGCTGCTGAAGCAGTTGGGCATCTTCGCCCGCGACCCCTCCTCCCGCGAGGCCTACGACGCCGCGACGTCCTTCGCGGTCTACAACGACATCCCGACCAGCCGCATCCACCTCGCCGCCGGCATGCCGCCGGTGGACGAGGCCCTGCCCCCCGACGCCTACCAGGTGGTGTCCTTCCGCCTGGCGTCCCAGCAGGCGCAGGAGGCGGCGGACAGCTACTCGGCCCTGTTCTGGACGGAGACCGTGGATCCGCAGAGCGGGGAGACCCAGCGGGTCTACCGCGCCGACGAACTCCGCGGGGCGCTGCAGGACGCCCTCGACGCCTACCTCGACACGCTCGGGGACGACGAGGACGTCCGCGGCCCGGCGTGGCGGGCGTGGCTGGCGCAGAACGACCCGCAGGGGCAGGCCCTGCAGGTCCTCAACCACCTCCGCGACGACCTGTTCCCCAAGCTCGCGGCGATCGGCCTGAATTCCCTCGAACTTCGGAATTCACGAAAGGTGCTTCTGCGGCCGATAACTCCTGACGGAATCTCTCTGGAAGAGATGGAGGCGGCGGTGTACGGCGTGGCGGGCGGCGGCGCCCCGGGCGGTCCCCGCAACGGGACTCCGGGCCCGGTGGTGGCGCCCCCGCAGGACGCGGACCCCCAGGCGGTCCCGGCGGCGAGGCCCGACGAGACGCTCCGCGAGGTCTCGGTGGCTCGCTAGCACCTGCCAGCCTCCGCGTGTATGGCAACCAGCGCCTCCCCGGGCGGGATCCGAAGCGTTCGGAACCGCCCGGGGAGGCGTATCCACTCCGCCCCCGGGCGGAAGGGACGAAAGGCAGGACGGCCATGGCGCTTGAGGTCGAGAGCTATCTCAGGCCGATCTCCGACGCGACCCCCAGCGGGGAGAACATCGAGTACGACGACCGCTTCCTCGAACTGGAGCGGATCGCCCAGGGTACGCCCGAGCAGCAGGTGGGGGATACGGTCGTCGCGGCCGAGGAACCCAACTGGCGCGACGTGCGGGCGATCTGCCTGGACCTGCTCGAGCGGACGCGGGACCTGCGGGTGGCTTTGTACCTCGTCGTCGGGGCGATGAAGACCGAGGGGTACGTCGGCCTGCGCGACGCGCTGGCGATCCTCAAGGGCCTCCTCGAACGGTTCTGGGACAGCGTCTACCCCCAGCTCGACCCCGACGACAACAACGACCCGCTCGAACGCATCAACGTGCTGACCTCGCTGTGCCCCGAGGAGGGCTGGGGCGGGGTCGATCCGATCAGTTTCCTCCGCCGCCTCCGCGAGATTCCCCTGGCGCAATCCCGCGTCGGGGCGTTTGGCCTGCGGGACATCTACATTGCCCGGGGCGAGTGGCCCGTCCCCCCGGGCCTCGACCGCCCCCCGGACGGGGCGGTGATCGAGGCGGCGTTCCGCGACACCGACCCCGAGACGCTGCGGGCGACGTATGAGGCGGTCGTCGAGTCCGCGAAGCTCGTGGAGTCCATCGAGGCGATCCTGGGCGAGCGGTGCGGGTCGGGGAGCATCCGCTCGCTGAGCCCGGCCGTGCAGGAGCTGCAGCGGGCGGGGCGGGAGATCGCCCCGTACGTCGAGGGGGGCGAGGCGCCCCCGTCGGGCGCCGCGTCCGCCCCTGCGGGCGAAGCGCCCGGGGCGATGGCGGTCGGGAGCGGGGGGGGGGCGGCCTTGAGCGGGGAGATTCGCTCGGGGCAGGACGTGGTGCGGGCGCTGGAGAAGATCTGCGACTACTACCGTCGCGCCGAGCCCTCGAGCCCCGTCCCGCTGCTGCTGCGGCGGGCGAAGCGGCTGGTCTCGGCGGACTTTCTGACGATCGCCCGGGACCTGACGCCCGACGCGCTGCAGCAGATCGGGATGATCGGCGGGCTTGACAGGGACGAACTGGAGAGCGGACAATAGCCCTTGGCGGCGGCTCTCACCTCGTATGGCCTGGAGTGACCCTCAGGCGGAAAGGAAGGACGCATGGCGAAGAAGGAAAGCAGCCAGAAGTTCATTGCGCGAAACCGCGCTCCCCGCGTACAGATCGAGTACGATCTGGAACTGTACGGGGCGGAGAAGACGATCCAGCTCCCGTTCGTCATGGGAGTGATGGCGGACCTCTCGGGCAAGCCCGCCGAGGCGCTCGCCCCGGTGAGCGACCGCAAGTACCTCGAGATCGACGTGGACAACTTCGACGACCGCCTCAAGGCCGCCAAGCCCCGCGTCGCCTTCCAGGTCCCCAACACCCTCACGGGCGAGGGCAACCTCAGCGTGGACATCACGTTCGAGAGCATGGACGACTTCTCGCCCGCGGCCGTGGCGCGGAAGGTGGACTCGCTGAACAAGCTTTTGACGGCGAGGACGCAGTTGTCGAACCTGATGTCGTACATGGATGGCAAGAGCGGCGCGGAGGACTTGATCGCCAAGGCGCTGAACGACAAGGCGTTGATGTCGGCGTTGGCGTCGTCGCCGAAGGCCGGCGGGAGCGAGGAGACGAGCAATGGCTGAGGCCCAACAGCAGGTACAGGCGGGGGCGGCGGCGGGGCTGGAGGCGAACGAGTTCGAGTCGCTCCTCCAGAAGGAGTTCAAGCCCAAGACGGGCGAGGCGTCGCAGGCGATCCAGTCGGCCGTCCAGACGCTCGCCGAGCAGGCCCTGGCGCAGACGCAGCTCGTCAGTCAGGACGCGGTGAAGACGATCGAGGCCATCATCGCCGAGATCGACCGCAAGCTCTCCGAGCAGGTCAACGCGATCCTGCACCACGCGGACTTCCAGCAGTTGGAGGGCACGTGGCGGGGGCTGCACTACCTCGTCAACAACACCGAGACGGACGAGACGCTGAAGATCCGCGTGTTCAACATCTCGAAGAAGGACCTGGGCAAGACCCTCAAGAAGTACAAGGGGACGGCCTGGGACCAGAGCCCGCTGTTCAAGAAGATGTACGAGGACGAGTACGGGACCCCGGGCGGGGAGCCGTACGGCTGCCTGGTCGGGGACTACGCCTTCGACCACACGCCCCCGGACGTGGAGCTGCTGGGGGGGATGGCGCAGATCTCGGCGGCGGCGCACGCGCCGTTCATCGCCGCGGCGGGCCCGTCGCTGATGGGCTTTGACTCCTGGCAGGAGCTGGGCAACCCGCGGGACCTGACGAAGATCTTCCAGACGCCCGAGTATGCCGCCTGGCGGTCGCTGCGGGACAGCGACGACGCGCGGTACATCGGCCTGACCATGCCGCGCTTCCTCTCCCGCCTCCCCTACGGGGCCAAGACGGACCCGGTGGAGGAGTTCGACTTCGAGGAGGACGTCGAGGGCGCGGACCACTCGAAGTACGTCTGGTCCAACGCCGCCTACGCCATGGCCGCCAACATCAACAAGGCGTTCAAGATGTACGGCTGGTGCTCGCGGATCCGCGGGGCGGAGAGCGGCGGGATGGTCGAGGGGCTGCCCTGCCACACCTTCCCCACCGACGACGGGGGGGTGGACATGAAGTGCCCGACGGAGATCGCCATCACCGATCGCCGCGAGGCCGAACTGGCCAAGAACGGGCTCATGCCGCTGTCGCACTACAAGAACACGGACTACGGCGTGTTCATGGGGGCGCAGTCGCTGAACAAGCCCGCGACGTACGACGACCCGGACGCGTCGGCGAACGCGAACCTCTCCGCCCGCCTGCCGTACCTCTTCTCCACCTGCCGCTTCGCGCACTACCTCAAGTGCATCGTGCGGGACAAGATCGGCTCGTTCAAGGAGCGGGCGGACATGGAGAAGTTCCTCAACCAGTGGATCATGAACTACGTCGAGCCCGATCCGGCCAACGCGACCGAGGACGCCAAGGCGCGGCGGCCGCTGGCGGCGGCGGAGGTGCAGGTGCAGGAGGTCGAGGGCAACCCCGGCTACTACACCTCGAAGTTCTTCCTCCGCCCGCACTACCAGCTCGAAGGGCTGACGGTGTCGTTGCGGCTGGTGTCGAAACTGCCCTCGGCGCGCAGCGCGTAGGGCGGAGTTGCGAACTGTACAGTAGGGGGGGGCCGAGCGGCCCCCCCGGGATCGGTAATGGGCACGGACGCGGAGCGAAGGGCCCCGCGCACCCGGACACAAAGGAGACCGCATTATGCCGTTCGATTGCTTCCTGCAGATTCAAGGCATCAAGGGCGATAGCACCGACGCGAAGCACAAGGGCTGGATCGAGGTCGAGTCGTACTCGCACGGGATCGCCCAGTCGCTGGGCGGGCACGCCAGCGCGCAGGGCGTACACACCGGCGGGCGGGCGGATCACGGGGACTTCCAGATCGTCAAGCGCCTCGACAGCGCGAGCCCCACGCTGCTGATGCACTGCTGCAACGCCAAGCACATCCCCGAAGCCCGCATCGAACTCTGCCGCGCCATGGGCGACAAGACGACCTTCATGGTCTACCTCTTCAAGGACCTGATCGTCAGCAGCATCAACACCTCGGGCGTGGGCGCGACCGGCGATCCGCTGCCCGTCGAGCAGATCTCCTTCCGCTACGGCCAGATCAACTGGGAGTACACGCCCACGGACATCACCGGCGGCGGGAAGACGGGCGCGGCGGTGAAGGCA
>JAWLCQ010000022.1:0-44237 GCA_041687095.1 Phycisphaerae bacterium | reverse complement strand
GACGCCATCGGCAGCGGGTTGCAGACCATCACCCGGCCCGACTGTGAGGGGTACTTCCAGAACGCCGGATACGCTACGGGCTAACGCATATCGCTCTAGTGTTTGTGGGGGCGTCAGTTACGGACGAGCATACTGTTTATGTCAGCGTAACCGCACTCGGGTGGTCCCTTTTAGGGTTATGTGGACGTAAACGGTTGTGTTGGCAAAGGTTAAGAGCTCCGTTCCGGTGCCTTTGTAAAGCGGCGGTTGTGGGTTCGATTCCCTCCGCCGGCCGTCCCGCCCCCCAGCCCCCGCGCGCCGATCTTTTCGCCCTGTCCGCCCCGCCTTGGTGTGTCCCCGCGTGCCCTCGCGTGTCAGTGTTGCCGTTTCTCTCGCAACGTCAAACACTTGTGACGCTCCCCGCTCCCCGCCCTCGCGCACCCTCCGCCCGCCCACCGCCGCGCTCCCCGCCATCCCCCGTGCCCCCGCGTGCCACCCCGTGTCCCGCGTGGACTGCCTTCCGGCACCATTTCCGGCACCGGTGACGTCACCGACGGCACCGAACTCGGCACCGGTGACGGGCCTGACGGCACCGATCTCGGCATCGATTTCGGCAACGCTGTTACTCGCCTGGCCATCTACGCGGGCGGTGTGAGCTTCCATCAGTCCTCCGGCCGCTCACCTGCGGGGGCCATCTTCACCAGCCGCGGGTTGAAGCGGGCGAGGGGTTCGACCAGGTCGGCCTGGGCGGCCATGACGGTCTCGATGTCCTTGTAGGCCATGGGCACTTCGTCCAGGCCCGCCGAGAGCACATCGACGTTGCGTTCCGCGAGGAACCTCCGCGCGTCGTGCCAGGTGAACTGCTCGCGTGCGGCGGTGCGGCTCATCTTGCGACCGGCACCGTGGCTGGCGGAGAGGAGCGACTCCTCCCGCCCCTTCCCGCGGACGACGTAGCCCGCCGTGCCCATCGAACCGGGGATGATGCCCAGCACACCCGCCCCCGCCGGGGTCGCGCCCTTGCGGTGCACGATGACCTCCCGCCCGCCGTGGCGCTCCTTCCACGCGAAGTTGTGGTGGTTCTCGATGTCCAGCAGCACGTTCGCCCCGAGGTGCTTCGCCACGTGGCGGTGGATCAGTTCGTGGTTGGCGGCGGCGTAGCGGCCCATGAGCTCCATGGCGCACCAGTACGCCTGCCCGTCCTCGCTGTCCAGGTCCAGCCACGCCAGGTGCAGCAGTTCCCGGGGCAGTTCGGGGTGCTTCGCCATGGCGAGTCTGCTGTAGTGCTCCGCGACGGCGGCGCCGCTGCCTCGGCTGCCGGAGTGCGACAGCAGGGCGACGTAGACGCCCGCAGGCAGGCCCAGTTCATCGCGGTCCAGCGTGAGCGTTCCGAACTCGACAAAGTGGTTTCCACTCCCGCTGGTTCCGAGCTGGCTGGCGGCCTTGTCCTTCAGGGTCGCGGTTACGGGGGTGACCGTCCAGTCCTCGTCCATGACGGGGTGCTGTCGCGATCCCCCGTTTCCCGCCCCCACACCGAAGAACGTCTCGCACTCCAGGGCGTTGGCGAGGCGGTCGCGCTGCCCGGTGAGGGCGCTGGTGGGCAGGTCGAGGACGGTGAGCTTCATGCGGCAGGCGATGTCGACGCCGACGGCGTAGGGGATAACGGCGCGGTCGGTGGCGAGCACGCCGCCGATGGGCAGACCGTAGCCCTGGTGGGCGTCGGGCATGAGGGCGGCGGCGACGGCGGGGGGGAGCTTGCAGGCGTTGCGGATCTGCTCGACGGCGGAGGGTTCGAGATCGTCGCCCCACTGCCGCCATGGGGCGGACCGCTCGCGCGGGACATAGAGCTGCCGCGCCGCCTTCGCCCCACCGATCGCGGAGGCGAGCTCGCCCCAGATCGGATCGGCGGCGTAGGCGGACGGATCGGCGAGCAGGGCGCGGACCGTCTCCCGCAGCGCGTTGCGATCGGTTCCGGCGGCGGCAGCGGCGGCCGACTGGCACGCCGCCACCGCGAGGCGCATCGTTTCGCCCTTGGGGACACCGAGGTTGGCAAGTTCACGTGACTTCATTGTGCATACCCTATCAAGGAATCCCCACCGGAGCGACAAGGGTTGGAGAAACATTCCGGCGCTCTACTGCTGAGCTACCCGCCCGGTTGCGCCAGGCGGGGCGGGAGTCGCACCCGCAACAAACGGGTCATGTAGTTTCTCCGGCATTCGCCCCGGTGAGGACTCGTCCGGAGGGCGGTGGGGCCTGCGCGGCCCGCACCGCCCGATATCAAGCAGCGCGGCGACAAGAGAGGCGAAACACTGCTCCACCCACTGAGCTACCCGTCCTGGTGGGACGGGGCGGGGGTCGAACCCGCGACACGTGTAGTTTCGCCGGCATTCGCCGCGCCTGTTCGTCATTCCGGCAGCGGGTGACAAGGATCGGACGGACGGTTGTCTGAGCTACGGCCTCTCGGCCGGCTGGCGTCGAACCAGCGCCTTCCCTTTCGGGACGCTCTACCATGTAGTCCGTCCTGCATTCACTCGCTGCCGTGCACGTTCAAACGACGACGGCGACGATGGATGACGAGAGCGACGGAATCCCGTGAGGCTTATTCACGGTCGAATCACAGTTGGTAGTGTACTCTCGCCCGCATTCGCCGTCGGTTCGCATACACGGGCCTGCAACCGACAAGGTGTCGCCGTGACTGTATATCTTTACAAGATGTAGTCACGACTGCATTCGGTCGCACGCCCGTACGGGCCGACGGGACCTTTCGGCCCCGCCGGCCGCCTCCCCCCGATCGGAGATCAGAGGGACATCGCCTCGATCTGCTTCACCCAGTGGTCCGCGGACGCCTGCCCGGCGGCGACCTGGGCGATCAGGTCGAACACCTGGTCGGAGAAGCCCGCGACGTTGATGATGTCGTCCCGCTCCTTCGCCTGGGTCGTGTCGTACGGCTGGATGTCGATGCAGACCATCCTCGCCTGCGGGCTGCGCTCCTTGAAGCGAGCCCACTGCTTCATGGTCTCCGTCGCACTTCCGCCGTACCGCCCGTACTGCGGGGCGTCCACCCACGACTCGTTGTCCGAGACGTAGACGACCAAGTCGCCCGTGGCCTTGCGGGCGTTCAACTCGGCCAGCGGGGCCGAGCAGTTCGTCCCGCCCGAGGGCAGGGACGCCAGCTTCTGCGCGTTGGTCATGACCGTGTCCCGCGGGTTCAGGCGGACCGGGACGACGGCGTCGCTGAACGGGATGACCTGGGCGTGGCGGTTGCGTCGCAGGATCGCCGCCGCCACCAGGGCCGCGACGTCGATGCAGCGGGCCTTGGTCGTCGCGCCCTTGCGGTGCCCGGTCACGGGCGACTGCATCGAGCCCGACACGTCCGGGCACACGTACACCACTCCCGGGATCTCCGGGACGTTCGCGATGGCGATCTCCATCGCGTCCTGCAGGGCCTCGCGGATGGCCTCGGGCAGTCCCGCGTCCGCCGACACGTACGCGATCATCAACTGGTACGGGAACACCCGCGCCCGCTGGATCTCGTCGCGGTCGGACAGGCGCTGTGCGACCCGCCGCACCATCGAACGCGACTCGAACACGCCATGCCGCAGGAACGTGTTGAGGTTCATCCGCGTCATGGTCCAGGAGGCGTTGCGGGCGATCTGTGCCCACTCGCTGCGCCCCAGGTCCAGCGACGTCAGCATCTGGAACGGCACGTCGGGGACGGGGAGCTTCGAGCGGTCCCTGGCGGCCTTGTACGCCTCGAACTGCCGCACGATCTCCGGCAGCGCGTCGGTGTTGTACGCCCGCCCGATCAGGTACGCGTACAGCGCCTCCCGCGACGCCGTCGCGGGACGGGGGTGGACCATGCGGATGATGTCCGCCAGCGACGGGTCATTCCCCACCGAACCGGTGAAGATCTGCTCGTCGGTCCGCCCCGCGAGCCACTGCTCGACCAGCCGCTTGGGCAGCGACCCGAGGCTCTTGCGCCACACGGCGCCCGACCGCATGATCTGCACGAAGTTGCGGAGCATCTTCGGGCTGTCGATGACGCGGTCGAAGATCTCGGCCATCAGCCCGGGCCCGTCCACCGACAGCACCGCCGTCAGCAGCGCGGGCAGGTCCTTCATGAACGCCTTCCGCCGCGCGTACAGGGCGGTGCGGGCGATGAACTCGGGCTCGACTCCGCGGCAGAGCGTGAGCACCCTGTCGAGCTGCTCGACGTCGCTGGCGTAGAAGGTCGAGTTCAGGCACCCGGTGGCGGCGAACTGCGCCAGGGCGTGCTTCTCGCTGAACTGGTACGCCGGGGCGAGCTCCTCGTTCAGGGCGTCGGTCCGCGGCAGCAACCGCCCGACGATCGACTGGAACAGGTTCTTGTTGGCCATGGATGCTTTCCTTTCGAACTGAAAACGATGGGAAAGCAATAAGCATATCGCGTGCCACGGGAGACGTGCCGGAAGTCATAAATCGTAAGGCCCTTGTAATGCCTGAGTTACAATCGCCGATACGCCCGGGCCCCCGCGGGAAGCAGACTGCACCGACTTGCGGCTTTATCTTCCAATATAAAACGTTAGCATAGAGGCTATGAAGCCGAAGCAAAACGTGGTCATCGGGCTGCTGGGCAGCGTCCTGGACTCCAAGTCGCAGCGACACCGTTGGGAGAAATGGCGCCCAACGGTCTCGATCTTCCAGCAGGAGGACTTGCCGGTCGCCCGGCTGGAACTGCTGCACGAGCGGCGCGATGCCTCGCTGGCCGCCACGGTGACCGGCGACGTGCAGCAGGTCTCACCGCAGACTACCGTCCGCTGTCATACCGTCGGATTCCGGGATCCCTGGGACTTCGAGGAGGTCTACGCCCGCCTGCACGACTTCGCTCGGGCATACCCGTTCGACCCCGAGCAGGAGGAGTACCTGATCCACATCACCACCGGGACGCACGTGGCGCAGATCTGCCTGTTCCTGCTGATCGAGTCGCACCATCTGCCCGGCAAGCTGCTTCAGACCGCCCCGCCGAGGAACCGCTCGGCAGGGGAGGTCGGGCGGTACGCGGTCATCGACCTGGACCTGTCGCGCTACGACCGCCTCGCCTCGCGGTTCCGCCAGGACGTGCGGGACGACCTGTCGTTCCTCAAGAGCGGGATCGAGACGCGGAACCGGCGGTTCAACGAACTCATCGAGCAGATCGAGCGGGTGGCCATCCACTCCCACGCCCCGCTGCTCCTCACCGGGCCCACCGGGGCCGGCAAAAGCCGCCTCGCCCGCCGCATCTACGAACTCAAGAAGTCCCGCCGCCAGATCCAGGGCGCGTTCGTCGAGGTCAACTGCGCCACCATCCGCGGGGACGCGGCCATGAGCGCCCTGTTCGGGCACGTCAAGGGCGCCTTCACCGGGGCCGTCCGCGACCGCCCGGGCCTGCTCAAGACCGCCGACGGGGGGATGCTCTTCCTCGACGAGATCGGCGAACTCGGCGGGGACGAGCAGGCCATGCTCCTGCGGGCCCTGGAGGAGAAGCTCTTCCTCCCCGTCGGGGCGGACCAGGAGGTCGGTAGCTCCTTCCAGCTCATCTGCGGGTCCAACCGCAATCTCCGCTCGGCCGTCGCGCGCGGGGAGTTCCGCGAGGACCTCCTTGCCCGCATCAACCTGTGGACCTTCCACCTGCCCGGGCTCCGCGAGCGGATCGAGGACATCGAGCCCAACCTCGATTTCGAACTCGACCAGTTCACGGGCGTGACGGGCACGCGGGTCGCCTTCAACCGCGAGGCCCGCCAGCACCTCCTCGAGTTCGGAACCAGCCCCCACGCCGTGTGGGCGGGCAACTTCCGCGACCTCAACGCCGCCGTCGTTCGTATGGCGACCTTCGCCAGCGGGGGGCGGATCACCGTGGAGGTCGTCGAGCAGGAGATCGCCCGCCTGCAGGCTGCTTGGCGGACGGACCCCGCGGGCGGGGACGGCGGGGGGGCGAAGGAGGCGGACTTGCTTCGCTTGCTGGGCCCCGACCGCCTCGCAGAACTCGACCGCTTCGACCGCGTGCAGCTCGCGGACGTCGTCTCCGTCTGCGCGCAGTCCCCCACCCTCTCCCACGCCGGGCGCACCCTCTTCGCCGCCTCCCGCCGCAACCGCCAGACCCCCAACGACGCCGACCGCCTTCGCAAGTACCTCCTCCGCTTCGGACTCACCTGGCAGAACCTCCGGGCTCTGGCGGGGGGCGGTTGACCGTCCGCTGTGTCCGGAATCGGCGGTGCGAAGCCCATGGCGTGCAATTCACCCGGCCATCCACGCGGGCGGTGTGATCTTCCATCAATCCTCCGGCCGCTCTTCCGCCGGTCCCGCCGATGGTGAGCTTCAGCGCCAGGTGCGTGTAGACGGTCATCGTCAGCCGGGTATCGAGAGAAGCTCGGGCTTGGAGAACCTCACGATCGCGCGGGGGACGAGGGGGGAAGGATTGGGGGCTCGCGGGGAGCCCTCCGCGGCCGTATCATGTGTGCAGGCGGAACCGTGAACGAAAGGGCCGGGATGACGAAGGCGCGGGCGATCATTGCGGTGTCGGCGATGCTGGCGTGGGCGGGGTGCGACAAGTCGCCTCCCTCGGCCCCGCCCGCACAGGGCGACAGCCCCAGCCCCGCGGCGCAGGCCCCCGCATCGCAGTCGGCCGGGGCGGCGGCGGCTTCGGCGTTTGGGTCGCAGCCGGTGCAGGCGGTCATGGACTCGCTCCAGATCCTTCCCCTCCGCGACGAGATTCGCCGCGGGATTCCCCGCGACCCGCAGGAGCGCCTGCGCTCGGCATTCACCGCGTGGAGGACGTACGAGGACGCGTACCTGTCGTTCCAGTACCCCGACGACGAGAGCGTCCGTGTGCGGATTCTCGGCCCGGACGAGACGTTCGAGGTTCGCGGCAGCGTCCACACGCGCGCCGAGAACACCTGGTTCCGCTGCTACCTGATCGAAGCCGGCGGCAGGACGCTATGCCCCATCCTGCTCCACCGGCGGGACTGCTTTGACGACGGCATCTGCTCGTGCGGGGCGGTGGTGTTCCGCACGTACCGCTACGCCGACGGGACGCTGCTGCGCGCGGGGTATCTGCGGGAGGGCGACATCAAGAAGATCCAGGCCCTGGGCGACGGACTGCGGGCCGTCCTGTTCGAGCGGACGCACCTGTGGATTCTCCAGTGCGACTACGCCCGGATCGGCCTGAGCGTCCGCCTGAAGAAGCCCTTCGCCGACGCGGAGGCCGCCCGGCGGCTGGTTCTCGATGGCTACGGCGACAAGGGCGGTCTGGGGCTGGGGGAGAAGGGGATGACCGAGGCCGAGGTCGTCGCCCTGCTGGGCCCGCCGGCCAGGCGCGAAGGCAACAAGCTGTTCTTCGTCCAGCGATGGACCCGTAGCGAATCGACCTATGAACTGGAACTGACCGGCGGACGCTTCGAGGGACTCGGCGACAGATGGCAGCGTTCGCACGACGTCCCGCCAATCCGGGGAACCGTGGCGTGGATCGCGGATGTGGCCGAGGCCTGGCCGGAGAAGCCCGCCGATGCCAACGACGCGCAGCGTGCGGATGTCGCGTACGCCATCGACCGCTTCTGCGAACTCGCGCCGCAGGCCCATGCGTGGGATTGGGATGGTCTGTGCTTCGCCATGCACGATCTTGCGGAGAAGGGCCGCAAAGACGGCCGCGTGCTCGCCATCATCCGCGCCCGGGCCCTGGACCCCAACCTGCGCCATTCCGGCACGGTATTCGTGCTCCAGGAATACGACCCCCAGGGAAGTCTGGAACTGCTTCTGGACATGCTCGAACAGGAATTCACGAGCCCCAAGGACCCTCCCGAGGACCACTTCCTCTTGGAAATCGACGAGACGATGCCGTGGTGGAACATTGCCTTCCTGTCCGCGATTGGCAAAGACGCCCCGCCGCGCCTGCATGCGGTGATCCGCGCGGGTATGGAAAACCCGACCTCGCCGGTCCGGCGGCGCGAGGCCTATCGCTGCTGCTCCTGGCTGAGCCCCGCCGACGCCCTGCCCTACCAGCGGAAGGGCCTGAAGGACCCCGACGAAAGGGTCCGCGAGATCGTCGCGGGCCACTTCGCCGACTACGCGGGGGACGCCGGCGATCTTCCCCTGCTGACCGAGTGCGCCCGGTGCGAAACGTCCGAGAAGGTCCGCGAGAAGCTTCTCGACGCCATCGAGCGCCTGCGCAAGAAGGCCGAAGGCCCCGGGATTTCAGGAGATTTCAGGTACAGATACCGAAGTGCGAAGGGGTTTCCGAGTTTCGGTATCTGTCCCTGACATCCAGGGCAGGCAGTGCCACCTGGCTCTTGAAGCGGTCGGCATCCTCCGCCGGCGCGATCAGCACGCCGTCGAGGCCGACTGCGTCCAAGCGGCCGCGATCGGCGCCCGTCTCGTTCTTGACCAGAACGATCCCGCTCTGGCGGAAGGCGGGGAAGGCCTGCTGCTCCTGGCCGCGCTGGCGCTGCCGGTGGTCCCGCGCCGCGTCCACCATGGCGTTGAACATCGCGGCGGGAATCTTCAGCCGCTCGCCGGGCCGGACTGTCTTCAGGTGGTCGCTCATGTGCCGATCCCACGGAACGACCCTTTGCCTTCTTCACGGACAGATGACGGCTTGCAGTGCACCTGATTGCCGTCTACATTCACAGCATGCGACGGAAGTTCATACTGGTGCTTGGGGCCGCCGTCATCCTCGCTGCCAGCATGGTTGCGTGGCTGCTCTTGCGAACTGACAAACCGGCCGAAGAGGTCCTCCGATGGCAAGATCCGGCGAGTGGCATCAGCTTCGTTGTCACCGAGACGCCTGGCGCTGTTGTGCACACCTTTGCCCAGCTTCAAGTCTCCAGAGGCGATGTGGTTCAGAGTAAGCAGCTCGATGATGATTCCTACTTCGGTCTCGCGCAGCTTGTGCGCTGGCAGGACTGGCTGCTTGTTCTGAATGACGGGCACGTACTCGGGGGCTACAAGTACTCGACCGGTCTTCTGTACGGCGAGCATCAGTGGGACCAGTTGCCATTCACTGTCCGTTCCACTGCCGGAGAGGTCGTGGCTGAGAAGCGGGTGCGCGACGGAAGCACACTCCCCGCCCAGTTCCCCCTGATTCGTGAGCCGGCTGCTTCGCCCGAAGAGTAGAACGTTCGTGTCCCAATCCCCGGCCCCGCAAAGGTCCCCTCCTCGTAGACTCTCTCGACGTAGCCCGCGACGGGCTTCTTGACGACGGCCTTGGCGTTGTCGTCCTCGGCCTCCTCGTAGCGGACCCGGAGGTACTCCCAGCCCTCCTTGTCGATGCCGGTGATCTCGCCGATGGTCAGTCCGCACGGCCTCCGCTATCCGCGGGAAAAGTCGAAGAAACCGGCGTTTTGTGGTAATCCTCTGGACGGGCTGGCGCATCCTTTCTGCAGAAGGCCTTCGTCACGAGGTGTTGAGTGGATCAGATTCGTGAACTCGTTGTTCGCGCGGCAACTGCGACGGCGCACACCGAGCGCATCGCAGCCTACGGCCAGTTGGTGCAGATGTTCCGGGACATGGCGTGTGGGTACGCCTATGCCAGGCTCGGGGACTTCCACTTGGCCGAGGACGCTGCTCAGGAAGCATTCGTGCTGGCCTATCGCAGGCTGGACCAGCTTCGCCAGCCTGAAGCCTTCCCCGGCTGGTTCCGCAGCATCGTCTGGACGACCTGCGGACAGATGGCCCGCAAAAGGTCCATGCGGACTGTCGGACTCGATGCTGCCGCCGGTGTGCCGGCCAGGCTGCCCGACCCAAGCACGCTGGCGGAGGCAGTGGAAATGAGAGACGAAGTCCTCCAGGCGATCAGCCAGTTGCCGGACAAGGAACGCGAAGTCACGACCCTGTTCTACATCAACGGGTATTCGCAGAAGGACATCGCCGACTTCCTTGAAGTCCCGGTCGGCACAGTCAAGAACCGGCTGAACGCATCGCGAGGCCGGCTCAAGGAAAGGATGCTGAACATGGTCAAGGACACGCTGCACCAGAACGCTCCCGATGGGCGGTTCGACAGGAAGGTCATCGACGAACTGCTTTCCAGGCCCCGGCCGCTGGAGATGCCAGGCCATCCTGTTCGGCGCGTGTGGGACGCCCTGCAGCTGGCACTGGCGGACTATGAAGTTATCGACGGCGACGAGATTATCGATCGCCAGACGCAGGAAGCGGTCAGCGGTGGTGTCGGCTATGTCTTCCCCGACACCGACAAGGTGCTGAGAACGAGCACTACTCCAGCAACATTCCGAGCAATATTCGGGCGCAAGCCCCCTGTGCGACTGCTGACGGCTGGCCGCGTCTTCCGCGTTCTTGCCAGTGGTAGCGTGGGAGGTGCAGGCATGGGTTCTGGAGAGGACGCGACTCACATGCGGCTCTTCCACCAGGCTGATGCCGTGTGTGTGGACACGGGTGCAGATGTTGCTGCCCTGCGTGCGACAATGGAGCGGGTCATTCGTTCCATACTCGAAAATCCCGGCTTGGAAATCAGGTGGCATGACGTGAAGTATCCGCTCTTTGAGAACGGTGCCGATCTGGACGTGCAACTCACTAGAAAATGGGTGTCCATGGCTGGCTGCGGGACTCTGTCGGCCAAGACATTGCGGGATGCTGGCTTTGATCCGAGCAAGGTCTCCTGCTTCGCATTCGGCCTGGGGCTGGAGCGGATCGCGATGGTCAAATACAGCATTGACGACATCCGCAAGCTCTGGCAGCCGCCGTACGTTCCCTGACGCGACGTTGGCACTCGACAGAGCGACAATCACCGGCAAGAGCGCGACCAGTGCCTTGCCGGTGCTGTTCTGGGTTATCACGACAGTCTTCATGGCTTGCCTCACGCGAAGGTCAGTCCGCCGTCCTGTGCGGCATCGAGGAGTTTCTTGGTGTTCTTCGCCGTCTCCTCGGCGGCGTTGGCGGTGCGGTCGGCGGCGTCCCCGGCCGACAGACCGCGCAGGGCCGCGGCGTTGAAGGTGCCCTTGACGCCGTTCCCCGCAGCGGTGCGTGCCCCCCTCTCTCTTGCCCCCCCGACGGATGGCCTCGTTCTACCCTTCCGTCCCCGTCGCCCGCGGGCTTGCCGATCGCGTGCCCGCCGCTGGCCTGCCCACACCCGCCGCCGTACTCGCCGCTCCGATGCTCGGCAGCGACTCCACGGCACCGGCGGGGGCGATCAGGGCCAGGTGCGTGTAGACGGTCATCGTCAGCCGGATGTCGCGGGACCTACTTGTTCTCTTGGCCGTCGAAGCCCCAAGCGGATTCGATCTGGCGGGCGGTGGCGGTGAGGCGGGAGAGGAGGTCGGGGACGGTCCAGCGGTCCAGGCGCACGAGCGGGAGCGAGACGCCCAGGGCGGCGGCGACCTCGCCGGCGTGGCTGCGGACGGGGACGGCGAGGGCGGCGACGCCTTGGCCGCACTCCTCCAGGCAGACCGCGTGGCCGTGGGCACGGACGGCCGCGAGTTCCTTGCGGAACCGGGCGGCGGTGGTGATGGTGTTGGGGCCCAGCTTCGTGAAGCGCATGGTCGCGAGGATCGCGCCCTGCTGGTCGGGCGGGAGGAAGGCCAGCAGCACCCTCGCCGTCGCCATCGTGTGGAGGTACTCGCGCGAGTTGAGTTCGGGGCGGACCATGAGGGTCCGCTGCGAGCGGGTCTCGGCGAGACCGAGAACGACCCCGCCGCGCATCTCGGCGAGGAGGATGTTCTCGTTCACCACGTCGGACAGCTCACCGAGGGCGTCGCGGGCGAGGGCGGGCAGGTCGCAGTGGTCCACCCACGCCCGGCTGAGGGCGTGGACGTGGGGGCCCAGCGTGTAGGGCTGCCCGTGACCGTCCTGCGTCACCAGCCGGTGCGCCTGCAGCGTGCGCAGGAGGCCCTGCAGGGTCTGGGGGGCGAGGCGCAGATGGTCGGCGAGGGCCTTGAGGGTCAGCCCGGCGGGGGCGGCGGCGAGCTGGTCCAGGATGGCCACCACGCGGTCCACGGACTGGATGGTCCTCTTGACGGGCTGCATGTTGATCCTCCCATCGTTGCGGGCCCGGTTTTTCCCTTTGCACGATCGGGCCGCGAGTGGTACATTCGACAGTACGGTATTGGATACGATAATACCGTATGCAGCATCGGTCTGCAAGGCGTGATTCGGCGTGGAAGCAAAAGAAGGAGCACGGTATGGCGGATGCGGAACTGACGCGGCGGATCAAGGAGCAGGCCCTGGCGCGGGGGGCGGACCTGGTGGGCATCGGGTCGATGGACCGCTTCGAGGGCGCCCCGCCCGAGCGCGACCCGCGGTTCCTCTTCCCCGAGGCGCGGGCGATCATCGGCCTGGGCTTCCGCATTCACCGCGGGGCCCTGCGCGGGCCCGAGGAGGGGGTGGCCTTCGGGATGTACGGGTCCATGGGCTACGCCAACACCAACAACGCCCACATCCCGGTCGTCGTGCGGGAGTTGGCGTCGTTCATCGAGGATAACGGCTACGACGCGGTCCCCTACGCCCAGGGCCAGCGGCACACGTGGGGCCCGACGGGGCGGCCCGTGCGGGAGGGGTATCCGCGGCCCGACATCCTGGTGCACGCCCGCATCGCGGGCGTCATCTGCGGGCTGGGCGAGATCGGGTGGAGCAAGATCTTCCTCTCGCCCAAGCTGGGCCCGCGGCAGCGGCTGGCGTTTCTGTTCACCGACGCCGACCTCGTTCCCGACCCGATGATCCCCCCGGGCACGCTGTGCGACCGCTGCATGCGCTGCGCCCGCGAGTGCCCGTCGGGCGCGATCCCCAAGGACCCCCGCGAGAAGGAAGAAGTCACCATCGCCGGGCAGACGCTCAGTTGGTGCAAGCTGAAGGAGACCCGCTGCTCCATCGGGTTCCAGGCCGCGAGCCCGGAGAAGAACCCCTTCCTCGACAAGGAGATGGACGGGCAGAACCCCAATACGCGGCGGCTGATCGAGCAGGCCTATGCGGCCGGGGACTCGCCGGAGGACGACGCCTTCCGCCGCTGGGTCACCTGGCAGATCGAGCAGACCTTCCGCCCCAGCGCCGAGGGCAACCGCCTGTACCACTACACGGCCGCCGTCTGCGGCGCGGCGTGCATGCGGGCGTGCATGGTGCACCTGGAGGAGCAGGGCAAGCTCACCGACAAGTTCCACACCCCCTTCCGCATCCGCAAGCCATGGAAGCTCAACTATGAAACTGGCAGTGGGCTACCAGCAGAGCCCGACGCATAGCCTCGTCGAAACCGTCCGCGAGTATGCGGCGGACATCGGGGAGGTGTACTTCGCGCCCCCGGGCGCGCCCTCCGGCCGCATGCCGCTGGGGCTCGACACCGCGCAGACGCCCGCGCAGGTGCAGGCGCAGCTCGAGGCGGACCTGGCGGTCCTGCGCGGGCTGGGCGTGCGCCTGAACCTGCTGTTCAACGCGAGCTGCCACGGCGAGTGGGCGGTGAGCGAGTCGCTGGCGGGCCACGTGCGGGCGCAGGTGGGGTACTTCCACGAGCGGTTCGGACTGTCCGTCGTCACCACGTGCTCCCCGATGATCGCGGCCGTCGTGAAGGACCACTTCCCCGCCGTCGCGACGCGGGCGTCGGTGAACATGCGGATCGGGACGATCGAGGCGGCCGCCCAGATCGGGGCGTTCTTCGACGAGTACGTGCTGCAGCGCGAGTACAACCGCGACCTGGGGCGCTTGGCCGCGTTCCAGGCCTGGTGCGACCGCCACGGCAAGCGGATGGAGCTGCTCGCCAACTCCGGGTGCATGGCGTGGTGCGCGGGGCAGACGTTCCACGACAACCTCGTCGCCCACGAGTCCACCGCCAGCCAGATCCGCCCCGCCGACTTCGACCCCGTGCTCTGCCGCCACGTGTACCTCGACCCCGACAACTGGCCGGGCATCCTCGCCAGCACGTGGATCCGCCCCGAGGACCTGCACCACTACGAACCGTACGTCTCTCAGGTGAAGCTCGCCACGCGGATGCATCGGGACCCGGCGATGGTCATCGACGCCTACGCGAAGCGGTCGCACGCGGGCGACCTGCTGGACCTGCTGGAGCCCGGGCACGGACCGATGCTCGGGGGGCGGTGGATCGACAACTCCCGCTTCCCCGCCGACTGGTTCGCCACCACCACCACCTGCCGCCGCGAGTGCCACGCCTGCGGATACTGCCGGCGAACGCTCAAGACGGTGCTGCGCGACGCCCAGGACAGGGCTGGGGCCGGAACGGGTGCCAGGCACCACGGCGATTCTGGCGGACTCCATGGATAACCATCGCGACCAGTCCCAGGTTCCCTCTGTGCCGCTGGACCTCGTCGGCCGTCTCGCCGCCGAACTGGAGCCCACGCGGAGCATTCCCTACAAGCGCGTCGGCGACCGGGAACTGCTGCTGCATCTGTTCCACCCCCGTGGGTGGGCGCCGACCGACCGCCGTCCCTGTTTCCTGGCGATCCATGGCGGCGGCTGGACCGGGATGTCGCCGCGGCGGATGTACCCGTTTGCCGCGCACTTCGCCCGCCGGGGCATGGTGGGCGTCAGCGTGCAGTACCGCCTCGCCGATCCCGCCGCCGGCGTCACCGTCTTCGAGTGCGTCCAGGACGCCCGCTCGGCGATGCGGTACGTCCGCACCCATGCCCGGGAACTGGGCATCGAGGCCGACCGGATCGTGGCCTTCGGCGGCTCGGCGGGGGGACACCTCGCGGCCGCCACTGGCATGTTCGACGACGTCAACGAACCGACGGACGACGCGGGCATCTGCCCGGTTCCGCAGGCGATGGTCCTGATCTTCCCGGTCATTGATACCTCGCCAGCCGGGTACGGAAACAAGCTGATCGGCGAGCGGTGGCGAGAGCTGTCTCCACTGCATCGCGTGCGTCCCGGCCTGCCGCCGACCTTGCTCTTTCATGGCACCGGCGACGCGGTAACCCCGTTCACCGGCGCCCAGGCCTTCCATGACGCCATGCGCCAAGCCGGAAACCGGTGCGAACTGGACGCGCATGACGGCGGGGGGCACGGCTACTTGATGCGTGATCGGTCGCTGCTGACGGCCATGCTCCGCAAGACCGAGACGTTCCTTGTTTCGCTCGGAATGTTGCCCGCGTCGGGGCGCGGCGGCGCCAGGGGCCGTCGTTAAGGCAGCGTTTCTGACTTGCCCACTATCCAGAGAGGACATCCATACGCATGAACGCCAAGGCCATTGTCTTTACGAGTCCCAATGAGGTCAGCTTGGAGGAGTTCGAACTGCGGGCCCCGGGGCCCGGCGAGGTCCTGGTCGAGGCCGGGTACTCCTGCATCTCCCCGGGTACGGAACTTCGGTGCCTGCGGGGCGAGGAGGCCGCCGCCGGTCCGTTCCCCCTGATCCCCGGATACGCCATGGTCGGGCGTGTCGTCGAGACGGGCGAGGGGGTCACGCTCGCGCAGGGAACGCCCGTGTACTGCCTGGGCACGGCGTACTCCGGGCCGTTCGGGAGTTTCTCCAGTGGGCACGTCAGTTACGGGATCGCCCCCGAGTCCGGGGCGCTGCCCCTGCCGCAGGGGCTGGCGTTGCGGGACGCCGTCCCCGCCGTGCTGGGAGGCATCGCCCTTCACGGCAGGAACCTGCTGCCCGAGGTGAAGGGCAAGCGCGTGCTCGTCGTGGGGCTGGGCGTCATCGGTCAGTTCGCCGCCCGCCTGTACCAGCTTGCCGGGGCAGACGTGACCGCGTGCGACCTGGCGCCGCATCGGGTCGAGCTGGCCGTCCGGGCCGGCCTGCGCGCCCTGGCCCCGAACGGTGACGAACCGCTCATTGACGGCGGCGCCGAGGTCATCGTCGACTGCAGCGGATCGCCGGCGGCGCTGAACTGGGCGTTGAGGCAGGCGAGCTTTCCGGCGTGGAACCCCGGCGGCGATTATGCCGCACCGGTCTGGTTCGTCGTCCAGGGAAGCTACGGCGGCGGGGTCAGTGTGGACTACCCCACGGCGTTCATGCGCGAGGTCCGCATGGTCTTCCCCCGCAGCGTGAACTACAGCGACATCTCCGACGTGATGACGCTGATCCGCGATGGCAGCCTGCACTGCGCGGATCTGTTGACGGAGGCCACGCCGGAAGAGGCCCCGCGGATCTACCGAAGGTTGCTCGATGGCGACACCGGGTGCATGACGGCGATCTTCCGCTGGGCGAACGACTGAGGCCAAGGACTCGCGTTGCGGCAGCACCGACCTGCCGCTCGGCCGCAACCGCCGCGACAGGAGGTAGCCGACACGATGAACTTCGTATTCTTCATGCCCGATCAACTGCGGGCGGACGCGCTGGGCTGCTACGGGAACCCTGTGGCGAGCACACCGAACCACGACCGCCTTGCCGCCGAGGGCTCGCGGTTCGATCAGTGTCACATCCAGATGCCGCTCTGCTCGCCCTCGCGCTGCTGCATGATGACCGGCTGGTATCCGCACGTCCAAGGCCACCGGACGTTGCGGCACCTGCTGGGCGCGGACGATCCCAGCATGCTGAGATACCTCAAGGACGCGGGCTACCGCGTGGAGGTCTACGGCAAGAACGACGTGTTCGATCCCGCGCACGCCCGCCTGGCCACCGATTGCGCGGCTCATAAGTGGGGCGGGTTCCCCGAGCGGATCTTCGATAGGGGAGATCCGGGATACTACAGCTTTCTCTACGGCCCCACGCCCGGCGGGCCGGAGAACTCGATGGACTGGCCCAACGTTCAGGCCGGAATCGACTTCCTTCGCTCTCCCCGCGCCAAGGGCCAACCGTTCATGCTCTTTCTCCCCCTGGTCATGCCCCACCCCCCGTACTCCGCCCCCCAGCCGTACCACACCATGTACCGCCCCGAGGACGTGACCGTCCTGCCGCCCCGGGAGGGCGACGTGCCCGCCTTCGAGCGACTGATACGCCGCTACCGCGGGCTGGACGAACTGGACGAGAGCTTCTTCCGGCAGGTCCGCGCCGTCTACCTGGGCATGGTCAGCTACGTCGACTGGATGCTTGGCCGCCTGCTCGACGCCCTGGACGAGTCCGGGCTGGCGGACGAGACCACGGTCATCGTTTCATCGGACCACGGGGACTTCGCGGGCGACTACGGCCTGGTGGAGAAGCATCATAGCTGTTTCCGGGACGCCATGACCCGCGTGCCTCTGATCATCCGCACCCCGGGCGCGAAAGCAGGGCACGTCGGCGGCGAGCAGGTCGAGCAGTTCGACATCATGGCGACCGTGCTGGAACTCGCCGAAGTGCAAGCCCAACACACGCATTTCAGCCAGTCGCTGGCGGGTGCCTTGCAGGGCGCCCCGGGCGACCCGGATCGGGCTGTCTTCGGAACGGGGGGATACAACGCCACAGAGCGGCACTGCTTTGAGGGCTACCACGCCGACGATGCGCTCTGGAACCCCGAGCACATCTACTCGCCCCAGACCCGCCAGCACCAGCAGCACCCCGAAAGCAACTGCCGCACCGCTATGATCCGAACCCGGGACTGGAAGCTGGTCTACCGCCTCGACGAGACCTCCGAGCTGTACGACCTGCGCAATGATCCCCATGAGATGCACAACCGCTACGGCGAGGCGGCGTTGTCCGACGTGCGAAACGAACTCACCGAGCGCCTGCTGCGGCGGATCATCCAGACCAGCGACGTGGTCCCGCACGTCGAGAGCGCCCGCGAGTGGCCGAGCCGCTGATCGCTCCCCTGCGAAGGCACTGACCCGGAGCAAAACATGGACCGCCCCGACGTGATCTGGTTCCTCTCCGATGAACTGCGCACCGACGCGATCGGCGTGTACGGCAACCGTTGGACGGAGATGCGGACGCCCAACATCGACCGCCTTGCCCGGCTGGGCACGCGGTTCGAGAACTGCTTCTGCAACTCCCCCGTCTGCGTGCCGTCGCGACTCAGCATGCTCACGGGCCTGCACTGCGTCGACACCGGCGTCTTCAACAACGAGGCCGTCCGCCCCGAGGCGGCGCCGAAGGGTTTGGGAAGCCTGGTCACAATCCCGCAGGTCTTCGCCGACGCCGGTTACCGTGTCGCCAACTTCGGCAAGGTCCATCTGCCCCACGGCATGCAGCCGTGGGCCCATCACGATCCGCGCGGGGCGGCCATCACGGACCTCATCGGCCGGGACCAGGCATTGGCCGAGATCATCTACGCCCGCACCGCCTCCGAGGGCATCGTCCGCGCCGCCGGACCCGGAACGATCCACGCGGGGACATATCCCGCAACCGTGCCCTATCCCGCCCAGGCGGTGACGGACAACGCGCTGGCTTGGCTGCACCAGGCGCAGAGCCCGGTGTTCGTCCGGCTGTCCTATCTCCAGCCCCACACCCCCGTCCTGCCGCCCGAGCCCTTCGCCTCGCTGTACCCGAACGAAGCCTTCGACGATGCAGCAGACGAGGCGAGCCTCTCGCAGTTCGAGGAGTGGTTCGGGCGGATGCAGCATCCGGGGGGCGGCCTCACCCGCGAGGAGGTCCGTCGGACCCGCGCCCACTACTACGGCTTGGTTGCGTGGCTGGACGCGCAGGTCGGCCGCGTGCTGGACTGGCTGGAGGAAACCGGGCGGTTGGGCAACGCGATCCTCGTCTTTGGCGCGGACCATGGCGCGTCGCTGGGGGAGGGCATGCGGTACGGAAAGCAGACGTTTGCCCCGGAGGTCCAGCGGGTGCCCCTGCTGATTGCCGCCCCGGGGCGCGTCGCGGCCGACCAGCACCGGGCGGATCTCTGTGAGAATCTGGACCTGGGCCGAACGCTGTTCTCCCTGGCGGGCCTTGACGCCCCCGGGCAATTCCGCGGCCGCGACCTCTTCCAGGACCCGCCGCCGAAAGCCGTCTTCAGCGTGATCGGGTACGGCGAGCCTGAGAGCCTGGCCTTTCCTCTTGGGCGGTTCGGCCGCTACCTGGGCGACACCGGCTGGCCCCGGCGGGCGTGCGTCCGCACCGAACGCTACCGGCTGGACATGACCGTGCGACACGAGGGGCGCCCCGTGGATCCGCACCGGCAGGACCTCTTCGTCGCGGACGTTCAGGCCGACCCGCTTGAGATGCACAACCTTGCCCGAAGCCCCCTTGGCGCCAACACAGTGGCAAACCTGACGGGCCTGCTTGAAGCCCACCTGGCAAACGCTGTTGAGGGGCATGCCGTTCCGTGATCAAAGCGGAGATGCCCGCCACGGCCGCCCCCGGCCGCGACAGGCGCAGACGGGATACTATCGATCGTGGGCGGGGCAATCGCGCCCCCCATGCACACCGCTGACTTGGCAGTCCGCGACACGCCCTGTCGCGGGTGTCGGCGATCCTGTAAGCTGGGCTCCCCCGGCGACGGCCGCCGTGGGTGTGGGCCCCTCGGGCTCATCGGGCCCCTCGAACCAATCGAGCCCATCGAGCGAAGGGAGCGGAGATGGCATGGGGCGATGAGATGTTCCGGCAGTGGGAGCGGATGCGGGCGCTGCGGGATCGGCTGCGGGAGGGGCCAGCGTGACTGAAGTCATCATTGTCGGCACGATCCATGGCGGGCACCTTGGGTCGCCCCTGTATGGCCCGGAGGTGCTGGGCCGGATCGTCCTCGACCTCAAACCAAACGCGATCCTGCACGAGCTGCCCCTGTCGCAGTGGGACTGCGACGCTGGGCGGCCCGCGCAGAGGGACTACAGGTATCCCGAGGGGTGGGCGGGCGATCGGGCGGCCCAGTGCCTCGCGATACCGCAATGGCCGGTCGATCGACCCGACCGCCAGGAGCACTACCGGAGCACCCGGTACTTCGAGCGGCAGCGTTCGTACCTTGAGGTGCTGAATCAGGCCTTCGCCGAGGCCACGCGGCAGGACCCCGACATCCCGGCCGGGCGCGTCGGGCGGCTGTACTGCGCGATGGAGACGGCGCAGCGGGAACTCACCGAGCGGGGATGCGCCCGGGACTTCAACTGCCGTTCCTTCGACGAGATGATCCGCGCGAAGCACGCGCTGCTGGCCACTCTCGCCGAGATGCTGCTGACGGCCCCGTCGCAGGCAACGGCGCTGGCGGATGCGCGGTTCTACGATGCCGACTGGCGGGAGCGCAACGGGATCATGGCGGCGAACATCGTCCGCCTCGCCCGCGAGCACCCCGCCGGACGGCTGGTCGTGCTGACCGGTTGCGAGCACCGGTACGCCCTCCGCGACCTGCTGGGCCGCGAGAACGGGCTCCGCCTGCCGGAGTTCTGGGAGCTTGTGGACGTGGACCCCGGGAGCGTTCCGGTCAGTCCGGATCGGGAGGCGTGGGAAGCGGGCGCCCGCGCGAGGAATCCGGACCCCGGGTCGGGCTCCCGATCCTGCTGACGCAAGGTCCTACAGCCCCGCCTTGTCCATCCGTTGCAGGAAGGTGGACTTGGCGTGGTGGGTTTGGCGGAGGGTGTGGAGGCGGGCGTTGGCGGATTCGGGGCGGTTCTCGCGGGCGGCGAGGGCGCGGAGGTCGCGGAGGAGTGCGACGGCCTGGTCGTAGGACTTGGGCTTGCGTTCGGCGATGAGGGCGTCGACCTGGCGCCAGGCGGCGTCCTCGCGGGTGGCGAGTTCGTCGAGGCGTTTCTGGCGGGCGCGCTCGGCCTCCGCCTGCCGGCGGGCCTTCTCCTGGGCTTTGCGCTGGGCTTCCTGGCGGGCGAGTTCTTCGGCCCTGCGTTCGAACTCCTCTCGCAGTTGCCCGGCGGTCCGGCGGGGGGGACGGTCGGCGGGCTGGGCGGGGGCGGAGTCCTGGCGGAAGCGGCGGAGCAGTTCGCGCTGGACGGTCATCGGCGGTTCCTGGGCGAAGCGGACCAGCAGGGCGTCCTTGTCCGCGGGCGGGAGGGAGGCGACCCACGCCCGCAGGTCGGCGGTCATGTCCTGGGCGGCGGTCAGTGGAGGGCTCGCCTCGGCGGCCGCGTCGAGGAGGGCGCCGTCGATGCGCAGGAACTCCACCAGCGCCTGCTGGGGGCCCGATAGCTCGCCCAGGCCGGCGGGGACGGGGGGCTCGTCGTCGTCATCGACGTCCTCGCTGAGTACGCCCGCGAGCCACCCGAGGTACAGGCCCCGCAGGTCCCCGCTGAGGATCTCCGCCCGCAGCGGCGCGAGCGAGGACATCCAGCCCTCGCCTTCCTCCCAGTCGTGCCAAGCCTCCTCCTCGCGGGACTCGAAGCCCAGCAGCACACTGTCGCCGACGATCTGCAGGTACAGCGAGTCGGACACGCAGTAGGGCTTGATCTGCTTCACGTCCACGCCGCTGGCGGGCAGGCGGAAGCGGAGGTCGTGCGTGCCCCAGTTGGCGACGTAGACGAAGGCGTCGTAGTACTTCGTGAGGAAGCGCTTGATGTCGCCCTTGAAGTCGCCCCAGTGGTACTCGTTGACGAAGCTGGTGGGCGTGATGCGGGCGCGGGTGGAGACCTGCCGCACCTCCTTCATCTGGGCGTCCGTCAGCGGCGCGTCCAACGCCAGGAACTCGTAGTACTGGTATTCGCTCATGGGGACTCCACCTTCCGCGGGGGCAGCGCACGACGGGGATGCGCACGCGCCCCGGCCGCAGTCATGGTATCCGCCGCCGATCACATCCGCCACGCAGCCGCCGCAGTGCGAGCTACAACTCGGGCAGCCAGAACTTGTAGAAGAAGCCCAGCTTCTCCACCCGCGGGGACTTCTGCCGGTCCCATCGCTCGTCGCTCGTGCCGCTGCCCTGCATGCCCTTCCAGAAGGGGCACAGCGGGCAGTCGCCGCCCTCGGGGAAATCCTCGCCCTCCTCGTGCGGGCAGCCCATGATGGCGGTCGCCGTCAGCACCGTCTTCGCCCCGTGGGCCTTCATGAAGGCGTACATCTCCTTCGCGACCCGGGGATCCTCGGCAACCTTCGTCCCGACCCATCGTTCGACCTCGATGGCGTCGGGGTCGTCCTGCGCGGACCGCTGGATACCAACGACCAGCTTCGTCACCGTCCGGTCGTCGGGCCCGTACGCCATCACCGTTGCTAGCGGATACTTGACCTTCATCACCGGCCGTCCTTTCCCTTGCCCTTCATCACCGCCCGTCCTTTTCCATGCAGCACTTCTTGTACTTCTTGCCCGACCCGCAGGGGCACGGGTCGTTTCGGCCGGCCTTGCTCCCCCCGACGATCGGGGCGGGGGGGGCGTGCGCGGGCGAGGCGAGGCGGGCTTTGCCGGGAGGCGCCTTGGCCTTCGGGCCCGCTGGAAGCGGGGCGAACCACTCCCGCATCCGCCGCTTGCCCTCCTCGTCGCGCTTTTGCTCCTCCGCCCGCCACTGCTCCAGTTCGGGGAAGGAGATGTTCATCAGCGTCGCTGCGCCCACGAGCGTTCGCTGCACCTCGCGGTTCCCGTGATGGGACAGGTCGCGCGCGGGCTCGATCCCCTCGGAGGCGAAGTTGCCCAGGATCGCCCCGACCAGGTTCGCGCGGACCATCTCGCCCTTCTCCTCGACCTCCAGCAGGCTCAGGCAGGCCGGGACGATCGAGTCCGTGTGGATCCCCCCCAACGCGGACGACGCGTACAACTGGAAGTGCCACGGCGCCGCGGGGAACGCTCGGGCGAGGGCCGCGACGGTCGCGGGCGTGCCGATCCGCCGGAAGGCGGACTGGCACTCCTCGTTCACGAGGTCGTCGGGGTCCTCGATCAGCTTGTCGATGAGCAGCGGGACGGCCGCTTCCTGCCCCATCAGCCCCGCCGCCCGGACGGCGAAAGGCTCCACCCACGCCATCGGCGTGTCGTCCAAGTTCTCGACCCGCTGCGACAGCAGCGAGAGCACGCGGTCGGCGCTGTGTTCGTCGCGGGCGATGGCCTCCACCAGCCGGTGGGCGTGCGGGAGGCCGACGCCGCTGGTGTCCTGCTTGCTCCTGCTGTCCTCGCAGAACTGATAGAGTTCCTTCCAGCAGGCCTCGGTGTCCACGGTCAGCAGGCGGAGGCGCTCGGAGATCGCCTCGGCGGCGTCGGGGTCGAGGTTCTCCAGCCCCAGCACCTTCTCCTCGTGCTCCAGGAGCACGGAGACGTCGGCCTTCGCGATCATCGAGGACAGCCGCCCGCAGCGCTCGATGTCCGCATGGGCCTTGGGGCGGCCGACGCGGTTCAACTGGTCGATCAGCCACCGGAGCGTCTCGCCGGTCTGGGCGAGTTCGCCCACGGGGTACGCGAACCGAAAGGCGTCGTCCCACCCGTAGGCCTCGATGGCCTGGATCGCCAGGGGCATGACGGTGGGGTCGGCGCTGAACGCCTCGCTGAAGTACCGCAGCGCCACGTCCCGCACGATCTGCTGGGGGTGCAGGAGGCCCTGCTTGATCTGGTCTTCGGTAAGCTTCATCGTTTCCTCGGTACTGCCTGGGGGCGGAAGGGAGGGCTTTGCCCCGCTCACGCGGGCTCGATCGTCACCTTGATCCGGTCGGGCGGGTTGGCCCCGAGGGCCCACTTCTGGATGTACTGCGTCTTGAGCACGGGGGGCTTGCCGCCCTCGCCAAGCTCCTCCTCGTACACGTACGTGCCCTTGGTTTCCTTGGCGCGGGTCAGGATGAGTTCGATCTTCTCCATGGCATGGGCTCCTGTGGAATCCTGGGCCGATTCTACCCTGCGAGGGATCGGCAGTCCACGCGCGAAGGACCCGCGGGGCGCACGGCCGTATCTGCTCCCCACCGACCCTGTACCGCCGGCGACGCTTGCACCTTTTGCCCCCACCGGCCCGGTGCCGAATGACATGAAGAAACTCGCTCCCGCCGATCCCGGCCGGGCCTCTTCCGCCCCGACGGGGCGGGGGAGAGTAGCCGGGGGCGCAGCGCAGCGGAGCCCCCGGTACACGCATGTACCCCAGCAAGGATATCATCTTGACCGCCGACTATCACCTCCGGAATATCGAGGTCCGCCAGTTCAACGGCGCCACCGGCGAGGAGAAGACCTTCAACACGCCCACCCAACGCGAGCGCATCGAGGCCTTCGTGGACCGCGCGGTGCTGGAGGCGACGGCCCAGGGCGGCCGGGTCGTGTTCATCATGGAGAGCACCACCGGCTGGGCGCGCATGAAGGACCTGCTGCGCGATCGCGTGGAGTTCTTCCTGTGCAACGTCCTGCAGATGCCGCTTCCGCCCAAGGGCCGCCGCCGCAAGACCGACAAGATCGACACCGGGCGCATGCAGCGGGAGTACCTCAACGGCAGCCTGCCGCGGGCGTACCAGCCGCTGCGGGAGCTGCGGGAGTTGCGGCGGCTGGTGGGGCTGCGGGAGGATCTGGTCGAGCGGCGGACGGCGGTGCGCAACTGGATCACCAGCTACCTGTCGCACGAGACGTGGGAGTCCACGGGGGGCCTGTGGACGAAGAAGGGCAAGGAGCGCCTGGAGCGCTTCGTGGAGGCGGGCGGCCTGGACGGCTTCAGCGTGGGCGTGCGAGTGCGGGAACTCGACGCGCTGGACGGATACCTCGCGGACGTCGAGGAGAAGATGCTGGCGCTCTACCGCCAGTGCCCCGACGCCCAGCGGATCGACCGCATCCGGGGGATCGGCCCCCTCGGCGCGTTGGTGGTGTACGCCCGGATCGGGCGGGCGGAGCGCTTCGCCGATGCCGAGAAGCTGGTCTCCTACGCGGGGCTGGCCCCGGGGGTCTTTGAATCCGACGACACGCGGCGCAGCGGCCGCATCGGCGGGGGGGGCACCGACGCGATCCTGCGGCGGTACCTGATCCAGGCGTCGGTGTGGGCGCGGGAGATCCCGCGGTACGTCAAGACGTACGAGCGGGCGCTGGCCCGACGGGGCAAGAAGGTGGCGCGCCTGGTGGTGTGCCGGATGCTGTTGCGGAGCCTCTACAAGATGCTGCGGGACGGAGTGGAGTTCGACCCGGCCCCGGCGGCCGCCGCCTGAGCCCCCCCCCCCCGCCGCTGCGCGGCGACCCCCGCCTGCCGAGGCGGTGCCTGCCGCCGCCCCGGCCGCCTCAGGCCCCGCCTGCCGGAGTCGTAGGACCTGGAAGGAAAGGACTGTGAACGAGCGGAAGCGATCGAAGCAAGACCGTTGCGCGGATCCGGCATGGTCAGTTGTCCTCGCCCCATGTGGACTTGATCCATCTCCGAAGACTACCCCCCATGCCTCCCAAACCATAATCCGGCTTCGCCCCGCAAGGGCGTCGACCCGCAATAGAAGGATGAACCGCAAGATGTCCGAAGCTTCGATTCCGCTTCCCCAAGATTGGACTTGACGAACCGCTCTTACTCATAGAAGGTGCCTTGCCGGCGGCGTAGGCCTGGGCCTCCTGCCCCGGGGACCGAAGCGTCGGTCCGCAGGCCCTCGGGCGTCGGGGCGCTTTGGCCGTAGCGGCGGCGGGTTCCGCGGGGGGCCTGGTCGGCGCGCAGACGGCTGCGCTAGGCTCCGCCGCCTGCGCGCGCTACCTTCCGCCTGGCGCCGGGTCCCGATTCCCCGGTGCCTGTGCCCGGTTCCCTTCACCTATCCGCGTTCATCCGCGTTCATCCCCGCTCCAAGCAATCCCGTGCATCCCCGCTGGCTTCCGGGGATGTGCAGGACCCGTGTCCCGGGGGGAGGCCTACAGGTCCACGGCCGCCCGGGTGCGGATGGATTCCAGGGCGGCGAGGGAGACGGCGAGGGCGCGGCGGGCGGTGTCGGTGTCGAGTTCCAGGGGCTGGCGGTTCTCGATGGCGGCGACGAGGTCCTCGATCCGTACCGTGTTCCCAAAGGGGGCGGGGGCGAGGTCGTGCAGCACCTCGCGGTCGCAGTAGCGCTCGGAGATCTTGTCGCCCTTGGGCGAGACGACGAGGTCGGGCCCGGCGAGTTCCTCGGTGCCGTACCCGGGGTGGCCTTCGGGGAGGCCCCAGTTCACCAGCACGCTCAGCACGTGCCCGCCGGTGAAGTCCACGAGGATCTCGGCGGCGTCGATGGCGAAATCCGTGATATGCGCGAGGAACGGTTTGCCCTTACCGTACACGTGCCCGCGGGCGTAGACGCGCGTAGGCTCCTGCGCGGTGATCCAGCGGAACAGGTCGAAGTAGTGCCCGGCCATGTCGATGATCGGCCCGCCGTTCTGGGACTGGGAGTGCATGGCGGGTTTGGGTCGGATGGAGCGGACGTCGACGAAGCGGGCGAGGATGGGCCCCCCGAAGGCGTCCCGCTGGAAGATCTCGCGGTAGCGCTGGTAGCGGGGCAGCCCGCGGTACTGGTAGCTGACGGCGACCTGGACGCGGTTGGCCTTGGCGGCGGCGGTCATGGCGTCGGCCTGCGCGAGGGTGAGGGCAATGGGCTTTTCCGAGATGACGTGCCTGCCGTGCTCGGCGGCGAAGACGCTGATGGGGGAGTGGAAGCACACGGGCGTGCAGACGCTGACGACCTGGACCCGCTCGTCGCGGACGGCGGACTCCATGGAGTCGCACGGCGTGGCCCCGTACTTCGCGGCCATCGCGGCCTTGCGGTCGGGGAGCGGGTCGTAGCAGGTGACGACCTTGTCGCCCCGGCGGGTCCACGCCTCGGCATGCACGTTCCCCATCGCTCCGCACCCGATCATCGCCACGTTGTACGGCATTGCTGCGTTTCCTTTCCTGGCCTTCTTTTCACCGCAGAGACCGCGGAGGACGCAGAGAGAGGAGGAGGAAGGAGAGGAACCAGAATCGCTCCGGTCCTCTCCGCGATCTCCGCGTGCTCCGCGGTGAAAGCGGTCTCTACTCGAACAGTTCCTTCAGGAACGCCCCATTCGCCCGCACCGCCGCTTCGGGGTCCGGGGCGGAGTCCTGCTCGGCGATGACCCACATCGTTCCCAGGTCCGCGCCGCGGACCCACTCGGCGGCGTCGCGGAGCGGGACCACGCCGGTCCCGAGCACCACCGTGTCCACCACCCCGCGCTCGAGCGACGCGAAGTCCTTGAAGTGCACCGCGCCCAACCGCGAGCGGACGCCCTCGAGCGTCGCCAGCACATCCTCGCCCGCCTTGGCGACCCAGCCCACGTCCACGCAGAGCCCCAGGGCGTCGTCCGTCTCGTCAAGCAGGGCGCTGAACACGCGTCCGCCGTCGGCGAATTCCCAGTCGTGGTTGTGGTACAGCAGCCGCCACCCGCGGTCGCGGCAGGCCTGCGCGGATCGCTGCAGGCGGGCGACCTCGGCTCGCAGTTGCGCGTCGGACTCGTAGCGCAGCCCGGAGTACATCAGCAGGCGCGTCCCGAGGGGCTCGACGGCGTCGAGGATGGTGTCAAGCATCCGCTGCTCGCGCCCCGCCTGGGCGAGGTCCTCCAGGTTCCCGCCCGTGTGGGCGGCCGGCAGTTCCAGACCGGCCGAGCGCAACTGGGCGCTCAACTGCCCCGCGTCCGCGCCCACCAGGCGGCGATACCCGATCTCCACGCCCTCATACCCGCTCTCGGCGGCGATGCGGAAGACCTCGGGGAACCGCTGCTGCTGGCTGTCGCCGAAGGTGATGGTCTGCAATCCGCGTTTCACGTGCGTCATCTGCTGCTCCTTGTCGCCGGGGTCATACGCATCCCAGGCAATTCTCATGCCGTGTCCGTTGGACGTGGTTGCTCCCGTCTCCGCCAAGGCTCCGCCGAGGCAAGCCGCTGCGCTCCGCAAGCCACGGCACCCGCGCGAGAACCAAGTAGAATGCGCGTTACTCGGCGACCTTAGTGATTCGCGCGATCCGCGGGTCGGTGAAGACGTCCTTCTCGTCGAGGCTGCGGGTGGAGAACTCCGACACCACTGCACCGTCGGGCCCCGCCTGGAACCAGTGCAGCGTGTCGGGCCCGAGCGTGTACTGCTGGCCGGGCTCGAGCACGACCTCGTGGCAGACGGTGTACGCGCCCTGGGGCGCGGGGGGGACGGTCGCGCGGATGGACGGGGTGGGCTCGCCCGCGACGTAGAGGTACACGCGCCCCGAGCGGCAGCGGAAGGTCTCCTCCTTGCCGGGGTTCGCCGCGCTGATGGGCGGGTGGCGGTGCTCGGGGCAGGTCTGCCCGGGGAGCATGGCCAGCTCCTTCGCGCAGCAGCGGTCGGTGTTCACGTAGACCACGATGGCGAGCCCCGTCCGCTCGAACTCGCCCAGCCCGAAGTCGGCGATCTCGATCTGGCGCTTCTCGTCCTCGGTCAGCACGATCCCGGAGCGTTCGATCAGCTCGGCCGCTTGGGCCTGGCGGTGAACGATTTCGTCTTTCGTGAGCATGCGTTTCTCCTTCCGGCACTGCCGTTGCGGGCCCCGCCCCGGGGGCGCCGCGTGTGAGTCCACGCTGTGCCCGCGCGGTTCGGCGCTGCGCAACCACCGCCGGACATCATACCCCTCCGCCCCGCCCCGTCTACCCCCGCCCCGAGATTGCCACCCGCCGCTGCCCGGAGCGGGCGGCGAGGGCGAGGCGCCGGCGGGCGTCGCGCCCGTAGAGCTGCTCGATGCTCTCCAGCAGCGCCGGGGCGATGGTCTTCCCGCCCCCCCGGGGGCGGTCCGTGCAGCAGTGGAAGTCCGTCGCGTCCTCGCAGATCGTCAGCAGGCGGTCGTCCGCCCCGCCCAGCGCCAGCGGCCAGAGCGTGCAGGCGGAGGGCTTGACGGCCGCGGGCGACAGGCCCAGGTCCAGCGCCGCCGAGTGCAGCGAGCACCGCAGTGCGCCCCCGCCCGCCTCGTACGCGAAGACGCACAGGCCCTCGTCGTCGGTGTCGATGCTGATGAGCCCGTCGTCGGTCTCCTCGAAGACGTTGGCGGGCGCCCCGTTGGCCGACAGCAGCGACGGGCGGTAGCGTCCGGCCGCGGGCATCATGCCGATGATCCTCCCCATCTCGGGGAGGGTGGCGCAGATGTCGAACGACGCGCAGCAGAACCGCTGCCCGACCCGGCACCCTCCGCAGCGGTGCCCCAGGCCCGCCAGGGCCGCCACGTCCACGGTGAGCGGAGAGGCCGCCACCGCCGCGCCGTCCGCCGCCGTGTCCTTCCCGGCAGCACGGCTGTGAACAGCGCAGCCGTGGCACCCGGCGGTGATGTCGACGGTGAGCGGAGGGGGCGCGGGCGCCACGGTGGGCGGAGGCTGTTTCCTGCGTGTCATCGTCTAGGACTCCCAGAACGCATCGGGCACGCGGGCGGCGTGGACCGTCGGGCGGCCCGGGAGCGTCGAGGTGTAGACCAGCCAGCGGTTGTCGGCGGTCAGGTAGGGGTGGGTGTGCGACCACTGCTGCCCGTCGTGCACGGTGCGGCTGACGACGAGCGGGCGCGCGAGCCCGGTGCCGATGCGTCCGGCGTAGATGGGGATGCCCGGTTCGCCGGGGGCGTCGGCGACCCAGAACCGCCCGCACCGCGAGGCGCTGACGTGGCAGAAGCCCGTGGGCCCCTGGATGACGGGGCGGGGCTCGGCGTCACCCACGTCGACGGTGAAGAGGTTCGTCTGGCGCTGCCCGTCGTAGTCGGTCGAGAACAGCACCCCGTCGGTCGCCCCGATCCACGCCTCGTGCCCCGTGGGGCGCGGGGTGTGCGGGCGGTCGCAGGCGAGCCGCCGCACGCCCTCCTGCCCCGCGGCCAGCACGCCCAGGTGTACCTCGTGCACCTCGGGCAGGACGTTGGCCTGGATGAGGACGCGGTGGGTTCCGTCGCGGCTGAACTGCTCGTGCTTGAACAGGTAGTGCCTCCCCTCGCCCCCGGGGCGGTGCGTGCGGGAGTCGGCGAGCGTGGTCCACTGGCCGCGGGCGACCTCCGCGTGCAGGACGGCCCGCGACTGGTCCTCGCGCGTGATGCTCACGGCGTACTGTCGGCCGTCGGGCGACATGGTCCCGTAGCTCGGCCGCGTTGCCTCGCTCGGCAGGGTCAGCACGTCCTCGCAGGCGAGCGTGCCCCAGTCCCATCGCCGCAGGACGATTTGCCCGTCCACGTTCTGTTGCCCGTACAGGTGCGGACCCCAGGCGCAGAAGGCGGGGAATCGCGGCATGGCATCGATGAGGGTGTGGACTTCGCCGCTGTCGAGGTCCAGCACGCCCAGTGCCCCGTCGCGCCCCTCGGCGGGGTAGAACCGCACCGCGACCCGCCGCCCGTCGGGCGAGGCGTATGGCTGCTCGCCATAGATGTTGTCCGCCGGCCTCGGGTCGTCCAGAAGCTGGTAGACCTCCGCCCCGCTGTGTGGGTCGGTCTCGATATGCCGCATACGCGCCATCCTTTCCTGCCTGTCCAAACGCCGACCCCGCGAACAGTGCTGCCAACCGCGAACCCACAGGGGACACTCTGCACGGCAGTAAGCCCACGGTCAAGGCGCTGGGGATAGAGGGAAACCGTTATCTCCTGGTGCTCCAGAGGGCGGTCCTGACACGCCCCGGGCGGTTTTCGCCGCCGTCGTGAACAGCCGTTCCCTCCCGCCCCCGCCCGCTCCGCCGATCGTCCCGAAGGACCTGTACGCCGTGGGCGTGCGCGGGTAGGATGGCGGCGCCTTCTGCCGAGGGAGTCACGGCCATGGAGGTCTGGGCGCTGTTCGTCATCTTCTGGGTTCTGCTGTACATTGCCCGCGACGACCTGGGCCGGGGCGGGGTGACGGCGGCCGTGGGGGTGTGGGCGGTGCTGCTGATCGGGATGCTGCTTGCGGACCGGGACGCGGCCGTGCTGCAGTACGTGCTCCTCGCGGGGCAGGCGATGCTGGACGGGCTGCTGCTCGTGATCTACTTCCGGGGCAACGTCCGGATTCGGTGACGGGCGGTGGGGGCGGAGACGTGGGGGGACGGTGTGAGTCTTATACGCATTCCACGTAATTCGGGGGCGGCGTCGGTTTGACGTGGTTGCTTCGCTGCGCTTCGCAAGCCACGGCACCCGCGCCGTTTCTTCTTTCCTTCGCGCCTTTGCGTGAGGCCTCTCCTCAGCGAATCCCACCGTGCTCGACTTGCGGGCGCGCCCTCACCGCCCTCGCTGCGCTCGGGCACCTCTCCCCGCGGGGGAGAGGGGTTGGGGCGGCGTAAAATACGCTCTTGGCAAGGGGGAGGGCGTGCGGTACAATCACCGGTCTTTACGTATGGCCATTCGTGCGTCCTGGGGACGCACCGAACGTCGGCCGGGAGCAGAGCGCCATGCAACGGACGTGCGGACAGCTACGCAGCGAGTTCATCGAGTTCTTCCGCCAGCGCGGACACGCCTTCGTTCCGTCCAGCTCGCTCCTGCCCGCCGATGACCCCACGCTGCTGTTCGCCAACGCCGGGATGAACCAGTTCAAGGCCCTGTTCCTGGGCACCGAGACCCGCGACTACTCCCGCGCCGCCAACACCCAAAAGTGCATCCGCGCCGGGGGCAAGCACAACGACCTCGAAGACGTCGGGCACGACTGCTACCACCACACGTTCTTCGAAATGCTCGGGAACTGGTCGTTCGGGGACTACTTCAAAGCCGACGCCATCCAGTGGGCGTGGGAGCTGCTGACGAAGGTCTGGGGCCTCCCCAAGGACCGCCTCTACGTCACCGTCTTCGAGGGCGACGCCTCCGAGGGCCTCGCCCCCGACGATGAAGCCGCCGAACTCTGGGCGACCGTCACCGATATCGACCCCTCGCACATCTTCCAAGGGTCCAAGAAGGACAACTTCTGGGAGATGGGCGACACGGGACCCTGCGGGCCCTGCAGCGAGATCCACTTCGACCAGACCCCCGACGGGACCGGGGCGAAGATGGTCAACGCCGGGGACCCCCTGGTCATCGAGGTCTGGAACCTCGTCTTCATCCAGTTCAACCGCGCCGCCGACGGAACCCTCAGCCCCCTGCCCGCCCGCCACGTGGACACGGGCATGGGCCTCGAACGCGTCGGGCGCATCCTCCAGGGAAAGACGAGCAACTACGCCACCGACCTCTTCGTGCCCCTGCTGGAGCACATCGAGCAGTTCACGGACCACCGCTACGGGGCCTCCAGCGGCCTGGCGGACCGGTTCGACGTGACGGGGGAGGCCGATCCCGGCGACGTGGCGTTCCGCGTCATCGCCGACCACGCCCGCTCCCTCACCTGCGCCATCGCCGACGGGGTCCTGCCCTCCAACGACGGACGGGGCTACGTGCTGCGGCGGATCCTCCGCCGCGCCGCCCGCTACGGCCGCCAGCACCTGGGCATCGAGGGCCCCTTCGTCCATAAGCTCGTCCCCACGGTGGTGACGCTCCTGGGCGACGCCTTCCCCGAACTCCCCGACCGCCAGGCCTACGTCACCGAGACCATCCGCGACGAGGAGGAGTCCTTCGGGAAGACCCTCGACCGCGGGATCGACCTCTTCCAGCGCCAGGTGGACCGCCTCCGGGAGGACGGCATTAAGGTGCTGCCCGGGGACGTCGCCTTCGACCTCTACGCGACGTACGGGTTCCCCATCGACCTCACCCAGGTCATGGCCGCCGAGCAGGGCGTGCAGGTGGACATGGCGGGGTACGAGCAGGCGATGGAGGCGCACCGGCAGGCGTCGGCGGGGGCGGGGGACGCCTTCAAGGTCGAGGCCCTGGTGGGCCTGCCCGCGACGGACAGCGCGGCCAAGTACGAGGACGGGCCCGTGGCGGCGAAGGTCCTCGGGTGGGGCCAGGACGGTAAGTATCGCTCCGAGGGCGAGTTGGCGACGGGCGCCGCGGCGGCCGTCGTGCTGGACCGCACGAACTTCTACCCCGAGCAGGGCGGACAGGTGGGCGACGCGGGCACGCTGACGTGGGAGGGCGGATCCTTCGAGGTCCGCGATACGCTGGCGGCCGGGCAGTCGGTGCTGCACGTCGGGACCGTCACCGCCGGGACGCTTCGCCCCGGGCAGACGGTGACGGCCGTCGTGTCCCCGCTCCGCCGCGACACCATGCGGAACCACACCGCCACGCACCTGCTGAACTGGGCCCTCCGCGAGGTCCTGGGCGAGCACGTGAACCAGGCGGGGAGCGTGGTGGGCCCAGAGCGGCTGCGGTTCGACTTCACGCACAACTCCGCCGTCACGGGCGAGCAGCTCGCGATGATCGAGCGGATGGTCAACGAGCGGATCTACGCCGACGAGCCCGTCACCAAGACCCTGCTGCCCCTGGCGGAGGCCAAGAAGATCCCCACGGTGCGCGCAGTCTTTGGAGAAAAGTACCCCGACCCCGTTCGCGTGGTGCGGATCGGGGAGGCGGGGGGGTCGGTGGAGTTCTGCGGGGGGACGCACCTGGAGCGGACGGGGCAGATCGGTCTGCTGAAGATCGTCTCCGAGGAGTCCGTCGCCAAGGGCGTGCGGCGGATCACCGCCGTCACGGGCCGCTGGGCCATCGAGCACGTGCAGCGGCTCGACGAGCTGGTGCGGTCGCTGGCGGGGGCGCTGCGGACGAGCCCGGAGGACCTGCCGGACCGCGTGGCGGCGATGCAGAAGGAAATCAAGCAGCTCCGCAAGGGCGGTTCGTCTGCCAAGGCCGGGGGGCTGCAGATCGTGGCGACGGTGGCGAGCCCGGCGGGGGAGGTGCGGATCGGCCAGGCGGACCTCGCCGACCCCGGGGCGCTGCGGACGCTGTGCGACGTGGAGCGTCAGCGGGGTGCGGCGGGGCTGTTCGTCGCCAGTGCGGCCGACGACAAGGTGATGCTGATCGCGATGGTGAGCGACGAACTGGCGGCCGCCTCGACGGTGAAGGCGGGCGACTGGGTTCGCGACGTGGCCCCGGTGGTGGGGGGGAAGGGGGGCGGCAAGCCCACCCTCGCGCAGGCCGGGGGGAAGGACGTGGAGAAGCTGCCCGAGGCCCTGGCGGCGGCCGAGCGGTGGGTCCGCGCGGCGCTGGGGCAGGCGTAGGCCGGCGATTTTGCTTGACTTCGTCGGCCGGGACAACTAGGTTTCGCGGCACGTCGGCGGGGCCCGCGGGAGCGGGCCGCCGGCGGAGGCGCGTTGTAAGTCAAGACATGAACGCGTGTTAGAAGGATGTGAAGCCATGCTTCCGGTACAGAAAACTTCCAAGACCAAGACGCGCAGCCGCCGGTCGCACCACGCCCGCGTGGCCGCGCACTACGTGGACTGCCCGCGGTGCAACAACCCGCGGCTGCCGCACACGGCATGCGAGAACTGCGGCTATGTGAGGCCCGGACTGAGTCTGAAGGTCGAGAAGGAGAAGTAATCGATGCGCATTGGCATCGATGCGATGGGTGGGGACCGCTCGGTTGAGGAGCGCGTCCTCGGCGTCCTGGCGGCGGGCAAGCTGCTGGGCCCCTCTGACCGCCTGGTCCTCCTCGGGGACGAGGCCGAGATCCGCCGCGCGCTGGACGCGGCCGGGCAGGACGCGTCGTTCATCGACGTCCGCCACACCACGCAGGCCGTCGGGATGGACGAGCCCCCCGTGGAGGCCATTCGGACCAAGCCCGACAGCTCCATCTCCGTCATGACGCGGTTGCATCGTGACGGGGAGCTGGACGCGTGCATCTCGGCGGGCAACACCGGGGCGTTCGTGGCGGCGGCCCAGATGTACCTCCGGCGGCTGCGCGGGGTGCACCGCCCCGGGATCACGGTGATCACCCCGACGTACCACGGGCCGGTGGCCCTGTGCGACGTGGGCGCCAACGTCTCCTGCCGCCCCCAGCACCTGCACCAGTACGGGGTGATGGCGTCGATCTACGTCAACGCGATCTGCAACGTCTCCACGCCCCGCGTGGGCCTGCTGAGCGTGGGCGAGGAGGAGGCCAAGGGCAACGACCTGACCCGCGGGGCGTCGGAACTCCTCAAGGCCGACCCCGGGGTGAACTACATCGGCAACGTCGAGGGCCGCGACGTCTTCCGCGGGACCGTCGACGTGATGGTCTGCGACGGGTTCGTGGGCAACGTGGTCCTCAAGCTCATCGAGGGCATGGCCGAGGGCGTCATCATGGGCCTGCTCAAGGAACTCCGGGACTCCATGCCCCAGCACGTGGACACCCTCAAGCACGCCGCCCACGCCATCCTGCACAAGTACGACTTCAACGAGTACGGCGGGGCGCCGCTGCTGGGCGCGGCGGGCATCTGCATCATCTGCCACGGCGCCAGCGACCGCCGCGCCATCACCAACGCCGTCCGCGTGGTCCTGGAGTACTCCAAGTCCCACGTGAACGAGCGAATCACCGCCGCCCTGGCCGAGGAGACCTCCATTGCCGAAGGCTGACCCCGTCCGCGCTGCAATTACCGGACTGGGGGCGGCCGTTCCCGACCGTGTGATGACCAACGCGGACTTCGAGAAGATCCTCGACACGTCCGACGAGTGGATCATGCAGCGCACCGGCATCCGGGAGCGCCACATCGCCTCCCCCGGGGAGTCGACGGGGACGTTTGCCATCCGCGCCGCGCAGCAGGCGCTGCAGGACGCGGGCCTCACCGGGGCGGACCTCGACCTCATCATCTGCGGGACGGTCACTCCGGAGATGGCCTTCCCCGCGACGGCCGTCTTCGTCCAGGACGCCCTCGGGGCGCGGGGCATTCCGGCGTTTGACCTGTCGGCGGCGTGCAGCGGGTTCGTCTACAGCCTCGCCACCGCCAGCCAGTTCATCGCCTCGGGCATGTACCGCCGCGTCCTGGTCATCGGGGCCGACACCCTCTCCCGCGTCTGCGACTACGAGGACCGCACGAGCTGCATCCTCTTCGGCGACGGGGCGGGGGCGGTGGTCCTGGAGGCCTCCGACGACCCCGACCGCGGGGTGCTCTACAACGTCCTGCACGCCGACGGGGCCGGGTGGGACTACATCCACGTGCCCGGGGGCGGGTCGCGCCTGCCCCCCACCGAACAGACGGTCCGCGACCGCCAGCACTACGTGAAGATGCGCGGCCGCGACGTCTACAAGTTCGCCGTCGAGAAGATGCAGTGGCTGCTGGGCGACTGCATGGAGCACTGCGGGCTCACGCCCGCGGACGTGGACCTGGTGGTCCCCCACCAGGTGAACATTCGGATCATCCAGTCGGCGGTGGAGAAGTACAACTTCCCGATCGACAAGGTGTACGTGCACATCGACCGGTTCGGCAACACGTCGGCCGCCTCCGTGCCGTTGGCGCTGGAGGAGGCCCGGCGGGTGGGCCGCATCGGCCCGGGCTCGACGGTCCTGCTCATCGCCTTCGGGGCCGGGCTCACCTGGGCCGGCAGCGTGGTCCGCCTTTAGCACCGCCCACAGCACACAGGACGAGAGACGCGGCATGAAGACGGCATATCTATTCCCCGGGCAGGGCGCACAGGAAGTCGGCATGGGGCGCGACGTATACGACGCGTTCCCCGCCGCCCAGCGCGTCTTCGCCACGGCTGAGCAGGTCTCCGGGCTGCCCCTCACCCGCCTGTGCTTCGAGGGCCCCGAGGAGGAACTCGCCCGCACCGACGTGGCGCAGCCGGCGATCTTCACGGTCTCGGCGGCGCTGCTGGCGTGCTTGCCGGAGGTGCTGCCCCCGGAGCAGCTCTCCGCCCTGCAGCCGCAGTACGTCGCGGGCCTGTCCCTGGGCGAGTACACCGCCCTCTACGCCGCCGGGGCCCTGTCCCTCGAGGACGCCCTGACGCTCGTGACGGAGCGCGGGCGGCGGATGCAGGCGGCCGCGACGGAGGCCCCGTCGGGCATGGTCAGCGTGCTGGGCCTCGACGAAGCCCAGGCCCGCGCCCTGTGCGAGCAGGCGTCCGGCGGGGAGGTCCTCACCTGCGCGAACTTCAACTGCCCCGGGCAGATCGTCCTGTCGGGCTCCAAGGCCGCCTGTGAGCGGGCGGAGCAGCTCGCCAAGGATCACGGGGCCTCGGGGGCCATCCCCCTCAAGGTCGCCGGGGCGTTCCACAGCGCGTTCATGGCCCCGGCCGCCGCGGGCCTGGCGGGCGTGCTGGACCGCATCACGCTCCAGGCGCCCCAGGTGCCCGTGCTCTCCAACGTCGACGCCGCCCCGCACGGCAGCGCGGAGGACACGCGGGCGAAGCTGCTGGCGCAGCTCACGAGCCCGGTCCGCTGGCAGCAGTGCGTCGAGGCGCTGCTGGGGGCGGGGGTGGAGACGTTCTACGAGATCGGCCCCGGGCGGGTGCTGGCGGGCCTCATGCGCCGCATCCACCGCCGCGCGAACATCACGAGCGTGAACTCCCGCGAGGCGCTGGAGAAGCTGCGGACGTGAGGAGCCACAGGAAATCCGAAATCCGAAGCACGAAATCCGAAACAAATCCGAAATCCAAAATCCGAAGGACCGAAACGCTCCCGATCAGACATGAGCCGCAGTCCGAGGGGTGCGGGTTTCCAGGAGTTTTCGGGCTTTGAATTTCGTGCTTTGAATTTGTTTCGGGTTTCGGATTTCGAGTTTCGGGTTTTGCCCCTCCCCGGAGGGGGCGAGACCGGTGAACCGAGAGAGACATCCGCAGGATTGGCCCTGCGACATTGGAGAGACAGACATGGCTGACAATGAGAAGGTGGCGATCGTCACCGGCGGCGCCCGAGGGATCGGGCGCGAGATCTGCCGCGAGTTGCTCGCCAAGGGCATGACCGTGGTGGCCGTCGACCTCCGCGAGGAGCTGCTCGCGGAACTGCCCGCCGCCCTGGGCAACCCGGGCGCCAAGCTGCAGACCCGCACGATGGACGTCACGAACAGCGAGGGCATGACGGCGATGATCGACGAGGTCGCCGAGGCCCTCGGGCGCCTGGACGTGCTGGTCAACAACGCCGGGATCACCCGCGACGGGCTGCTGATGCGGATGGACGACGCGGACTGGGAGCTGGTGCTGAAGGTGAACCTCACCAGCGCGTTCTTCGCGACGCGGGCGGCGTCGCGGCACATGCTGCGGAACCGCGCGGGCTCGATCATCAACATGGCGAGCTACTCGGGCATCGAGGGCAACCGCGGACAGGCGAACTACTCCGCCTCCAAGGCCGGCCTCATCGGGCTGACGAAGACGACGGCGAAGGAGCTGGCGACCAAGAACATCCGCTGCAACGCCGTCGCCCCCGGGTTCATCCGCACCGACATGACCGACGCCCTGCCCCAGCAGGCGAAGGACATGGCGCTGGAGCAGATTCCCCTGAAGCGCTTCGGGGAGGCGACCGACATCGCCAAGACCGTCGCCTTCCTCGCCAGCGACGACTCGGGCTACATCACCGGGCAGGTGATCAGCGTCGACGGCGGGATGCACACGTAGAATGCCTGTGGCAGCGGCCGACAGGATGCTATTGCCAACCCGCCGGGCGGACGCTATAGTACCGCGGCTCTGACAGGACACGTAAGTCACCAGGCTGTTGTTTTTCAAGAGAACCGTTAGGAAGCAGGGAGGACACGAAAGTGCCCGACGACATCGAAACTAAGGTAATTGAGATCGTGGCCGAGCAGATGGGCGTGGACAAGAGCGAGATCACTCGCGAGACCTCGTTCGTCAACGACCTGAACGCCGACTCGCTCGACACCGTCGAGCTGGTCATGGAGTTCGAGGACGAGTTCGAGCTCTCCATCCCCGATGAGGAAGCCGAGAAGATCCAGACCGTCGGCCAGGCCATCGACTACATCAAAGAGCACTCGAACAAGGCCTGACCGCCAGCCGAGAAGGAAGCAGTTTCGAATGGCCAGACGCCGTGCCGTATTCACGGGCCTGGGATCCGTCAATCCCCTGGGACATACCGTCCCCGAGTTCTGGGCTGCGCTGTTGGAAGGCAAGAGCGGCATCGCCCGCATCCAGCGGTTCGATCCCGAGCCCTTCCCCTCCCAGATCGGCGGGGAGGTGAGGAACTGGGAGGACATCCCGGCCGAGTATGTCGATCCGCGGGAGTCGAGGCGGATGGACCGCTTCGCCCAATTCGCCGTCGCCGCCGCCGTCGAGGCGGTCCGCGACAGCGGGATCGACTTCACGGCCGAGACCCTCGAGCGCTGCGGCGTGATCGTCGGCAGCGGGATCGGCGGATTGCAGGAGCTTGAGGATCAGCACATCCGCATGATCGAGAAGGGACCGAAGCGGGTTAGCCCGTTCACGGTCCCCAAGCTCATGGGCAACGCCGCCGCCGCCCACATCGCCATCCAGTGGGGGCTGCGCGGGGTGAACCAGGCGGTCGTCACCGCCTGCGCGTCGGCCGCCAACTCCATGGGCGAGGCCCTCCGCACCATCCAGCGGGGCGAGTGCGACGTGATGCTCACCGGCGGGAGCGAGGCGGCCCTGACCCGTTTGGGCCTGGGCAGCTTCTGCGCCCTCAAGGGCCTCTCGACCCGCAATGACGACCCCACGCACGCCTCGCGCCCCTGGGACCGCAACCGCGACGGGTTCCTCCTCGCCGAGGGCGCCGGGGTGATGGTGCTGGAGGAACTCGAGCACGCCAAGGCCCGCGGCGCCCGGATCTACGCCGAGTTCGTCGGGTACGGGGCGAGCTGCGACGGGCACCACATCACCGCCCCCGACCCCGAGGGCAAGGGCGCGGCGCAGGCGATGCGAAACGCCCTCGCCGACGCCCAACTCGACCCCCAGGCCATCCAGTACATCAACGCCCACGGCACGAGCACCGAACTCGGCGACTTCGCCGAGGTCACGGCCATCAAGTCCGTGTTCGGGCCCTACGCGACGAACGGCCTGATGGTGTCGAGCACCAAGAGTTCCACGGGGCACCTGCTGGGCGCGTCGGGCGGGGTGGAGGCGATCGCCACCGCCCTGGGCATGCGCGACGGCGTGATCCCGGCGACGTTGAACCTCGACGAGCCCGACGAGGGCTGCGACCTGGACTTCGTCCCCCACACGCCCCGCCAGACCCAGATCGACGTCGCGATGTCCAACAGCTTCGGCTTTGGCGGGCACAACGCCGTCGTCATCCTCCGCCGCTTCACCGACTGAGGCCATTCGAACCCTCCGAACCCCCCGCCGCCGGGTCCGCGCATGCGAGCCCGGCGGCGTCGTCTTGCGCCCTCCCCGCGCACGAAACGGAATTCCCCCCTCGCGGGCCATTTGAGTGCATGGGCCCGGGGAGGCACGTATAATGTCCCCGACTCCCCCGCGGGCCGTGGAGCGCCCGCGGGCCGCCCCCTCGGGGAAGGAACCGCACACAGGACACCGCCATGCCCACCATGCCGCCCCAAGCCCTCACCGTCGGGGACACCCTCGACGGGTTCCGCGTCGAATCCGTCACGCCCCTGCCGTTCATGTACGCCATCGCCTACACCCTCGCCCATCCCGCCTCGGGGGCGCGCCTGCTGCACCTGCACGCCGACGACCCCGAGAACCTCTTCTCCGTCTCCTTCCCCACGCCACCCCCCGACGACACCGGCCTGCCCCACATCCTCGAACACTCCGTGCTCGCCGGGTCCCAACGCTTCCCCGTCAAGGAACCGTTCTTCGAACTCATCAAGATGAGCATGGCCACGTTCATCAACGCCATGACCGGCTGGGACTGCACCTACTACCCCGTCTCCAGCACCGTCAAAACCGACCTGTTCAACCTCGCCGAGGTCTACTTCGACGCCGTCTTCCACCCCCTGCTCACCCCCCAGACCTTCCGCCGCGAGGCCCACCACCTCGCCCCCGCCGATCCCGCCCACCCCACCGACGGGCTCACGATCAACGGCATCGTCTACAACGAGATGAAGGGCGCGTACTCCAACCCCGAGGCCCGCCTCTACCGCCTCACCACCCGCGGGCTGTTCCCCGACACCCCCTACGGCCGCGAGTCCGGCGGCGACCCCGACGCCATCCCCGACCTCACCTACCAGCAGCTCCAGGACTACCACCGCGTCCACTACCACCCCTCCAACGCCTACTTCTTCCTCTACGGCGACATCCCCACGCGGGAGCATCTGGCGTTCCTCCGCGACCGCCTCGCCCCCTTCACCGCCATCCCCGGCGAAACCGGCCTCCGCCCCCAGCCCCGCTGGGCCGCCCCGCGGACCGTCCAGGACGTCTACCCCATCGAGCCCACCGAGCCCATCGAGGGCAAGACCTTCCTCGTCCTGCAGTGGCTCGTCGGAGACGCCACCGACCCCGCCGACGCCATCCGCCTCCGCGTCCTGAGCCTGCTGCTGCTGGGCAACGAGGGGGCCCCGCTCAAGAAGGCCGTCATCGACTCGCACCTGGGCGAGGACCTCATCGCCTCGGGCGACTCCTCGGTGGGCCTGGAGAACACGTTCCGCATCGGGATCAAGGGCGCCGAGCCCGACCGCCTCGATGCCTTCCGCGACCTGGTCCTCGCCACGCTCCAACGGTGCGCCGCCGACGACTTCGACCCCGACCGCGTCGACGCCGCCTTCCACCAGGCCGCCTACCAGTACCTCGAAATCCACCCCATGTTCCCCCTCCACGCCATGGAGCACGTCATGCAGTCGTGGATCTACGGCTGCGACCCCCTCGACCACGTCCGCATGCGTGAGCACCTGCAGACGGTGCGGCAGGAGTACGAGGCCGACCGCGGGCGGTTCGGGCGGCTGATCCGCGAGCGCCTGCTCGACAACCCCCACCGCCTCGACGCCCGCCTCGCCCCCGACCGCCAGTGGCAGAAACGCAAGGACGCCGAACTCGCCGACAAGATGCGCGCCCTCCGCGCCACCCTCACCGACGACCAGGCCCGCCGCATCGCCGCCGACGCCGCCGAACTCGACCGCCTCAACGCCGCCCCCAACCTCCCCGAGGCCATCGCCACCCTCCCCCAACTCCGCGCCGCCGACCTGCCCCCCCACGTCGTCCACGTCCCCACCAGCACCGACAAACTCCCCGGGAACGCCGACCTCCTCCGCTGCGACGTCTTCGCCGGGGGCGTCAGCTACCTCCACCTCAACTTCGACCTCACCGGCCTGCCGCCCCATCTGTGGCCCTACGTCGGCCGCTACGCCGACCTGCTCAGCCGCCTCGGGGCCGCCGGAATGGACTACGAATGCATGAGCAGCCGCATCGCCCGCTACACCGGGGGCGTCGGCTGCGGGACCTCCTTCACCACCGCCGCCGCCGCCCCCACCCAGGGCGTCTGGGGGCTCCGCCTCTCCCTCAAAGCCGTCGACGACCGCATCGCCCCCGCCCTGTCCGTCCTGCACGACCTGCTGTTCTCCGTCGACCCCGCCGACCGCGCCCGCCTCAAGGACGTCCTCGTCCAGTCCCGCGCCCGCCTGCGGACCGGGCTCGTCCACGGGGGCTCCTCCACCGCCGCCCGCCACGCCGCACGCGGGCTGGACCCCGAGGGCTACCTCGGCGAACTCACCGGCGGCCTGCCCCAACTGGACCTCAGCGAACGCCTGGCGAAGCGGTTCGACGAGCTGTCCGACGAGGCCGTCTCGCACCTCCTCGCCGTCCGCGACTTCCTCCTCAACCGCCGCCGCCTCACCGCCTGCTTCACCGGCGCCGACGCCCCCTACGCGACGGTGCGCTCCGCCCTCACCGACTGGGCCTCCGCCATGCGCGATGAGCCCGTCGAACCCGCCGACCTCGGGTTCACGCCCTTCCCCGCCCCGCCCCGCGAGGGCCTCGCCGGGCCCGTCCAGGTCGCGCACTGCCAGATGCTCATCCCCGCCCCCCACTCGTGCGACCCCGTCAACGAACCGCTCCTCCGGGTGGGGTCCCACCTGGTGAGCCTCGACTACATCCTCAGCGAGGTCCGCTTCCAGGGCAACGCCTACGGCGCGTGGTGCCGCTACGACTCCGCCCGCGCCCTGCTGCACCTGGGCTCGTACAACGACCCGCACGTGGCCCGCACGCTGAAGGTCTTCGCCGACACCCTCGACTTCGTCCGCCGCGCCCCCTGGTCCCGCGAGGACGTCGAGCGGGCGATCATCGGCTCGGCGAAGTACGACCACCGCCCCCTCCGCCCCGCCGAGGCCACCGGTGCCGCCCTCTACCGCCACCTCACCGGCTGGACGCCCGAGCTGCGGGAGCAGCGCTACGAACGCATGAAGGCCGCCACCGCCCCCGCCATCCGCGAGTCCCTCCTGGCGACCCTGACCGCCGGCCTGCCCCAGGCCCCCATCTGCGTGATGTCCAACCGCGAGAAGCTCGAGTCCGCCAACCGCGAGATGCCCGACGCCCCCCTCGCCATCCGCGACATCCTCTCCAACGCCGAGCAGGGATGAGCGGGGATGAACGAGGATGAACGCAGATCCGACGGAGCAAGGTTGCAGCAGATGCCGGGGATGACCGGGTGCCAGCCCCGCGCGCTCGCCACCCCCCTCCCCCCAGGGCGGGCCGTCCTCCCGCTCGCCGGGGTCGTGCTTCTGCTGGACGTGTGTTCGCTGACGGACGTCTGCCGCAGCAGTTTCTTCTCCACGCGGCCGTACCTGTTGGTGGTGCTGCTGTGTCTGCAGGTGGGCGTCCTGCTCGCCGTCGGGTGTTCGCAGCGGGTGCGCGGGCGGGTGCTGGGAGTGCTGCGAGGGCGGTGGGTGCTGGTGGCGGTGGTCGTGCTGCTGGCGGTGGGGGCGGTGGTGGGGCGGAGCGGTTCTTGGCGTGGGAGGGGAAGGAGAGCCCCTCGACGGCCGCTCCGGCGATGATTCTGCCGGTGCGGTCGCTGCTGGGGGGGGGCGGGCTGTATGACGTGGCGCTTCCGGGCGGGGCGCCCGTCAGTCCGGGAAGCGGGTGGCTGCTGCTGAACGCGCCGCTGTCGGCGACGCGCGGGTACGTGCTCATGAACCCGCTGTACCTGGCGGTGGCGACGCTGGCGTTGTGGTGGGCGGTGGGGGACAGGGCGGCCGGCGGGGTGGTGCTCGTCGTCCTGTGCTCCGGGTTCATCACGTGGCGGTTGATCCTCTCGGGGCACGACATCCCCGCGTACTCCCTGGCGCTGGTGGCGGTGCTGGCGGTGCTGAACCGCGCACGGCTGACGCCGGCGCTGGTCCTTGGGGTGGGGGTGGTCCTGGGGACCGTGGTGACCTGCCGGGCCATCTGGATCGCCCTGCTGCCGCTGTACGCGGTGTGCCTGGCGCGGCGGGACGTTCGCAGTGCGGTGCTGCTGCTGATCGCGGGGGCGGTAACGGCGGGGGTGTGGCATGGCGGGTTCTACCTGACCTCGGACCCCTACCCGCCGCTGCACGTCTTCGGGCGGGGCAGCCGGAATGTCGGATCCTTGCTGATGCTCGCGGGGGCGGTGTGCACGGTGGCGGCGGTGGTGGTGCTGCAGGGGAGGCTCAGCCGGTCGTTCGCGTCGTGGGCGGGTTTCATCGGGGTCGCGGTCCTTGTCCCGATGGCCTTCGTCGCCTTCGGGGAGCTGCGGTCCGTGGGGTTCGACCTGCGGCAGTGGGAGGGTGCCAACTACCTGTTCCAGGCGGTCCCCCTCCTGTCCGCTGCCGCGGGGGTGTACTGGGGCCAGTGTGAGCGATCGAGGGGGGAGGAGCCCGGGGAGGCACTGGGGACTGGGGGGAGCGAGGCACTAGGGAATAGGGACTAGCACTACAACGAAGCTTGGTTGACTGGCTAGCTGGTTAACTGGTTCATTGGCAATGGCTTGCAACCAGATGAGCCTCTCCGGTAGTCCCAGGCGGGCAGCCCACGCAAACTGCTGTCCCAGTCACCAGTTAACCAGTCAACCAGTTAACATCTTTCGTTGTAGTGCTAG
>JAWLCQ010000021.1:0-45112 GCA_041687095.1 Phycisphaerae bacterium | reverse complement strand
AGATCTCGGGGCCGTAAATCGTTGGAAGCAAGGGGGCTGCGTTGCCTACTGCGGCAGTCAGCAGCAACAGGAGCACGGCCACCCCGCACGGGAGTGCACATCGAGCCGGTCGGAAACTGAGCATCTCGGAATCCTCTCTTTTGTCGAACCGCGGCCGCCTCATATCCGTTCGAGCCTTACCGGCAGCCGGCTTTCCTTTTTTGGAGCCCGTTGAGCTTTTGAAACGGGCTATCGAGCTGCTCCCACTATAGCACGACCCCGGCGAAACGTCAACCCGAACAATTGGCAGTGGAAAAAGAAATCCTGCCGTCGCCAAGTTTCAAGGCCGAGATGGGGCCTCGGATCGCATGCGGAAGCCTATCCCCGGACGCCCCGCCCCTCACCTTCCCTGGCGCGGCCCGGCCGTTACCAGTCCCCGGGCTTCTCGTCGAGGGTCTCGCCCCAGGGGAATTTGGTCCCGTCGAAGAGTTCCATGTCGAAACTCGACCAGAACCCCCACCCTCCGTCGCTCCAACTGGGCGAGCCGTCCCACGGGACCGTGCTGACGACCTCGTCGCCCGACCGCTCGTTGTCGGGCCAGTAGTACGTGTCCGGCCAGAGCCACTTCAAGGTATCGCTGTAGTCCTGCAGGCCCAGGATTCGCCCGGAGGACGACGTGACGTTCATGCCGACATTGCTGGACCTCTCGTTCTGCCCGGACTTGGTGTAGTTGGCGCCTCCGTGCATCTCGATGATGTCGGGCGTCTTGCCGCGGTCGTACCAGCCGGGGTTCATGATCGGCCCGCCCCAGTAGGCCGACGCGTGGTCCGCGAACATCAGGCGCTCGTACGAGTACACCTTGTCCTTCCGCCCGCTCCAGCGGCACACGTAGCTGCCGAACATCGGCCGATACCCCGGGGTGTCCTCGAAGCTGTTCGACCAGTCGCGCGGGCTGGTGCCCGCCAACTGCCGGGCCTTGCTGGCGGCGTGCCCCTCCCGCAGGAGCGTGGAGGGGCAGACCAGCGTGTGCCCGTCGGAAATGTACTCATTGCGCGCGTAGAACCCCGCCCAGTACAGCCGGGGCTTCCGGTCCGGGCTGTGATCCAGGCCCACCAGGTCCCCGTTCCCGCGCCCCGTCCGCAGGTATGCCCCCACCGGGGGGATCTTGCCCCCGAAGGCGGCCAGGTAGACCTCCTGCGCCTCGTAGAGGTCCATCTGGTTGGAGGCGCAGAGGTCGTTGGCGACGGTGAACTTGATCACCTTCAGCACGGGCATGACCAAGCTCATCAGGATCACGAGGATCGCGACAACGACCAGCAGTTCGACAATGGTGAACCCCCCTGCGCGTCTGCGGCTCATACGCATCTCCTCTGTGCCCGAAGCGTATGCCTCCTACCAGTTCAGTGGAGACTCGGGGGTATCGCCCCAGGGGTAGCGCTCGCCGTCGAACAGCTCGCGATCGAAGCTCGACCAGAAGCCCTGCGTCCCGCCGCTGGGGTCGGGCTCCTGGGGATCGAAGGCGTAGCGGGTCACGAAGGCATCGCCGGTGCGGTCATTGAAGGGGTAGTAGTAGCGGTCGCCCCAGATCCAGAGGCGGGTGTCGGTCCAGTGGCGGACCCCGGCGATGGTCCCGTCGGAGGCGGCGACGTTCATGGACATGCCCCCCCGCTCCCCCTGCCCGGTGTAGCGGCCCCCGTGCTGCTCGATCTCGAGGGCGCGGGGGGCGCCCCACGCCCCGGCCGCCTCGGCCATCATCAGCCGCCGCCCCGGGTACACCTTGTCTTTGCGCCCGCTCCACCGCAGGCCGTAATTGCCCGACAGGCCGCAGTGCTGCTCCGGCTCCTTCGCCCACTGCTGGGGCGACGCCGCCAGCAGGCGGGCGCGGACGTTGGACCGCGGGGATAGGGCTACCGTCCCGGGGCACGCGAGGGTGCGGCCTTCGGTGATGTCGGACTCCAGGGCCAGGCACCCCGCGAAGTACAGGCGGGCGGGCTGGTTGGCGCCCCAGCGGTCCACGTACCCCGCCGCGTTGCCGCTCCCCCTCCGGTACGCGTCCTGGGGAGGCACCCAACCGCCGTGACGCGACGTGTACATCTCCGTCGCGCGGAAGAGATCCATGAGGTTGTTGGCGCACACGTGGTCCGCCGCGCGCCGCTTGGCCAGATCCATCACGGGGACCAGGCACATCAGCAGCACCGAGAAGATCGCCACCGCCGCGATCAATTCAACCAGCGTATAGCCTCGGGAAGTGCGCCGCATCGCGTGAACCACTCTGTTCCGCGGCCGCCGCCGATCTCGACGGGACCGCCTAAGCCATCGCCGGGGTGGAAGTGCCTTGCCCGGCTGCCTCCGCGACACTGGGACGTGCCGCCGACGAGACCCGCGCCTCGCCGTTCGCCGCGGAGACCAGAACCATCCTCGGTATTCTAAGCGCCTCCCCCCCACACGCCAGCAAAAACTTCCGCCCCTCACCGGCCGATCGCTACCACCCGTCCGGCTTCTCGTCGATGGTCCCGCCCCACGGCCAGCGGAACTGGTCGAACAGCTCCCCGTCAAAGCTCTGCCAGAACCCCCACCCCCCGTCGCTCACGTCCGTCTCATCGATGGCGCACGGGGCGACCATCACGTCGCCCGTTCGCTCGTTGTGCGGGTAGTAGTACCGCTCCGCCCACAGCCACAACCGCGTGTCGGTGTAGCGGTGCAGGCCCATGATGCGGCCGGTGGAGGTCGTGATGTTCATCGAAGGAGCGGTCGAGTCATCCCCCCGTATGAACCGTCCGCCGTGCATGTAGGTGATCTCATCGGTCATCGGGCCGTGCGGGAAGCACGCGCTGGTCTCCGCAAACATCAGCCGCTCGTCGGGGTAGGTCTTGTCCTTCCGTCCGCTCCACCGCAGGCCGTAGTTGCCGAAGATCGTGTCCCGCGGGTCCTCCGCCCAGTCGCGGGGGGACATCATCCCCAGCCGCGAGATCGTGTTCAGCGCGTGCGAACTCCCGTTCCATGGAATCTTGTACGTCGTGTCCGGGCAGATCAACGCCGTTCCCTCATCGATATAGCCGTGCTTGGCGTAGTACCCGGCGAAAAACAGGTGATACGGGTCATCGCCAGCCCATCGCCCCACGTAGCCCGAGATGCACCCCTGCCCGCGCTTGTACGCCGAGACCGGGGGGATCTTGTACCCGTGGGACGCCATGTACACCTCCTGCACCTCGTACAGGTCCTGCTGGTTCGTCGCGCACAGGCCCATCGCCGTGGTGACCTTGATCCGCTTGATCACGGGCATGACCAGGGCGGCCAGGATGACGATGATCGCCACGACCACCAGGAGTTCGACGATCGTGAAACCTCTGCGACTGCTGCGCATGGAGCACCTTCCTTTTCGCGTCCAGCGGCCCGCGAGTCCCAGGCGGAGCCCCACCCCTGGGTCACGGGTTCCTGCCGCTATCATACACACTATCGACGATATGATTCCATCCCTGCCCTCCGCAGGGGCTTCCCGTCACCACCACTCGGGCTGTTCATCCAGCGTATCGCCCCAGGGGAAGCGCGGGGCGTCGAAAAGTTCCATGTCGAAGCTCGACCAGAACCCCCAGCCCAGATCGCTCATGTTGTCCTGGTCCCCATCGATCGGGGCCACGAACGTGTCGCCCGACCGTTCGTTATACGGGTAGTAGTTGCGGTCGCTCCACAGCCAGTACCGGGTGTCGGTAAAACGGTTGAGGCCCATGACCCGCCCGGAGGAGGACACAATGTTCATCGACATCGCACTCGGGTCGTTCGGCCCGTGGTAGCCGTCCCCGTGCATGGCGAGGACGTCGCTCCTCCCGGGCCCGTGGCCCCAGGCGAAGGCGGCAAAGGCCTCGGCGAACATCAGCCGCTCAAACTGGTAGCTCTTGTCCTTCCGCCCGCTCCACCGCAGCCCGTAGTTGCCGAACAGCCCGTAGCCCCCGCCGGAGACGCTGGGGTTCTCCGCCCACTCCTTGGGGGAGGTACTCTGAAGGTAGCTGATCGAACTCATCGCCTGCCCCGGCCGCAGGATCGTGTCCGGGCAGCAGAGCTGCGTGCCCTCGTCGATGTACCCGTGCAGGGCGTAGTACCCGGCGAAGAAGATCGTCCTCCCGCCCTCGCCGTTGCTCCCGGTGTACATCGAGATACCCCCATTGACCGAGCTGTAGCGGCAGTAGCCGCACATCGGCGGGATCTTATAGCCATGCGTCGCCAGGTAGACCTCCTGGACCTCGTACAGGTCCTGCAGGTTCGACGCGCACAGGCCCATCGACGTGGTGATCTTGATCCGTTTGATCACGGGCATGACCAAGGCGGCCAGGATGACGATGATCGCCACAACCACCAGGAGTTCGACGATCGTGAACCCTCTGCGATTGCCGCGCATACGGACACCTCTTTCTCGCCTTACGCGCCCTGCACTTCAGAGCCGCCCCCCTTCGAGTTATAGGAACATGCAAGCCGTCCACGCCACGCCCCCCCCCGCAAACCGTATCGTCCTAATGCTACCACCAGTCGGGCTGTTCATCCAGCGTCTCGCCCCAGGGGAAGCGAGGGGCGTCAAAGATCTCCATGTCGAAACTCGCCCAGAACCCCCAGCCCAGATCGCTCATGTTGTCCTGGTCCCCCTTGATCGGGGCCACGAACGTGTCGCCCGACCGCTCGTTGCACGGGTATTTGTAGCGGTCGCTCCACAGCCAGTACCGGGTGTCGGTGAAACGATTCAGGCCCAAGACCCGCCCGGTGGAGGACACGATGTTCATCGACATCGCGCTCGATGCGCTGTCTCCGTGGTAGCCGTCCCCGTGCATGGAGATGACGTCGCTCGCCGTCGGAGCGTGCGGATATATCGCGAAAGCCTCGGCGAACATCAGCCGGTCGAACTGGTAGCTCTTGTCCTTCCGTCCGCTCCACCGCAGCCCGTAGTTGCCGAACATCCGGCGGACGAGGCCCGGGTTCTCCGCCCACTCCTTCACGGGCATCGCCTGCAGGCGATTGATCATGCTGGAGGCGTGCGCCCAGCCGATCTTCAGGATCGTGTCCGGGCAGCACAACGCCGTCCCCTCCTCGATATACCCGTACTTCGCGTAGTACCCGGCGAAGAACAGGGCGTACCCGTCGTCCGGGCCGTCCCCCACGTAGGCCGAGATCGACCCGTTGCTCGTCGTGTACCGCCCATAGCCGCACATCGGGGGGATGTTATTGCCGTACGTCGCGAGGTAAATCTCCTGGACCTCGTACAGGTCCTGCAGGTTCGACGCGCACAGGCCCATCGACGTGGTGATCTTGATCCGCTTGATCACGGGCATGACCAGGGCGGCCAGGATGACGATGATGGCCACGACCACCAGGAGTTCGACGATCGTGAAACCTTTTCGGATCTTACGCACGCACGCACCTTCCTTTTCGCCTTGGGCGGCCCGCGGCCCGGGGCGAACCCCCGCCCGAGTCACGGGACTCTGCGAACCATCATACACGATCGGCCCGCCGGGTCCACCACCGTCGTCAACGGCCGTGGGCCCGTCCACGGTGTACTACACCCCGACCGCCCGGGGCGCTAACGCAGGTGCGCAAAGGAAGGCGCGGGACGCTCCGGGCCATCGCAAAGTCCGCTTCCGTCGCATGGGCGTCTCGCCCCTGCTGGGTTTCCGGGGAAACCACGGGCAAGATGCCCACGACCTTGCGATGGCCCTGACGGGACGTTCCTACCAGTTGAGCGGCATCTCGTCGAGCGTCTCGCCCCACGGCCAGGCGGTCCCGTCGAACAGCTCGCTGTCGAAACTCGACCAGAACCCGTACGCCGCGTCGCTCCAGTCCCCCGTGCCGTACGGGACCGGGGCAACCTTGCTGTCCCCGGTCCGCTCGTTGTGCGGGTAGTAGTAGCGTTGCTCCCACACCCACTGCCGCGTGTCGGTGTAGTTGCGGAGGCCCAGGACGCGCCCGGCGGAGGAGACGATGTTCATCGACATCGTGGACGGGCTGTCCTCCCCGTACCAGCGCCCCCCATGCATGTCCTCGAACTCCCAGGTGGTGGGCCCATGGGGGAAGCAGGCGGAGACCTCGGCGAACATGAGGCGTTCGCTGGAGTAGGTCTTGTCCTTCCGCCCGCTCCAGCGCAGCCCGTAGTTGCCGTAGATGCTCCCGATCACGTCGGGGTTGTTGGACCACTCGGCGACGGGCATGCTGTGGAGCTTGATCCGCATGCTGGCGGCGTGCGCCCAGCCGTTGCGGACGACCGAGTCCGGGCAGGACAACTGCGTGGGCTCATCGATGTACTGGAACTTCGCGTAGTAGCCCGCGAAGAACAGCCGCCACGGGTCGTCCGAGGACCAGCGGGACACGTAGGCGCTGGCGCAGCCCTGACCGGCCTGGTAGGCGCTCATGGGCGGGATGTAGCCCAGGTGCCCCGCGAGGTAGATCTCCTGCACCTCGTAGAGGTGCTGCATGTTGGTGGCGCACAGGCCCAGCCCGGTCTTGACCTTGACGACCTTGAGCACGGGCATGACCAGCATCGCCAGGATCACCAGGATGCTGACGACCACGAGCAGTTCCACCAGCGTAAAGCCCGCTCCTCGATTCGATTCCCCTCGTTTCGTTTGTGCGGCGCGCATCGTCCGCTCTCCCCTCGCCGTGACGGAGGCACGGCTCTGCGTGAGCGGGACCGCCCGAAGGCGGCGAAAGATCGAGCCGACAGGCCATCCTGCCGCCGACCGGTGTACTACGCTCACTCACCCCTCCACCGGCCGGACCCAACCCGGTCCCCACACGCTACTACACGCTCACATGGAGATCCGTTAACGCGATCATCACAATCGAACCGATCTCGCGGCAGTAGTCTTTGCACATCCTCAGCCCCGCAGGGGCGTCGGAGAGTAGCCGGGGGCGAAGCGAAGCGGAACCCCCGGTAACGGGAGAGTTCCGTGGAGCCCCGACAGGGGCGAGGGAGCGGACTGCAGACCCGATAGACCTAGCAGCCTGTTTACAAAGTCACACCATGCTTCCTGATGGAGCAGTAGAACAGGAGAGCAGGAGACCGCAGGCGTGTAACACGTTTGGCCTTCAGGAGTTCCATGGATGTCTTGAATCTACTGCTCACCTGTTCTCCTGCTCGCCTGCTCTAGCAGCCCGTTTCTAAACGGGCTGCTAGGGATCCCAGGGCCTCCCCCGCCCCTGTCGGGGCTCGATCGCACCGGGCCGCCTTCCGGGGGCTCCGCTGCGCTTCGCCCCCGGCTATTCTCCCCCGCCCCTACGGGGCGGAAGAAGATGAGGGGCCTTTGGCCCAGCGGGGTGAGAAATGCTTGAAGCGGCCTCAGAGCGCACCGCAACGGCCGCAAAGGACGCGAAGAGGAGCAGATCCCTTGGGGTTTGGACCGGTTCCTCTTTGCGATCCTTGCGGCCTTTGCGGTGCGAGAGGTTCTGAAACCGTCTCTTACTCGGCCTGCGGGGCGGGGGGCACGCGACGGGTGCGGCGGTTTCGCCGCAGCACCAGCCCCGCCGCACCGAGCATCAGGATCCCGGCGGCCGCGGGCTCGGGGACCTCTCCGCCGCCCCCCCCATTCATCCCGCTGAGGCTCTCGCCACCGAGCACGTCCGCGCTGATGCCGTGGAACCCCAGGGCGTACATCCCCGTGTCGTCCCCCCCGCCGAAGGCGTTGAGGAAGTCGAAGATGTTCGACCCGTCGGCCAGGGCGGTGGAGAACTCCACCCGCAGCTCCTCGCCCACCCCGATCCCTCGCTGGGTCGGCGGCGACGCCGCCCGCAGCTCCAGCAGCGGGAAGGCCTCGGCGGTCTGGGCGTGGAAGCCCGGCAGGCCGTTGGACTTCACCGCCACGTAGTCCACCTGCCGCGTATGATCCAGCACCACCGGGTCCCACAGCAGCGCGGTCCCCGTGTCGTCGTCGTACGTGTCGACCACGATCTCCTTGAACACCACCGACGCCTCGGGCGCCACCGAAACGTTGCGGAAGGTCATCCAGGCCTTGCCGCCCACCGTCGTCAGCTCGACGGACATCCGCACGTCGCTGAGGCTCCCCGCCACGACCGCATGGTCCGTGTGCGAGGCCGAAACGATGATCCCGCCCACCGCCATCGGCGACAGGCAGGCCAGGGTGCAAACGACGAAGAGAGCGGTGAGCGAACGCATCGGGTGTCCTCCGGTCCTTATACGTGGGCCCCGACCTGTCTGGGCCCGGGCCACACGAACCCTACGATTCGCCCCCCCCGCGGGCGAATCGGACCGCAAGGCGCAAAACACCGCCCCGCCGCAAGGGGCAAACCCTCACGCCGGGGCGGCCGAAGCGACCGGGATCGCTCCGTGGTGTTGTCCGCTACGTCCCGCACGCCCCGCCGCCGCAGCCCGCCTTGGGCCGCGCCGCAGGCGCCGCCGCCTTGGGGGTCGCGCCCGCGAGCTTGGCGGCCTTCTCCGCGTCCGTCAGCTTGTCCCACTGCCCCGGGCATCCGCCGCAGCAGAACCCGATGGTCTGGCCCTGGAACTGGCGGGTCGCCACCCCGGGGACTACCTTGCCCCCCATGATCGGGCAGGCCGCGTTCGCTACGCCCTCCGCCTTGGCCGCCCCGGGGGCCTTGGCGTCACAACGACCTTTCGCCGCCGCCAGCAGCGTCCGCGCCTTCGCCAGTTCGGCCAGGGCCGCCTTGCTGTCCCCGGCCTCGACGGCCCGGGCGGCGGCGTCCAGCGACGCCATCGCCGCCGTCAGATCGGCCGTACACTTCTCGCGCGAGCAGCCCGCGCCCTCGCAGCCCGCCTTGGGCCCGCAAGCGCCCTTGGGACCGCAGGCGCCCTTGGCCTTCGCCTCCCCGTCCTTGCCGCCGCAGCCGCTCTCCTTCGCGCCGCAGCCGCCTTCCTTCACGTCTGCGGCGGGGGCGTCCTCGGCCCATAGCGTCGGGCCCGTCACCGCCCACACCGTCACCGCCGCACCGACCAGCACCAGTAGCAGAATTCGTCGAGTCATCACTCTCTCCTTTTCCAGTTGGAGCTCCGGGGGCCGCAAGGCCCGTCGCGCCCGAACGAACCGGGCGCCGCATTGTAGGCAACGGGCGGGACGGGCAAATGGTTCCACGCCCGTCCCCAATCGGATCATTTGCGGTTCCCTCCTCCCCGCGTTATAATGCGGGGAGGTTTCGTGTAGAAAGGTGTGGCGGCCCCCTCGACGCCGCGGGCGCCCGCCGCAGGAGAACATCGAATGCTCCAGCGACACAGCATGCCGTACGGCTCCCCGCGACGGGCGGCCTTCACCCTCATCGAAGTCCTGACCGTCGCGGTCATTATCTCCGTTCTCGTGGGCATCATGGCCCCGGCGTTCTGGCGGGTGCGGATGCAGGCGCGGACGAAGCTGTGCATGGGGAACGTGACGGCCCTGGTGAAGGCGGCCGGCGTGTACGCGGTCGACAACAACGGCGTGTTCCCCCTCAACCGCAGCGACAGCCTCACCGCCGCGGCCGTCGGCAACGACCTCGGCAGCACCGGCAACGCCAGCGGCTTGGGCATGCTCCTCGATGGCCGCGCCATCGTCAACAGCGACGGGGACGAGAAGATCGAGAGCTACTTCGCGGGGCGCGATCTGCTGACCGTCAAGAAGCTCATGTTCTGCCCGGGCGCCGACCCCATCTGGGAGAAGCGTAAGCCCGAACTCGTCAGTGCCGCCATCATCGACAAGACCGCCAACGGCAACGCCTATACCACCTACGCGGCCAAGTTCTGCACCTTCCGGCACGACCAGTTCCTCTACGTCGCCCACGGGGCCCGCTCGGCCGTCCGGGCCTCGCCCGTCATCGTCTCCGACTACATCACCCACTTCCGCGATCCCAACGCGAACTACCAGGTGTCCCCCCTGGACGTCTCCGCCCTCGACAGCCAGCGCGACCAGAGCAACCAGCCCCCCCACGACGCCGAGGAGGCCGTTCTGGGCTTCCACGACGGCAAGGTGGACAAGGTCAACCTGACCGATGTGGAGATGGTCAACGGCGCCAGCGGCAACCGGCTGGACACCCACGTACCCACCGGCAACTTCTGGCTCTGGACGCGCCTCCGCTACGGCGGGGGCCGGTAGCCCGCCCACACCCACGTAGACTTCCACTTCGGGACCGAGGAGATGGAGGAGTGCAGCCCCCGCACCGGGGCGTGGGGCAAGCCCTGACCCTACCGCCCGCGCAAGCAGCCCCTCGACCTCGCCCCCGGGCAGGGCCGCCTCTTCCGCCCCCGCCGCAACCTCCGCATCTCCGAGGTCTACGGGATCTGAGCGTCCTCAGACCGCCCCGTGCTCCAGGCACGCCTGGTAGACGGCGAGGAGGTTCTCCAGCGGGACGCGCGGGGGGAGGTTGTTGCCCTCGCGCAGGCCGAACCGCCCGCCCTCCTTCACCCCCGATTCCAGGATGCGGCGGGTCTCGGCGTAGAGCTGCTCGGGCGTGCCGGTGATGAACATCCCGATGGCCGGTCCGCCGCTGATGTACACGTCGGAGCCCAGGTCGCGGCGCAACTGGCCGTGGTCCACCGGGAAGCCCGTGTCAAAGCTCGACACGCCCAGCTTCGTCGACATGATCGGGAAGTGCCGCGTCCCGTCCCCGCAGCAGTGCATGAAGCGGCCGCGGGTGGCGGGTGTGGTCGTGGACATCGTCGAGTACCACCGCTCGTGGGCGGGCAGGACGAGGTCCTCGTACATCCGCGTGCTGATGAGCTGGACGGCGTCGTCGGCGAGCGAGCCCCAGCGCTGCACGGTGGGCTGCCCCGAGAGTTGCAGCAGGGCCTGGTTGCGGAGGATGACGGCGTCGGTGATGTGCAGGAGCACCCGGGCGGCCTTGTCGGGCTCGGCGGCGAGGAGGACGAACATGTCCTCCCCGAAGATCATGTACGCTGCCGTCAGGGGCCCGTCGAAGTTCAGCGTGAACGGCAGGACCCGCGCGGGGCGCCCCAGGTGGCGGAAGTCCTTCGTCGCGGCGATGAGCTGCTCGCGGAAGGCGAGCATGTCCTTGACGTATGGGTTCTCCAGCGGGCGGGAGTAGTCCTGGCGAAGGAACTCATCCACGTCGTCGAGCGTGAGGTGCGGGTGCGCGGTGGGCACCTGATGCTCGGGGTAGTGCACGGGGGCGCCGAAGTACGCGGCGTCGTAGACGTTGTGGTACTCGACGGAGACGTCCCAGACCTCCGGAAGCTGTTCGACCATGTCGCACGTCCGCGCCATCGTCGTGTTCCAGTACTCCTGGTAGCGGGACTGGACGATCGGGGCGACGGTGGGATCGTGCAGCATCCCGTGGTAGGTGTACCCCTCGGGGTTGAGCTGGGGGTCGAGGACGACGATGCGCGGGTTGGCGGACCAGCGGCACAGCACGCGGGGGGCCTTGCCCGCGCGGGCGAGTTCCAGCAGGGCCTTCTTCTCGCCGTTCGTCGGGTAGCGGTAGTCCGGGCGGTACGCGGTGCTCATGGCGCCTCCATCGTCCGCACGTTCCCGGCGGACAGGGACATGATACCCGAGCATCCCCGACACCGGAAGGGTTTGCGTCCCCCGGCACGCGGGTTGGCGCATGGGAAAACGCGTGATAGAGTGTGTACAGATGTCCGAGTCCTTTGCTCGGGCCCTGGCCGAAGGGAGGCCCGCGATGAGAAGGATAATTCTGTCGACCGTGGTGGTCGTTGCGCTGCTGGGAACGGCGGGCGGAGCCCGCGCGGACGTGCTGCGCTCGATCGCCAGCGGGGACTGGTCGAACACGGCGATCTGGTGGAACGACACCACCGGTTCGGCCGCGGGACGCCTGCCCAGCAGCACCGACGACGTGCTCGTGTCCGGCCAGGCCACCGTCCGCTACGACCTCGCGGGCAGCCAGACGTTCAAGTACATCCGCGTCCACGACGCTTCGACGCTGGGCTGGGCGCTCACCGACGGGGCGGCGGACGTGCGGCACATGCACATCACGCAGGCGCTGGACGTGGGGACGAGCGGCAACGCGGGCGACAAGAGCAACCTCTACATCGGCGGGTCGTTCGGCGGGGGGAGCATCGAGGCGGCCGACAGCTTCAAACTCACCTTCGACGCCGGGGCGGGCCTGTTCACGCACGGGTATCTCGAGGGGCGGCGGAGCGAGCGGACCTCGCTGCACATCGCGGGCTATGACGCGGCGACGCGGAACGTCGAGATCGCCGGGCCCGGCGGCGGGGCGTACGGGCGGGTGTCGTTCTGGGGCGGGCGGTCCGGAGCGGTCGTCAAGAACGCCTACCTGCACGACCTCAGCGAGTTCCTCATCGCCCGCGACGGAGCGGAGGCCGGGGTCGGGGAGATCAGCGGGAACCTGGTGGAGAACTCCGCCCCGGGGGCATACGCCCTCTCGCCCGGCGGGGTCGAACTCATCGCCGGCAACACCTTCCTGAACATCAGCAACGGCGTGCCCTCCCTGGGCGTCACTACCGTCTTTCGCGACAACACGCTGATCCGCTCGACGACGGACCCGACAACGCGGACGGGATACGGGATCGCCTTCCCGAGCTACCCGGGCTACGGGCAGGTCATCACGGGCAACACCATCAGCGGGTTCGAGCGGGCGGTCCACGAGATCTGGCGGGGGGCGGGCGTGCAGTTCTCCGACAACGACCTTGCGGGCAACCGCTACGGGATCTCCTGGACGAACAACGGGGGCGGGAATGCGGTGAGCTTCCGCAGCGACCACGACGTGCTGAGCGGGAACACGGTGTACGACCTGTACCTCGCGAACCTCACCGCCGGCGACGCCGCGATCCACATCGACGGGACGCAGCTCAACAGCGATTCCGACCCGCTCAACGAGCTGTACTTCATGTTCAACAACGGCCGCAAGTGCTACCTCGCCTTCCGCGACTTCGACGGGACGGTGGGCGACTACCGCATCTGGTCGTCGAGCGTCGGCGTGAGCCTGTCGGACCTGCTGTACGGCCTCCGCCCCACCGACGTGCTGACGCTGGAGAGCGACTCGGCGTACTCGGGCAACACGCCCACGGTCTTCCGCCTGACAGGGGACCTGGAACTCGCGGGCCTGGTGCTCGACGAGGGCACGACGCTGGACCTCAACGGGTTCACGCTGACTGTGAACTGCGAGCCGCAGGACCTGGGCGGAGCGGTGACGACCAACGGCGGGCAGATCCTCTGGGTCCCCGAGCCCGCCACCCTCGGCCTGCTGGCCCTGGGCGCCCTGCCCCTCCTCCGCCGCCGGCGGCGGTGACAGCAGCAGCAGCCCGTCCATCCGCATCCCCCCCCCGCTCCCGCGGAAGCTACGCACACACCAGGAGCCTCCCGTGAGCCTGCCTGCTGCCAGATTTCACACCCAATGGATCTTCCTTGTCATCGTGCGATTCCAGTGAGATACTGTGTATACGAGGCCCTGGGGTTCGGCATCCCGGGGGCATATCACGAACTGCGGGAACAAGGAGATCTGCATGCGGTACGCAACGACCGTTGCGATGGTGGGCGTGATGGCAGTTGTTTTCGGGGTGTGTGCGAGTGGGGTTCAGGCACAGACGGTCCGGGCGTGGGACGCGGGCGGGGACGGGACCGACTGGTTCGATCCCAACAACTGGACCCCCGACGGAACGCCCCTGCCGAGCGACACACTGACCGTGACCTTTGGCGAGGTGGCGACGGGGCAGGATGTCCACGTGGTGGAGGACGGATCGCTTGCCATCTCCGGTTCCGGAACGACCGTCGACTTCGCAAACAAGATGGGGATCGGAATCTCGGCAAGTTGGGATGCGTCGCCCGGAGCCGTCACCGTTTCCGATGGCGCTGTCCTGTCTGCGGACCTTCTGTTCCTCTTCCGGATGGGCTCGCTGACGTTGGACGGGAGTACGTTGGCGCTGACCCGTCCGGTCGGGACCAATACGTTCCAAGCCGTGCTCCCGACGATCTCCAACGGCGGGCGGATCGACCTGCGGGCCAGCCGCCTCCTGGTGGATTACGCTTCTGAGCCCACCGCAGGCGACGGACTGTACAACCAGATCGAGGCGTGGCTCGCGGACGGGACGATCTACTCGTCGCTGATGGATACGGAGGGCTCCGGGAGCGGGACGCAGATCTATCCCCCCATCGTCCTCCCGTCCCAGCGCGCGATCGGCTACATCCCGGACAAGATCAACATGAACATCCGCGTCGCCAGCACCGTACCCGGCGACGCGGACTGCAACTTTCGGGTGGACCTCGACGACCTAACCCTGCTCGGGACGTTCTACGGGATGGTCGTGGAGGCGGAGTGGTACAACGGGGACTTCAACGATGACGGCGTGGTGGACCTGGACGACCTGACGCTCCTGGGCACGTTCTACGGGACCAGCCTGCGATCCTCCCCCACCCCCGTCGCCGCCCCCGAACCGACGACGCTCGCCCTGCTGACCGCGGGCGGTTTCCTCGCCCTCCGCCGCCGGCGGCGGTGATGCGAGCCCCAAAATGATTCTCTACGCCCCCGGACGGCGTTCGGGGGCGTTGTATTCTCACCAACCGTTCGTGCCCTCGACTGCCTGCGCCGGATCGAGCGCCTGCGCCGTGGGGCCCATGACGTCCCCTCAAGCGCCCCTTCCGGGGCTTAAGAAGAAGAAGAAGAAGAAGAAAAGAGGACGGATGGGACCCGCTTCCCAGCAGTGAACTGCTGGGCTATTGTCACAGCGTCCCTGCCGGGACGCCCGGAGACGCGTCCCGACCGGGACGCATGCGCATCGGTCCCTGCCGCTCCGCGAGGGCCGAGGTGCGTAGAACAACAAGGCCCCTGACCCGCGACGCCCGGGCGGGGCGAGGGATCCCGCCGCGCAAGCGTTACCGAACCGCCGCCCTCTGGGCGTACTCGCGGAAGAGGCGGACGTAGAGCCGGTAGTCGTCGTACGACACGCCCGGGGGCGTCTGGTGGTCGCAGGAGATCAGCAGCCCGCCCCGCTTCGCCACCGGCAGCAGGCGCTCGAACTCGGCACGCATCGCCGCCTCCCCCTGGTTCATCACCATCTTGTCGTAGCAGCCGATGAACCGCATCTCGGGATGGGCCGCCCGCAGCTTCGCCACGTCCACCCCCGCCTGCCGCTCCAGCGGCAGCATGCCCTGCACCCCCGCCGACTCGAACCACCCCACCGCGTCGGTGATGTCCCCGTCGCTGTCCACGATCACCACGCACCCGCGCTCGCGGAGGCGGGGGACGATGCGTTCGTAGTACGGGCGGAGGAACGTGTCGAAGTGCTCCTTCGAGAGCATCGGGCCCAGGTTGTAGCTCATGTCCTCCCCGAAGGTCATGAAGTCGGGGACGAGGTACTCGCAGATGGCGTCGAAGACGCGGACCTGCCAGTTCACCAGGTCGTCGTTGATGCGGTGCAGGAGGTCGGCCTGATCGTAGAACGCGTAAAGGTGCCGTTCGATCCCCAGCAGGCGGCGAGGGAACCAGAAGAACCCGTCGACGCTGAACCACACAGCCGCCTCGCCGCGCTTCTGCACCTCCGCCCATGCCCTCCACTGCGCGGGGTTGCACCAGTCGTCGGGGTAGAGGTGCTGGCGGAGGCGGTCGTAGTCGGCGGCGTCGGTGATGAGCCCGGCCCCGTGGTGGGCGGGGTGCGGGGCCCCGGGACGGATCACGCCCACCCAGTGCTGGAGCATGACGTCGAGCCCGAAGTGGCGGCAGATGTCGTAGCGGTCGGTGAGGTCCCCGGGCAGCTTCTCCCCGTGCCAGCGGTCGATGGTCTCATTCCACCACCCCGCCCACTCGATAACGGGCAGGCGGTCGAAGGGCTCGAAGTTCAGCGCGGCGCGGATGCGGTCTCGGGTGTTCATAGTCCACGGATTACACGGTCCGCGGGGGAAGTTGTCCACGGATTACACGAATTGCACGAAGGCGAGGAGCCGGGGGAGACCCCCACCGCTCCAGTTGGTGGGCGTGGGGAAGACAACGCATACGCCGAATGGACGGAATGGACAGTCTGCAAGCCGGGGACCACGAGGCGGGGACCGTGAACCAGAAGCCAGGAACCGGGGGGACATTCACAAGCGGCCCTAACCCGCAAGCGTCGGGGGTCTCCTGACCCCCGACGTCCGGGAACGGCAGCAGCGGCCCCCGCGTCAGCGCCATGGGAGCGCCCCCTTCGCGGCGGTGGCCGCCGCGACCGAAGCGCCGCCATAACGCTGTCGCGGAGGCGCTCTGAACGTTCCGGGACGTTGGGGGTCAGGAGACCCCCAACGCACGCGCTTGAGGCGTCGCATGCGCTTGAGGCGTCGCACGCGATTGAGGCGTCGCATGCGCTTGAGGCGTCGCACGCGCTCGGGACGTCGGGACGCCGAGATGTGTAGAACAACGGGGAGACCCCTGACGCTTTCATGGGAGGCCCGTCTGCGAATCCCCCGGTTCCTGGTTCCTGGCTCCTGGTTCCTGGTTCCCGATTCCTCGCTCCCCCCTTGCCATTCCTTCGTGCAATCCGTGTAATTCGTGGACTGACTGGAGGCGCCACATGGACCCGTTGCTGATCGTTGGAAAGCGGATCGACCTCGACCGCAGCGCCGTGCTGTACGACGCCCCCTTTACCGTTGACTCCCTCGCCCGCGACTGGCGGGTGCGCGGGGGCGAGTGGCGGGTGGAGGACGGGTGGCTGCACGGGTCCAACCCCGAGAACTGCCCGGGGATGGTGACCTCGGTCGGGGGGTTCGCGGACGACGTGCTGCTGGACTTCGAGGCCCGCACCGTCGCGCCCTCGACGCACGACATCGACTGGATGTGGAACGGCAGTTGGGACGAGGCGACCAATACCCGCTCGACCGCCTACGTCGCCGGCCTGCAGGGCTGGTGGGAGGGCAAGGTGGGGTTCGAGAAGGCCCCCGACTACCGCCTGATCGCCGCGACCCCGCTGTTTCCCTTCGAGCCCGGGCGGACGTACCGCATTCAGTCGGGCTCCATCGAAGGGCACGTGTTCGTCTTCGTGGACGGGCGGCTGGTGCTGGAACTGCGCGACCCCGACCCGATCGACTCCGCGAAGTGCCCGCTCATCGGGTTCGAGGCCTACGCCTCCCGCATCGCCGTCCGCAATCTCGTGGTGCGGCGGATCGCGTGGTCCCCGCGCGAGCTGAGCTACCCGAGGGAGTTCTGATCATGAGGATCACCTCCGACTGGCACATCCACTCGCGGAACTCGTGCGACTCGGCGTGCATGGAGATGACGGCGCTGGTCGACCGCGCGAGGGAACTGGGGATCACGGACTACGGGATCACCGACCACCTGCATACGCCGCTGAACCTCCCCGACATCGCCGCCTCGCGGGCGGAGTACGACGCCCTGACGCTCGACGCGCCCGTGCGGTTCCACTTCGGGATCGAGGTCAGCGTGGTCTCGCAGTGGGAACTGGACGAGGTCGCCGCCGGGCGCGCACCGAACGCCACGTACGGCGTCCGCAGCGGCGGACCGCCCTCGGCCCCGCTGGCGGTGGCCCTCACGAGCGAGATCATCGAGCGGTACGGCATCGAGTACGTCGTCGGGGGCACGCACTGGCCGATGTACGTCCCGCTGGAGCGCAACGCGATCATCCGCGAGTTCCACCGCCAGAACCTCTTCCTCGCTGCGCACCCGCTGGTGGACATCGTCGCGCACCCGTGGTGGTGGCACGGACATTGGGCGGGGGCGGACGGGAGCTTCACCGCCGAACCGTGGTTCGACGACTTCGCCCACGTCCCGCAGTCGATGCACGACGAGTTCGCCGCCGCCGCCGTCCAGCACCGCAAGGCCGTCGAGATCAACCTCCAAGCGATGCTCCTGAACCCCCACTACCCCCAGCGTTTCAAGCGGCAGTACGTGGAGTACCTCGGGCGGCTGCGGGACGCGGGGGTGACGCTGTCCATCGGCTCCGACTGTCACGAGCGCGACTACGCCGCCGTGGACTTCGCCACCGCCGCTGACCTGCTCGACCCGATCGCCCTGCGCGACGAAGACCTCTGGCGCCTGCCCGAACGGCGGTGAGGCTGTCACTCTCGCCACCGATCCATCGCTATCGCCCCGGCGGGTGGGGCGCTACGGGAGCGTTCCCAGGCGGTTCTCCCTCGCTCCGCAGAGGACGAAGTGCTCGAACGCCGACGCGAACACCCCGGTCTGGATGGCTTCGAGGACGTCGGGGTTGGCGTGCAGGTAGTAACTGGGGTTGAACGTCTGCGACGGTTGGCGGTTTTCGCGGTGGCCCCAGCGGAGGAAATGCTCCAGGGGCGTAAAGAGCCCTTCCGCCACGCCTGAAGCGAGGTCGGGGTTGGCCTGGAGGTACTCGGTGGGATTGAAGTAGGGGCAGGCAAGGCGGTTCTCGCTGTGCCCATAGAGGACGAAGTGCTCGAACGCCTGGTCGGGCGGGACGTCGGGGTTCTGGAGGCGGTAGTAGTCGGAATCGAAGGCGGCGAGGGGCGTGCGGTTCTCGCGACGGCCGAAGGCGAGGAAGTGCTCGTACCCGCTGGCGAAGGTTCCGGACCGGACGGCGGAGGCGATGTCGGGGTTGAGGGCGAGGTAGTCGCGTTCACTGTAGAACGGACAGGGGGCGCGATGCTCCTGCTGGCCCCAGCGGAGGAAGTGCTCGTACCCGCTGCGGACGATCCCCGCCGTGACGGCTGCGGCGATGTCGGGGTTCTCCGCGAGGTAGTACGCGGGATCGAAGTACGGGGAGGGGGAGCGATTCTCGCGCTGCCCCCACAGCCAGTAGTGAGCGAAGGCGTGGACGCCGGTGGCGGCGACGTCGGGGTTCGCCGCCAGGTAGTACATCGGGTCGAAGCACGGGCTGGCGGTGCGGTTCTCGGCGATGCCCCAGGCGACGTAATGCCCGAACGCCGAGTTCGTCCGCTGTGCGGCGAGGGCGGAGGCGACGTCGGGGTTCTGCGCGAGGTAGTACGCCGCGTCGAACAGCACGGAGGGGCGGCGGTTCTCGTACTGGCCCCAGCGGTAGAAGTGCTCCAGGCCCGAGGGCACGACCCCGGCGACGACGGCGGCGGCGATGTCGGGGTATTCGGAGAGGTAGTACGATTCGTCGAACAGCGGTTCGATGAGGTCGCGCGGGGCGTCACCGGAAGACTGGGACAGCAGGATTGACACAGCGTTCCCGCTGCCCGCCACGATGTCAGCATACCCATCGCCATCGAGGTCCGCCGCCAGGAGATGAGCGTCTTCGGGGCAGGAGTAGTACACCGGGGGCGCAAACATGCCGTCGATCTGCCCCCGCAGCACACCGAAACGGCCGTCCGCCTTCGAGACGGCGAGGTCGATGCGCCCGTCCCCGTCGAAGTCCGCCGCGACCACTGACAGCGACTGCCCGCCCGTCCCGTAAGCCTGGGGACGGTTGAACGTCCCGTCGCCCCGCCCGGTGAGCACCATGAGATCCTTGCTGAGCTGCATGGACGCCACCATGTCCATATGCCCGTCCTGATTGACATCGGCGATGAGGACGGCCCCAACGATACCGTCTACGTAGTGGCGCACACACGGGTCGAAGGTTCCGTCGCCCCTCCCTGGGAAGACACAGACGTACCTATCAAAGCTATCGGTGACGATCAGGTCTGCATGACCATCTCTGTTGAGGTCGCCGGTTGCGATGAACGCGGGCACTACTCCCGCGTCAAATGCGGTCCGCGGAGCGAAGGTCCCGTTGCCCGTGTTCAGGAGGATGGAAATGGTGGAATCCAGGCGATCTGCCGTCACCACGTCCGGGAGTCCGTCACCGTTGAAGTCGCCGGCGGCGACGGCCCAGGGCGCGTCGCCCACGGGGAGGTCCGCCTGTCGGGACAGCACTCCACTGCCCGTATTGAGGAAGACGGTAACGCGATCCTCAGACTCCCCGGATACCAGCACGTCAGGGAGTCCGTCTGCGTTGACATCAGACACGCAGATGCTCGACAGTTCCCCGCCTGCTTCGTAGGAGACGGGGGCGGCGAACGCATCGCCCCCCTGCCCCAGTAGAACGGAGAATGACCCCTGCGTCTGCCCTCCGAGCACCACCAGGTCCAAGCGGCCGTCGTTGTTGAGGTCGCCCCCGGCGACGTTCCCGCGCCCACCAGTCCTGTAGGCGCGATGGGCCTCGAACGTCCCGTCGCCCACGCCCCACAGGATGACGATCTCGCGGCCGTAGTCGTCCAACACGGCGGCATCCAGCCGTCCGTCGTCGTCGAAGTCCGACACGGTGAGGGTCTGAGCGAGTTCGCCCACTTCGTATAGGCGAAACGCCTGAAAGATGCCATCCCCGGCGTTCAAGAGGACGGACGTGGTGCGGGCCCTCCCATCGGCGGTGAGCAGGTCCACGCGCCCGTCCCCGCTGACATCCGCCGCCACCAGTCCGGTCGGATGGCCGCCAACATCATATGTCCTGTGAACGGCAAACGTTCCGTCGCCCGCCCCCGCGAGGATGGAGACCGTCCCATCCCCCTCATTGGCGGTGGCGAGGTCCATGTGTCCGTCCCCATCGAAATCGGCGGCGATCAACTCACACGGGTGCCACCCCACACCGTTCGTCACCGCCGGGGCGAACGTTCCACCCCCCAAGCCCAGGAGTGCCGAGATCGAATCATCCCACTGGTTCGCCGCCACCAGGTCCTTTCGTCCATCGCCGTTCACGTCTACGACGGAAACGGAGACCGGCCCATCACCCGCCGCGTAGACCGTTCCCGGGGAGAAGGTCCCGTCCCCCTGGCCCAGAAAGACGGTGAGCGTATCGTTGCCCGTATTCGCCGTCACCAGGTCCACCCGGCCGTCGCCGTTGACATCGCCCGCTGTCAAGCCCTGCGGCTGCCCTATCACGGGGAGGCTCGCAGGCGGACCGAACGTCCCGTCGCCACGGTTCAGCAGGATGGAAACGGTATCCGAATCCTCATCCGCCGTCGCCAGGTCCACCCAGCCATCGCCGTTGAAGTCCCCGACCGTCAGCCCTTTCGGGCTCTCCCCCACCCTATAGGTCACCGCCGCTTGAAAGGACCGATTCCCGAGATTCAGCAGCACCGATACCGAGTCGCCAACCGAATCTGCGGAGACCAGGTCCATCCGCCCATCACCGTTGACGTCCACCGCCTGCACATCATACGGATAGAGCCCGACCGTGAGGCGCGGCGGATCGAAGAACAGCGGATCCGCTGCACTCAGCAGCAGGCGGGGTTCGAGGGACTCCAGGAGAGCGGGAAAGGAAGCGAGGGAGGGTGCAGAGGGACCCGCAACCGATGCACGATGATACCAACCCTTCGCACACACATCCCTCCCCGTCAAGCATTCCATGCGGCCCGCCCGCCCGTACCCATGCGATGCGAAGGACATAGTCGTCTCCCCACGGCAGACCCGGGCACCACCCGGTCCAGACTGTTAGAGTCCCCCGGCAGGACTGACCATCGAGCGCCAACAACCCACCGCGCTGCCCGTGTCCGAGGAACTCGGTTCCGAACACCACATTTTGAGAATATCCGAAAAGTCGGACCGCGTCAACTCCGTCCTGGTTTCCCATCCTGATTCTCCCCACCAGTTCCTGGAGCGGTTCTCGGGCCGCTGAACCCTGCGCAAACGCCAACGCCCCCGGACTGCGACCGGGGGGTGAAGGGGTGCCCGCTCGCGTGCGGGTCCCGCTTCACCCCCTCGACGCAATCCGGGGGCGTTGGGTTGGGCGATCGGTGCGTCTCGCACCGCTATGCAGACATACGCTCTACTTCGCTTCCAGCAGCACGGGGATGAAGTCGCGCTGCAGGACGGGGACGGAGAGGCCCTTGGCGGTGAGCTTCAGGGGCTCGCCGGTCTCGGGGTTGACGGCCTTGGTCCTGGAGGCGTTGAGGCCGAGCTTGGCGAAGTCGATGGCGACCTGCACGGTCTGGTCCTTGCGGGCGGTGTTGACCACCCACAGCAGCGCCCGCCCCTTGGTCTTGTGGGCGGAGACCACGCACTCGGGGGTGTCGGTCGTGATCGCCTCGCCCTTCCAGTAGGGCAGGAACTCGACGTCGTCCTCGTAGAGGTGGCCGGCCTCGGCGAGCTTGTAGTAGAGGGGCACCTGCTCGGGCAGGATGTCGTGGGCCATCACCCACCCCACGAACTGGTGGGTGTGCTTGGGCTCCCACTGGGTGCGGTGGCGTTGGGACTGGCACATCATGGTCATCGCCCCGCCCGCGCACACCGCCGAGCCGATCGCCCGCATCCGCACCGCGGGGAGGACCTCGATGTAGTCGTACTCGATGTTGGTGGGCTCGACGTTCTCGCCCTCGAAGAAGACCTCCCCGAACCACGAGTGGTACGCCGCCCCGCTGGAGATGTGCTGCCACAGGTTGGGCGCTTCCGCCCCGTTCTCGTGGAACATGATCTTGAGGCGCTTGAAGTAGTCCCGCAGCCCGATGTACGAGTACGCCCGCTGCAGCCGCCCGTCCGGACGGTAGTACGCGTTGCCCGTGAGGAAGTTGTCCTCCAGGCTCAGGTAGTTCTCGTCCACGTAGATCCCGCGGAGGCCCGCCTCCTTGACCCATCGCTGGTAGTTGTACAGGCGGAAGTCGTTGGGGCCCTGGCTGTTGGTGACGTTGGCGTTCTCGTTGATGCCCGGGATGCAGGCCCAGTCCACCACGTACTCCGGGAACGGGGCGCCCTCGTACGTCGAGTAGCGGCCGATCGAGTGGGCGATCGACCCGGGCATCGGCCGGTGAAGCTTATTGCCGCGCGACCGGTCCAGGATGGACTTGCTCTTGGCCATGCTCCTGGGGAAGGGGCTGGAGTAGTAGGGCCACAGGACGGCCCAGTCGGCGTCCTCCCAGAAGTACGTCCCGCGGGCGTTGGGGAAGCTGCGGGTGTTGTTCGTGCACACGATGCCCCGCCAGCCCTTGGGCAGCGGGCGGGAGGGGAACGTCTGGTAGCCGTACGTCAGCGTCCGCGGGGCGGTGAGTTCGGCGGGGACCTCGATGAAGTGCACCCGCAGCGTGACGGTCCCGTCCTTGCGGATGAGTTCGACGGTGGGGCTCTGCTTGGTGTCGTCGGTGATCCAGCCCTCGTCGCTGTCGGCGAACCAGAGGAAGGCGCGGTCGCTGTTGGTGAGCCACACGTACGGGACGAAGCTGCTCAGCAGCATTCCGCTGGCGGTGGACTGGGAGGACCAGTAGGCGGGGGTGGCGTCGGTGACGGCGGTCCAGCCGCCGGCGGTGGAGCAGAAGTGCGTCGCCTCCTCCTCGGGCAGGACGACCTCGAGGTAGAGGTTGTCCACCTTCGTCGCACCGGCCTGCGGGGCGATGGTGAGGTCGATGAGGACGAACCCGTCGAACTCGGCGGCGGTCTTGGCGGAGAGCTTGAGCCCGGCCCCGCTGCCCTCACCCGCCAGGTCCACGCGGGCAGGGGTCTTGCGGGTAACCTTGGCGTCCCCGGCGGCGATGGGGACTTCCTTGCCGTCCTGCACGGCCACCAGGCGCATCGAGCGGACCTGGTCCGTCCCGCCGTTGTCGACCTTCTTGAGCAGGCCCAGCCCGTCGAGGGTCATCTTGCGGTTCCAGACCCCGAGGGTCTCGGCGCTGACGGTCATGGGCGTCCACGGGGGGATGACCTTGTCGGTCACGCCGACCTTGGTGTTCTCCCACGGGGTCTTGTAGCGTTTGAGTTGGACGTCCTTGCGCTCGGACTTGAGCGTCTTGCCCGAGGCATCCTTGACGGCGACTTCGACGGTGAGCGTCAGGGGCGTGACGGCGGGCGGTTGGGCGGGCTTGGCGTCGCCCTCGGCCTTGACCCACTTGGTGAGGTCCTGCACGGGGATCTTGAGCCCCTTGACGTCCTCGAGGGCGACGGGCCCCACGGAGTACCACTCGACGAACGGGGGCAGCGTCTGGGTCTTGAGGACCTTGTTCCCGTCGAGCAGGCGGACCTCGGCGGAGGCGATCTGCTCGCGCTCGGGCAGGTCGAGGACGTCGGCCTTCACCAGGACGGTATTGGTCTCGGGGCCGTACATCGTCGCAATCGCCAGCGGGGCCGCCGCCACGGGGGCCGGCGCCTGCGGCACAAAGCCGTTCACCTCGTACGGGAAGGTCTGGCGGAAGAGCGCCGCCTTGCTCCGGGCGTCGACGGCGGTGATGGAGAAGCAGCCCTTCTTGGCGGGCGTTGCGCCCTGGAAGGCGAGTTCCTTGCGCTCGTTGGCCTTGAGCGAGACGGTCTTCTTCTCGACCTTGTCGCCCGCGGCGGGCTGGGGCCCGCTCTGCCAGCGGAGTTCGACCTCGACGGTCGCGCCCTTGGATCCGGCGGAGACGGCCATGGGGAAGTCGTACTGGCCCGTGAAGACGCTGACGGTGTTGAGCACCTGCAGGACCGGGACGTCGCCCATGAGGTGCACGCGGGGGTGCTGGGGGATCTCGGAGAAGCCCTGGGTGACGGACCACGACGCCTGGGGCCGCGGCTTGGCCCCGACGGCGGTGCGGCAGAGCAGGAACTGCCAGACGTCCCCGTCCTTGACGGAGTCAAAGCCGAAGTCCTTGATGGCGACGGAGGCCTCGATGATGTAGCGGTCGGGGCTCTCGGTCACCCCCAGCGTCCAGTGGCCCTTCCAGCCCTGCCCGACGTACCCGCGGGAGGGGATGTTCTTGATGTCCATGACGGACGGGTAGGTGTTGATGATGTTCTGGTAGGTCTCGGCGACGGCGGTGGGAGGGGTGACCCAGATCTCGATCGACGGATCGCCGTAGGAGTAGTCGTCGTTCTCGCGGGCCTTTTTGGAGAGGCGGCCCTCCCCGGGGGAGCGGCCGCAATTGAACAGGAAGTAGAAGTTCGTGTCGTCGTAGGCGAAGCTCATGGTCGTCTCGGCCATCAGGAGCTGATGATCGAAGACGGTGATCATGCCCGAGGTGGTGAGGGCCCGGTCCCACTCGCCGCTGTCGATCTTCCCGTCGATCGTGGGAGCCTTGTCCAGCTTGGCCGCATGGAACTCTCCGACGGGCACGCGCGCGCCCCCGGGCCCGGCCCATCCCTGCCCCGCCGCGATCCCCACCGCCGCCGCCACGACCGCCACCGTCATCCATCTCGTCCGCATGCGCGTTCTCCTTTCGCTCTGTCTATTCAACTCGCGTCGCCCAGCGAAGTAGCGAAGTATACCGCCCCGCCCGCTCCGCTCCTATTCCCCAGCGGGGGATCTCCCGGCCCGCGGGAGGATCGGACGGGAACGGCCGGGCTTTTGGCACATGACAAGGCCACTTCTTCCGCGCCCGGGAACGCCTGCAGCGTTCCCCTCCCGTAGCCCCAAAGCGTAAGCGGACACGTTTTCGTCCCTTACACACACATCTTTGCCGGAAACCCCGTGAAACCGGAGACCGGTGACTACGATGCCAGTAGAGTTTCCGCCTCCGCGGGAAGAGCGGAGGCGGCGGCGCGGAAGCCGTGCCCGGCCTTCGGGCAGGATCGGGGGCGAGTCCTGGTTGTACGGAGCGGCCACCAGCCGCGACGGGTCGTACGGACCCCGCCAGACCAGGGCCGTTCATCAACCGCCCCACGGGTGAGCGCCCAAGGCCATCCCGATGGAAAGGAGCCCCCCGGAGCGCGTCCCTGCAGGGACGGCGCTGAGGTTTTGCGGCGGAGCGGACGGCGTATCGCCTTTGTCGTGTCATACGCCGCTATGGGAGCGACAGCGTGTTATTGAATCAGCCGCGATCTGAGGCTATGGAGTCCGACGAGTTTCCCTCGCCCGTCCGTTCGGGGAGCGGAGAGAAGACAAGGATCGAACTCGTCACGCATCCCGACCGCTTCAGCGAGTTGGAGGGGAAGTGGGCGGCGCTGCTGGAGCGGTGCGAGCGGAGTTGCGTGTTCCTGACCCACGCGTGGTACCGCAGTTGGTGGGCGTCGTTCGGGCAGGGCAAGCAACTGTGCGTCCCGCTCGCGTGGCGCGGGGAGGACCTGGTGGGGGCGGGGGCGCTGTGCATCGACCCCGCCCACTTCCGGGGCCTGCCCGTCCGCCGCCTGGGCTTCCTGGCCAACGGGTACTCCACGGAGGCGGACTTCCTCCTCGCCGACGCCTCGCCGCACGTGCTCGCCGAACTGCTCGCCCACCTCGTCCAGGAGGTGGACCTGTGGGACTGGATGGAACTCACCCGCGTCCCGTCCGACTCGCCCACGCTCCGATACCTCCAGAACTCCCCCGCCCTCCTGCACCGCCTCCGCTCCGACCTCTGCGTACCCTACATCCCCGTCCAGGGCGAATGGGACGCCCTGCTCGCCCAACGCTCGCGAAACTTCCGCCGCACCATCCACCGCCGCCACAACCTCCTGGAGCGCAGCGGCCGCGAGGTCTCCGTCGTCCGCCTCCGCACCCCCGACGAGATCCTCCGCGCCCTCCCCCACGTCCGCCGCATCTCCGGGCGGAGCTGGAAGGCCCAGCACGCCAAGTCGCTGCAGGACCACCCGCAGGCGGCCGAGTTCCTCGAACGGCTCGTGGGCGAGATGGGCTCGCAGGGGGGCGTGGAGTTGTGGATGCTCCTGTTCGACCGCCAGCCCGTCGCCTTCGAGTACCACCTCACCTACGGGGGGGTGACCTGCCCCATCCGGGCGGACTTCGACGAGGCCCACCGGGACCTCTCCCCCGGGGCGCACCTGGAGCACGAGATCCTCCGCACCCTCCACCAGTCCCCCCCTCAGGGGGTCGTCGAGTACAACACCTGCGCGGACGGCTATGCCTACGAACGCCGCTGGACCAACTGCCTCCGCCGCTACCACCGCGCGTGGGCGTTCCGGCGGTCCCCCTACGGCCGCCTGCTGTACGCCCTGGGCGCCATCCGCCGACAGGACGACGGCGACGTGCCCGAACCCGTGCAGACCTGCCGCCCCAACCGCCCCGCCCCTCCCCACCTCGCCCCGCCCAACCCCGTCGCCGCCCTCCCCCGCCAAGCCCGCCGTGCCGCGGCCATCGTCAAGGAACTCGCCAGCGACGCCGGGCCCGCCCTCCAGCGGGAGTGCGGCTACTACCAGGGCCGCCGCACCGTCTCCATCCTCGCCCTGACGTGGCGGTGCACGTCGCACTGCATGTCGTGCACGGCGTGGCGGAGGAAGGTGGACCCCCGGGACGAGTTGTCGGTGGGCGAGTGGCTCGACGTGGGGCGGGCGCTGCTGGACCGCGGCGTGCAGTCGTTTGAACTCTTCGGGGGGGACGTGTTCCTTCGCAAGGACGTCGTCTTCCCGCTGTGCGAACTCCTGCACGCGGGCGGGGGCGAGATCCACATCCCCACCAACTGCAACCTCGTCGACCGCCCCACCGCCGAACTGCTCGCCCGCACCGTCCACACGCTGTACCTGTCGGTGGACGGGGTCGAGGGGGGGCACGACCAGGTCCGCGGCACCCCGGGCACCTTCGGGCGCATGCTCCAGGCGCTGGAGTGGATCCGCGAGGCCCGCGGGGAGCGCCGGACGCCGCGCCTCGTCTGCAACACCACCGTCTCCCGCCACAACATGCGGTCCCTCCCCCGCATCGGCCGCTTCGCCGTCGAGGCCGGGTTCGACGAGGTCCACTTCGAGTACGTGGGCGAATTCACGAACGAGCACGTCGCTCGCTCCTGCATTGACGGGGAGCCCCCCTCCCCGCTCTACCTCCGCTGCGGGGAGAGCTGCCTCATCCCCCCCGCCGACGTCCCCCCCTTCCGCCGCCGCCTCCGCCGCGTCCGCGAGGACATCCACCGCCGCTCCGACAACCGCGTCCGGGCCGTCACCGCCAACATCGACGCCCTCTCCGACGGGCAGATCGCCCGGGGCACCGTCCCCTGCCGCCGCTGCTTCGTCGAGCGCACGACCGTCGTCATCGACCCGTGCGGTGCGCTGGTGCCCTGCGTGTTCTTCGACCATTTCCCGGTGGGCAACGTCCGCGAGGGAGCGTTGCGGCGCTCGTGGGAAACGCCGCAACGGAAGAACTTCCGCGACCTCCGCGCCGCCGGTGAACTCGAACTCTGCCACCACTGCATCATGTCCGTCACGCGGAACCGCTCGGGCCTGGACATGCTCCGCCGCGCCTGGATCGTCGGCCACCAGAGAACCGCCCCATGACCCCCCTCGCCGACACGTGCCGCACCGTCCTCCGCCAACAGGGGCCCCTCGGCCTGGCGGCGACGGCCCTCGACCGCCTCCGCCGCCGCGCCTGGGTCCACAACGCCGCCGACTGGTACCTCGCCGACCTCACGCCCCCGCCCGGTTCGCCCCCGCCCAACCTTCCCGACGCCTCCACGCCCGGGACGGCCGTCGCGTTCGACGCCACCAACGACGTCATCCGCTGGCTGTACGAGCTGAGGGGCGAGTTCCGCTGGGCCTGCGACGAGCACGAGTTGGAGGCGGCGCGGCGGTACGGGCACGCGTTCGGGTTGCTGACCATCGACGGGCAGCGGGCGGGGTACATCAAGGTGGGCTTCGAGCGGGCGTACGTGGGCGACTTCGGCCGGTGCATCCGCATCCCCCCCGACACGGCCTTCGTGTACGACACCTTCGTGCACCCGGCGTTCCGGGGGCGGGGGGCGGCGGGGGTGCTGATCCGCCAGACCCTGTGCTTCTGCCGCGCCCGCTCCCGCCGCTGGCTGTGGTGCCACATCCCCCGCTGGAACACCCCCTCCATCCGCGCCTTCACCCGCCAGGGCTTCCGCCCTGTCCGCCACATCCGCCACGTCCGCCTGTGCGGGGTGCCCCTGTACACCCTCCGCCCCGAGGCCCTCCTCGCCCGCCCCACGGGTTTTTCGCCCGCGGAAGTTGTCGTCGGGGGGGAAACCGCCATACCATGAGCCAGGACGTACCCGGCGACGAGGCCGGGCGACGAAGGCTCGCTATCCGCATGGGTGTTCCGGTGCGCTCGCAGGGACGGGCGGACCGGCCCGTCAGCGCCGGGGAACGGTGACCGCGAAGGATTGCTCCGCCTTCGCGCGCACGCTCGCCCCCCGTCGAGGACGGGGCCACCCCCGGCGGACACGACGTGACAAGAGGAGATCCGGGCTCACTCCGCGCATCGCGGCCCACGGGCCGTCGCTCGCATGCGCCGCGGGGCGCCCCCGGTTCGGAAAGGAAGGCAAACGATGAGGAAGGCCCTGCTATTCGCCATGGCGGCCACGGTGGCGGTTATCACAGGAGGCGCGGATTCGGCCCCGATCGTCTATGACATCGTGGAGGGCCTCCACGCAAACCGCCCCGCCGCCGACGGGGCGGTCACGCAGACCGGGCAGGACGGGTGGTGGTACTGGACCCAGACCGGCGCGGCCTGGGGCCTGTGGGAGGCCACGGGCGCCCGCCTGAACCCCGCCAACTACACGCTCGTCAACAAGGGCAAGGACGGCGTGGGTGAGGCGTACGGCTACGGAGACATGGCCAACGGCCGCGGGGTCATTTTCAACGGCAACTGGGCCGCGCGGGGCACCAAGACCGGCACGGCCGCGGGCGATGCGCTGTTCATCGCCGCCGAGAACTCCTACCAGATGATCGTCGAGTGGCGCGCCCCCTCGGCCGGCACGGTGGATGTCCGCTACGAACTCACCGGCCGCGACGGCGACACCTACAGCGACGGCATGGGCGCGACGTTCTTCAAGCACGTCGATGGCGTGTCCACCAAGATCGCCGCCGCCCGCGTCTACGGCGACCACACCCCGGCCGGCCCCCTGGTCTTCACCGCCGATGACGTCGAACTCGCCGCCGGCGACAGCATCTTCCTGTACCTGTCCGTCGGCGACCACGACGCCAGCGACGGCACGGCCGTGCGCGGCACGATCTCCCTCGTGCCCGAGCCCGCGACGCTGGCCCTGCTGGGCCTCGGCGCCGTCGGCCTCCTTGCCCGCCGCCGGTAGGCCCGGCATCCCACTCCGTTTCAGGCCTTCAGCGGGACGCAGAGGTTCCAGGGGCTCCCCTCGAAGTGCCACAGCTTGCCGTCCTTGCTGTTGCCCGTCGCGGCGAACAGGTGCGTGGGGCGCCCGTCCTCGATGAGCAACTGCGGGCGCTCGAAGGCGGCCTGCTCGGTCGTGGCCCCGTCGTCCCAGGTGACGGTGCGGCTGTAGGCCTTGGGCGGGTCGGAGACGGACCAGTTCACCCCGTCGGGGCTGGTGGCGTGGATGCCCCCGCCGATCTCCCCGACGATGCCCCCCGCCATGTCCTTCATGATGAGCTGGTAGCCCCCCGCCTCGCCCGCCCAGACGTACGGGTCCTCGACGTGATCGTTCGTCGCGTCGAAGCGGAAGATGGGCTCGTCGCTGAGGCGGTGGTACGGGCCGAGGTAGTTCTCCGCGTACGCCGCCCCGAGGCGCAGCAGGTCCTTCTGGTGGGCGACGGCCTTGTAGATGAGCAGGACCGACCCGTCGGGGTTCACGCAGGGGGCGGGGTTGGTGGTCATCAGGGCGTCCCACTTGCCCTCGCGGGGCAGGAGGATGGGCTCGTCGCGGCGGGTCCACGGGCCGAACACCGACGGGGCCGTCGCCAGGCCGATCCGCTGGTTCGCCCGCGCCTGGCGGTGCTTGGGCCCGCCCCCCACCACCTGGTTGAGTGCCGTCGGCATGCCGCCCTCGTACCGCGTCCCGATGTAGTACAGCAGGTACGTGTCCCCGCAGCGGTGGATGGTGGGGTTGTGCGTCATCAGCCCGTCCCACCAGCCCGTCCCGCGGACGGGCAGGACCACCTCGGCGAAGCGGTACGGCCCCTCGGGGCGGTCGCTCACCCCGCGGACGACCTCGGAGTTCGTCAGCCAGTGCCCGAAGTGCAGCTCCGCCGACCACCGCGACGCGAACATGTGGTATCGCCCGTCATCCCCGCGGATGACCGATCCGCACCACACCGTCGACCCATCCATCCGAAACCCGCCGCCTCGCGGAGCGGGAAGCAATCTGTCAAAGAAACTACCGGCCATCGTTCGCTCTCTTCTTTCCGGCAGGGGCGTCCCTGCACGCCTGCGGTTCATCTTCCGTCTTGCGGTGCTCTGGCCTCGGGACCCCGGTCAGGGCTTGAGGATGACGGTCACGGGCTTGCCGGGCTTGCGGCGGATCGTCAGGAGGCCGGTGGGCTCGTAGGCGTACTTGGCCGCCCGGCCGTCCACGAGGACCTCCGAGGGCTCCTTCTCGCAGTAGAATCCGAGGATCCCCCCGTCTCGGACCTCCGCCCCGAACGCCCCATCGTCGCGGACGCAGTGCCACGTCAGCGCCGCCGGCCCGTTGTACTTATCCAGCAGCCCCAGGGCCGCGAACCCCTGCGTGATCGGGGCGAGCGTCACCACCTCGTGCCCCAGCGGGGGCAGGGCGACGGAGAGGCGGCTGGTGCGCTTCAGCACGGCGAGGGTCTTGGCCTCGTGGCACCAGACGGCGAAGCGGGCGCCCTGGAGCCCGGGCACGTCCGTCGGGCGCAGGCCGTCGGTGACCTCCGCGGGCTCCGCCGGGGGGCGGCAGTTGAACAGCCCCAGCATGCCGATGGGCCCGTTGCGGTTGGTGATCTTGAGGAGCCTGGGTTCCTGGCGGCAGTCGGTGAAGAGGCAGTCGGCGGCGGGCAGCGCGGGGGCCTCGCAGCGCAGCACCCGGCCATCGCTGGTGCACAGCTTGCGGAGGACATCGAAGTTCTGCTGCCCGGGCCGGTCCGACACGTAGACCGGGCCCCCGCTGAGGGCGCGGGCGGCGGCGTGGAAGGCCCCGGCCTGGTGGCCGGACCAGAACATGTCCCAGTCCGGGATGGAGAACGTGCTGGCCCACATGGCGTTGAGGGCGTTGAGGAAGACGTGGTTGGGGTGCGACTCGAGCTTGTGCGGGTAGTAGTCCTCGCTGTTCCGCCACACCATCGACGATGCCATGTTGTACGCCACGTCCGTCCCGTTGCACATGCAGTGGATGAGGTTGCCCTCGAAGTGCACGTGCGTGGCGCCCTGCAGCGCCTGCTGGTACGCCCGCATCGCCGCCACCTGCCCGAACTTCCCGTTCGTGAACGCCATCAGCGACGACTGGGAGTCCACCTTCACCATGTCCACCCCGCAGGAGCGCAGGGCGGAGTACCAGTCCTGGTAGAAGCGGTGCACGTCGCGCGGGTGCACGAAGTGGCGGGTGAGCGGCTCCTCGCCCTTGGGCGAACCGGCCGTGTTGGTCACGACCTCGTACTCCCGGGGGATCTCGCCCTCGGGGTCCACCCCGTTCCAGTACCCCTGCAGCGTGCACCACACCCCGAAGATGTCGACGGCGTATTGGTCCTTCACAGCGGCGATGAGCCCGTCGAGGCCCTGGGGGAGCTTGGCGGTGTCGGCGCGGAAGGAGCGGAGGAACATGGTCTTGGCGTCCGCGTCCTGCCACCCGTCGTCGAGGATCATGAAGCGTGGTTCGACGCCGCCGGCGCGGAAGCTCTGGAGGCCCTCGAGGACCTTGTCGTGGCTCAGGTCGCGGTAGAACGCATCCCACGTGCACCACCCGAAGAGGTCCACGAACGCGGGGGTGCGCTTCTGGTCGCGCGGGCGGAACGTCCCGAGGCGCCGGGCGGCCGCGGAGACGGCGAGCTGGGACAGCGCGTACGGGTCGTCCCCGACGGCAACGGCGAGGAGGGTGGCCTCGGCGGGCAGCCCGGCGGGCCCGGCGCCCTGGACGCCGATGCGGATCCCGTCATCGCTCCCGGCGAGGAACGACCGCAGGTCCCCGTCGATCAGCGGCAGCAGCAGGCCGTACCTTCCGTCCTCCCGCTGCCACAGCAGGTACTGCACGTCGGGGGGCGCCTGGGCCTCCGAGGCCCCGAAGTGCGGCGTGCACCACCACATCCCGTACCGCTCCAGCGCCAGAAACCGCTTGAGGCGCGTCAGGCGCAGCGAGCCGACCGCCCCCTTGGCGAGTTCGGCCTGGGGGAGCGTGACGAAGGCGACCTCGAGCGTCTCGAACGTTTCCGTCTCGATCCTCGCGCTGTCGGGCAGGCCGGACAGGACGGTGGTCGTACCGATTCTCATGGATTGTTCTCCGTGTCGCCTAGTTGAGCCCGCTGGGCTCGAAGACCGATAGCGCGTTGCCCCCGAGATGGAACTCCGGGACCCCCTCGGGCCAGACCGTGATGAGGAAGTCGAACTGGTCGTTCGTCTCGGAGTAGCTGACGGTGAAGGCGGTGTACCAGCGCGGCCACTTGCGGACGATGGTGAGGCTCGAGGCGTGGTTCCATCCGCTCTTCCAGTCGAAGTCGTACTGCTGGAAGGCGCTGAGGGTGTACTTGCGGTTGACCTGGTAGCTGGCCCCGGCGGTGGCGATGACGGTGTCCATCTCGTCGATCGCGCGGACGCCCAGGAAGTACGACAGCCGCGGGTCCCTCCGCACCGCGATCCCGCCGTTGATCCGCTCCAGGTTCCCGCTTCGCATGTCGTAGTTCGTGTCGAACAGCAGCGTGGTGGCGTCGGAGACGTTCCAGGCGTAGTCGACGTTCACGTGGTCGCGGGCGATGGAGTGCTCGGGGCGGGAGAAGAAGAACCGCCCGTCCCCGGGCAGGTCGTCCTCGGAGTCGGCGTCGTACCAGGCGGCCGTCACGTCCAGCCGCATCCAGTCCACCGTCCGCAGCGCCCCGGGGGTTCCGCGCTTGGTCTGCCACCGCTGCAGGAGCCTCAGGGCGACCCCGCTCTTGCGTTCGATGTACTGCTCGATGTCGGGGTCCAGGGGGAACAGCTCGTCGGGGGTGACGCCCCCGGCGCAGGAGGTGAAGGCGTCGAGTTCGGGGGTGAGGATGTGGCGGAGGCCGTGCACGTCGAAGAGGCGCGACTCCACGCCGTCGTAGATCCGCCACAGGTGCGTGTTCGCCCGCACCCCGAGTTGCCCGTAGGGGCGGCACTTCTCGCCTTGGGGGCGGGCGTCGTCCCAGTAGGTCGCCCGCCCGACGGCGTAGGGCATGACGTTCAGGGGCCCGAAGTGCAGCGGGAAATCCACCTCGTTCCGCGTGTCCCCGCGGGCGAAGATCCGCGAGCTGGGGTCGTCATCGTCGTCGCCGGGGCGGAAGCGTTTGAGCCCGGCGTGCGATTCGCTGTAGAGCGTCAGCAGGTCGTCGGCGACCGACTCGCCGATCACGTGGAATCCCAGGTCGGGCATCGACTCGGCCTGCGACTGCCAGTCGTTCAGCCGCACCTTCAGCAGCGAGGTGAACGCCCAGTTCTCCTCCTGTTTCTTGGCGTAGGCGAGCGTCTCCTGCTCCTTGCCCGACCAGAACTCGGAGTTGAAGAACTCCTCGAGGAAGTTCTCGTCGCAGACGTAGCTCGCCTCGAGCTGGAGCTGCCAGTTGTTGGGCAGGAAGTGCTTGTGGCGGGCGAGGAACCGCCCGCGGGTGTCCGGGGCCGCGATGTCCTCGCGGTCCTCCCCGAAGGTGTCCTTCTGCTTCCGGTCCCACATGCCGTAGATCAGGTCATAGCCGGTGAACGTGTCGCGGGCGTAGCGGTTGCTCGCGCCCAGCATGAGCCCGCGCTCATAGAAGTCGGCGTCGAGGTAGGCCTTGAAGCCCTTGGGCTGGACCAGGCCCAGAAGGCGGAAGAGGTGCCACCGCGACTCCACGCCGAATCCGAACTCCCCGTCCTTGCCCATCTGGAGGCTGCGAAGGGGCACGTCCGTGTCGGTGAGGTCCCCTGCCTGGTACGGCAGGTACAGCAGGGGCAGCGTGCGGACGTTGAAGGTCGTGTGCTTCATCTCCGCCTGGTAGCTCCGCTCGCCGATCTGCATGCCCTTGGCGTCGTAGGGCGTCTGGTCCATCACGTAGAGTTCGGCCACGCCGATGTGGTAGGTGGGCGTGTAGAAGTCGCTGGAGGAGAGGCGGGCGTCGCGGAACCACAGCTCGCGGGCGCTGAGCAGCCGGGCCTCCTCGGCACGGATGAAGATGGGGATGTTCCGCTGCTCCTGGCGGGTGCGGAAGACGGCGTGGGGCATGAGGGCGCGATTGGCGACGAAGTCGTAGTACGCCCGCTCCCCGCGGAGATACCGCTCGCCGCGGGCGATCACCACGTCGCCCTCCAGGTACGCCCCGACGATCGTCTCCTCCCAGTCGTCCTGGTTGGGGTCGGCCGTCGGGAGGTCTGTCCCCACCCCCCCGACGTCGGGCGTGGTGGGAGGCCCGCCCCCCTCCGTCGGGGGCCGCCGGGCCGTAAAGATCACCGCCCGCTGCGCCCGGACCTCCAGGAACAGGTCGCTGTCGGGGTTGCCCTGCGAGAGGTACACGTTCTCCCGCGCCACGACCACCCGCTGCACCGCTCCGCGCTCGGGCCCGTTGGGGTCCTCGGGGGCGAGGGGCTCGCTGACGACCTGCCCGGCGTGGAAGTAGACGGGCTCGACGGGCGTGTCGGACTCGACGGCGTCCGGGGGCGGGGGCGGCACGGGAGCGGGGGCCTCGGGAGTGGCGGCATCGGGAGCGGCGGCGGGGCCGTCGGGCGCCGCGGACGGGCCCGGGGCGGGCGGGGGCGGAGGCGTGGCGCGGCGGATCAGCAGGGGCGGCTGCCCGCGGGGCGGGACCGCCCTCGCCGCCTCCCGGAACGCCGCCGCCCGCTCGTACAGCGGGTACTGCTTCAGCGACTCCCCGGGCAGGACGTTGGTGGTGAGGACGCGGCCCTGGAGGCGAACGGTGATGAGCATCGCCGCGTCGCGGGTGACGGGCCCGTCGGGCTCGCGAACAGTGGCGTCGCCCTCGGCGTAGACGGTGAGGGTGTGGCGGGTGACCCCGCCCTGTTGATCGGTCTGGACCCAGAGGACGCCGTTGCGGGCGGTGACCACGCGCCCGGCGAGGGCGAGGCGGAAGTCGCCCAGGACCATGGTCACGGTCCGCCCGGCGTCCTGGAAGGCGTAGACCTGCGACCCGGAGATGCGGGCGTCGTCATGGAGGTAGGCGCCGGCCTGACCGAAGGCGGCCGATCCGGCGGACAGCATCACGCCCGCCAGCACCACCGCCCGCAGCCCGGTCAGGGCAGACGCCACGCTCCGCTCCGCCCGCAGCCCGGTGCGCAGGGCGCCGCGGCGGCGCTGGGTGCAGCCGTGCGGCTCTCCCCTCCGCGAAGGGCACGGGTTGTGCGAACCCGTGGCATCCGGGGGGCTCGGTTTCGGAATGGCTATCGCCGCCGTTGCGCGCGTTGTCACAGCGTTGGACCTCATCCCGCTCCTTTGCCCGGGCGGTTCGCGGCATGGTCCGACGCCGCGAGTTCCGCACCGCGGCCGGGATGATACGCCCCCCAAGTCCGCAAGTCAAACGTCCGAGACGGGCCGCCGGGGCCATCGCGAAGTCCGGTTCGCGGGGCGCTACGGGGTTGCAGAACCCGTGTTCCGCCGCACACTCGTGGGAGCACGGCTGCAAACAGCGCAGCCGTGGCACCCGCGACTGCGAGTTGGCGATGGCCCTGCACGGGCCGGTGCATGACCGTATCTGCGAAGTGTAACCGTTCATGGAACGGCCCCAGCGGGGTGGCACGGGCGTCCCGGCAGGGACGGGTTTCCGGAACTCCCGGGGCCCGCCGCCGGAACTCCCCGCCGGGACTCCCGAAGCTCCCTGTCCGAGACGACAGGCAGACCCTGGGCTGACCGGCGCAGGGTGCCGAGATGTGTGGAGCAACGTGCCCTCCCCCCCCGTGCGCCGCGGGTCGGGGACCCGCAGCGCAGGGGGAGGGCTGACGCAGGCCTTACGGCACGATGGGCGGGTCGGGATCGGGTGCCGGATCGGGGTCCGGGTCTGGCGTCGGGTCTGGGTCCGGCGTCGGGTCGGGGTCCGGGTCGGGCGTCGGGTCCGGGGTCGGCGGGGGCGGGGGCAGGGGCTGGCGGCCCTGGGCGTGGCCCCAGAGGAGGAAGTGCTCCAGCCCTCCTCGGCAGGTCCCGGCGGCGACGGCGTCGAGGGTGTCGGGGTACTCGGTGCGATACCACGTCTCATCGAAGCTCGTGGAGGGGCTGCGCCCCTCGGCCATGCCGTGCCGCAGGTAGTGCAGGAACCCGTTGGGGAGCGTCCCTTCGGTGACGAGGGTGTCCACGTCGGGGTAGGTGGTGCGGTACCAGGTTTCGTCGTAGTACGGCGAGGGGAGGCGGGCCTCGCGGAACCCATGCACCGCGTAATGGTCGTACGCACAGCGGATGCCGCCGCTCCCGATGGCGGACGCGGCGTCGGGGTACTGGGCGAGGTAGAAATCGCTGTCGAACACGATCATCGCCGCCGCGTCGGCGGAGCGCCCGAAGCGGAGGAAATGCTCGAAGCCCGTCGCCGCCTGCCCCGTGAGGATGGCGTCATCGACCTCGGGATGCAGGGCGCGGTAGTCCTGCTCGCAGAACAGCAGGCACGGACGGCTCGTGCCGCCGAACTGCCCGTACCGCACGAAGTGTTCGTACGGCGACGGGGGGGCCTCGGCGGCGATGGTGGGGTTCTCCTGGAGGTAGTACTCCGCGTCGAAGTACGGATGGGGGTTCAGGGAGTCGTACTGGCCCTGCCGCAGGAAGTGCTCAAAGACGCTCCGGTAGGCCCCGCCGGCGACGGCGGCGGGGGCTTCGGGGTAGGTCTCGGCGTAGAAGTCCTTGTCGAAGTAGTGCCCGGGGGCACGGCCTCGCTCGAGCCCCTGCTCCATGAAGTCCTCCCACGCGGGGGTATCGGCGGGCACGGAGGGGTACATCTCGCGGTAGCTGTCGGGGGTCCAGTACGGATGGCAGCGCCGGTCCTCGGCGAGGCCCACGCGGGCGAAGTGCTCCAGGGCCGACATCGTCCCGTCCGCCACGGCGGCGGCGGCGGCGGGGTTGGCGTCCAGGTAGAAGTCGGTGTCGAACAGCAGGTTGGGGTCGCGGAGGTCCTCGTGCTGGCCCCAGAGCAGGAAGTGGTCCCACGGGCCGATCCCGGCGGCGGCGACGTCGGGATTGGCCTGGAGGTAGAAGGCGGTATCGAAGAGCAGGCTGCAGGGGCGGCCCTCGTACTGGCCCCGGCGGACGAAGTGCTCATAGGCTGAGAAAAGCCTCGCGGACCGCACGTCGGGGTTTTCGGTGAGGTAGAAGTCCTCGTCGAACGCCCAGTGCGGCCGGTACTCCTGGAACTGGCCCCAGCGGAGGTAGTGCTCGAACAGGCTGCCGATCGCCCCGTCGGTGACGGCGGCGACGACGTCGGGGTAGGTGGCCGCGTAGAACTCGGGGTCGAAGTAGTGTCCGGGGGAGCGGCCCGCATCCATGCCCTGCTCCACGAAGTGCAGCCACAGGGGCGTACCGGTGGGCAGGTCGGAGTTGGCCTGGAGGTAGCTGCCGCTGTGCCAGAACGGGTGGCAGGCGCGGTTCTCGTAGACACCCCACTGCGAGAAGTGCTCGAGGGGCGCCACGCCCGCGTCGGTGACTGCCGCGGCCACGTCGGGGTTGGCTTCGAGGTAGAAGGCGGTGTTGAAGAGCGGGCTGGGGTTGCGCCAGGTCTCGTGCTGGCCCCAGAGGAGGAAGTGGTCCCACGCGCCCATTCGGGCGGAGGCGACGTCGCGGTTTTCGGCGAGGTAGTGCGCGGCGTCGAAGAACGCGCTGCAGGGGCGGCCCTCGAACTGGCCCCAGCGGGCGAAGTGCTCATAGGGCGAGACGGTGAGTTCGGCGAGGTCGGGGTTCTCGCGGAGGTAGTACGCCCCGTCGAACGCCCAGTGCACGACGGCGTCCTGGAACTGCCCCTGGCGGAGGAAGTGCTCCCACGGGCCCATGCCGGTGGCGGGGACGTGAGGGTTGGCACCGAGGTAGTGCCCGGCGTCGAAGTACACGCTGCAGGAGCGGCCCTCGAACTGGCCCCAGCGGACGAAGTGCTCATACGGCGAGATCGTCAGCCCGGCGGAGGCGACGTCGGGGTTGTGGGCCAGGTAGTACCCATGGTCGAAGGTCCACTGCACAGGCAGCCCGCCGTACTGCCCCCAGCGGAGGAAGTGTTCCCAGGGGCCCAGCGGGTCCTTGGCGACGCTGGGGTTCTCGGCGAGGTAGTACTCGGCGTCGAAGTACGGGCTGCAGGCGCGGCCCTCGAACTGCCCGAAGCGGACGAAGTGCTCGTAGGGTGAGATCGTCAGCCCGGCGGCGGCGATGTCGGGGTTGTGGTCCAGGTAGTACAGGGCGTCGAAGGCCCAGTGGCCCGACGAGCCCGCGTACTGCCCCCAGCGCAGGAAGTGCCCCAGCGGGCCCTCCCCGGTCTCGAGCGCCTCGGGGTGCTCCGCGAGGTACTCGGCCGTGCTGAACAGCGGGCTGCAGGGGCGGCCCTCGAACTGGCCCCAGCGGACGAAGTGCTCGTAGGGCGAGATGGTGAGCCCCGCCCCCGCCACGTCCGGGTTCTCCGCCAGGTACAGGGCCGCGTTGAAGTACGGGTGCGGGTTGCGCTCCTCGAACTGACCGTACAGCAGGAAATGCTCGAAGACGCTGACGAAGCTTCCGTTGGTCACGGCGGAGACGATTTCGGGATACGTCTCGCCATAGTACGCGGAGTTGAAGTAGTGCCCGGGGTTGCGCCCTTCGCCCATGCCCTCCTGGGCGAAGTGCCGCCACATGGGCAGGGCCGACGAGGCGAGGTCGGGGTTGGCCTGGCGGTAGCTGTCGGGGACCCAGTAGGGATGGCAGGTCCGGTCGTTGTACACGCCCCAGCGGGCGAAGTGCTCCAGGGCCGATACGCTCCCCCCCAGGATCTCCGGAGCGATGTCCCCGTTCATCGCGAGGTAGTACTGGGTGTTGAAGAACGCGTGCGGATTGCGCCACAGGTCGGAGCGGCCCCAGCGGAGGAAGTGCTCCAGAGCGGGGACGGCGGCGGCGGCGACATCGGGGTTGGAGGCCAGGTAGTACGAGGTGTCGAAGAACGGGGTGGGGTCGCGCGGGGGCTCGTACTGGCCCTGGCGGACGAAATGCTCCCACGCCCCCATCCCGATGGGGATGTCGGTGTTGCGGCCCACGTAGTAGGAGTGGTCGAACGCCCAGTGGGCGGAGCGGCCCTCGTACTGCCCGGTCCGCAGGAAGTGATGGAACACCCCCTCCGAGGCAGTATCCGGGTAGAGCGCGGCGTACTGTGCGGCGTCGAAGTAGGGGTGCGGGGAGCGGTTCTCACGGACGCCCCAGCGGGCGAAGTGCTCATAGCCGCTGCTCAGGGCCCCGGCGGCGAGGGCGGCGTTGACCTCGGGGTACTGCGTGAGGTACCAGTTCTCGTGGAATACGCCCCTCACGTCCAGCACGTTGATGCCCGCGGAGGCGGACCACCAGGTGTTGTTGGCCTCTTCGGCCTCGGGGAGGCGGGCGGCGGCGTCGAGGCGGACGGCGGCGTAGTACTGGCCCGCGGGGGTGTACCACGGGATCTGCAGCACCCCCCCGCCGCTCTCGCCCGTGTTCCCCTGCACCCCGTCCACGTCGTCGTAGACGTAGATGACGATGTCGTCGTCGTTGCCCCAGGTGGTGTCGGTGGACAGGCGGGCCTCGACGCGGAAGGCTTCGGCGGGCCCGGCGCCCACGTTGGCCCGCGTCCACGTGCCCACCAGCGTGTCCTGCGGGAGAAACGTCCCCGTCGCCACGTTCGCGTCCCGGACCGCCAGGTCCGGAGCGTCCTGCTGGACGCGGATCATGCCCGCGCTCCAGCGGAGGTTGTCGGCGTCGTCGACCTCCCCGACCGCATAGCCGGTATCGGCCATGAACCCGACGAAGTACGCTCCCGGGGCAATGTTGCCGGGCAGGTCGCCCAGCGTGTCCAGGGTGGTGGACGCCCCGGCCCCCAGCGCTCCGCTGACCGACCCCGTCGAGATGAGGATGTCGTCCGCGTTGCCCCAGACCTGGTCGACGGACAGGCGGACCTCGTACTCGAACCCCGCCCTGGCGTCGCCGGAACCGGTGTTGGCGACGGTCACGCTGCCCTCCAGGCCGGCGCGGGGGAAGTAGGGCCCGACGATGCAGTCGAGCTGCGTCGTCGTGAGGTTGGCGATCGCATCGCCGGTAATGACGAGCTGGTACGCGCACCGCGCACCGCCCCCCATGTCGTCCAGGCCCGTGATGGGGTCGTAGCTCCGGTTGGGAGCGCTGGAAACGCCCACGTAGTAGAAGCCCGTCTGCGGGAACGTGTACTGGAGGTAGGACTCGAACTCGCTGTTGGGCCCCAGCGACTCCCCGGGCGCCAGGTGGTTGTCGCTCGATGCCACCATTCGCCCCGTACCGTCGAACAGCCGCAGCATCGTGTCGCCCGGCGTCCCGACGGGGCCGATGTCCGTGTCGAGGCCGACGGATTGCCCACTCACCCCGAAGATGCGGTACATGTCGACGTCCCACGCGCTGTCGAGCGTCGCCGCGTGGGTCGCCCCGATGGGCAGCGGGCGGGCCTCCCCGATCTGGTCGTCGTCGTCGCTGCCGCCCCCGATGTCGAGCGTGATGTCCGCCGTGGGCGTCCAGTAGACGTTGTTGTTGGGGTTGGCGTCCCCGGTGGCGGTGACCTGGGCGGCGTAGTAGTACCGGCCGCTCGGTACGGAGTTCGGGATGGCGGCGGTGTTGGCGAAGAGGCGATCGTCCCCGGGCTCCAGCCGCACCATCTGGGTCCACTGCTGCAGGACGATGTCGTCCCAGTTGCCCCAGACGGGATCGAGGGACAGGCGGGCCTCGACCCGGCAGTTGCCGGCGAAGCTCATTCCCCCACGGTTCTGCACGTAGACCCGCACGGGGAAGGCGGCCCCGGCGGAGAAGGTCCGCGACGGGCTGTCCGCCTCCAGCACCACCACGTCGGGCGGGGCGGGGTCATCAAAGATCGTGATCGCCTCCCAGGCACTGTCCGCGCCCGGGGAACCGCTGAGCAGCAGGCGGGGCTCCAGCGGCTCCAGTGTCAACTCGGTGTGCGGCGAGAACGCGGACCGACCGTCACGCCATGATCCGGCGCAGAACAGAGAGAGCATACCCTTCCCCTTTCCCACTGCGGAGTGAACATCCTGCGGAGCCCCGACGATCCGGAGCCCCCCAAGCGGGCGTTCCCCGACGACAGCGCCCACCGTTCAGAAGGATAGGACGCTCCCAGTGCCCTATCAACCTCCCCGCCCCCAAACCCAGGGCCATTGGCCTCCACACATCCTGCAAGGCAGGCAGGAATGCATGGGGATGCACGGGATGGGAGTCTGCTCGCTCCGGTCCCGTGCATCCCCTGCATCCCTGCGTTCGCAAGGAGGAAAGACGAGTTGTGCAGAGGCCCTTGCCCCGGGACAGAGGGCGTTGAAGCGCCCGCGTGGACGGACGGGCCGGTGGAGGATGCGGCCCCGGTGCCTTTTTTCCCTTTGCGCCTCTGCGCCTTTGCGCGAGAATGATCCCCCATGAACACTCAAACGATTCGGGAACCGCAGCGCGACGTGCCCGTCCTGGGCTCGTGGGACGTCGTGGTCGTCGGGGGCGGGCCCGCCGGGTGCGCCGCCGCCATCGCCGCCGCCCGCGCCGGGGCCGAGACCCTCCTCGTCGAGAAGGACGGATATCTGGGCGGTGCGACCGTCTCCCAGCTCGTCGCCGTCATCCTCTCCACCAACGGTGTGGACTTCCAGGGGGTGTGGCACGAGTACATCCATGCGCTCAAGCGGCGGGACGGGGTGAGCGAACTGGTGGGCGTGCCCGGGGCCAACCTCCGCGCCGCCGTCGATCCCGAGAGGGTCAAGTACGCCTGGGACGAACTCGCCAGCGATGCGGGCGTGAGGATCCTGCATCACGCCCTGTCGGCGGGGGCGGTTGTCGAGGACGGCGCCTGCCGCGGGATCCTCGCCGAAACCCGCGCCGGCCGCCGCGCCCTGCTTGCGAAGCGCGTCATCGACGCCACCGGAGACGGGGTCGTCTGCGACCGCGCGGGCGTCCCCTGGGACCAGGGCGACGGGGAACACCTCTACGCCATGGCGCTGACGAAGGTCTTCCGCATGGGCAACGTGGATCCCACGCGGGGACCGTTCACCGAGGAGCAGATGAAGCCCATATCCGCCGCCCTCGACGACGCCATCGCCCGCGGGGAGGTCACCCACCCCGTGCTCACCACCAAGGACCGCCTGCTGGGCTACATCCGCGGGTGGCTCTGGCGGCTGCCCGCCGAGCGCCGCGAGACCCTCAGCGTCATCTCCCGCGTGCTCCAGACCGACCCCCTGGACCCCTGGGCGTTCAGCGCCGCCGAACGCGAGGGCCGCGAGCAGGCCCGCCAGGCCAGCGAGTTCATGCGCAAGCACGTCCCCGGGCTCGAGCAATCGTACCTGCTGGACACCTCCGCACAGATCGGCCTCCGCTCGTCCCGCCGCGTCCACGGCCTCGCCACCGTCACCGACACCGACGCCATCGAGTTCCGCAAGTACCCCGACGGGATCGCCCGCGGGAGCTGGAACATCGACGTCTGGCCGGCCGACAGCTACACCGCCCCCGCCGTCCCCTATGGATCGGCGGAGCACAACCAGCGCAAGGCCCAACTCGCCGCGGGCGAGTACTACGACATCCGCTACGGGGCGATCGTCGCGGCGGGCGTGGACAACCTCCTCGTCGCCGGACGCTGCCTGTCGGCCGAGCACCGCGCCGAATCCTCCCTCCGCATCCAGCAGACGTGCATGGCCACCGGCGAGGCGGCCGGTCTGGCGGCGGCGATGTCGATCCAGAACGACATCACCCCCCGCCAGCTCGACCCCGCCCCCCTGGTGGCGAAACTCGCGGAGAACCGCGCGAGGGTCGAGCCGGCGTTTGACCTGCTGAAGAAGCTCCCCTATCTTTCGTGAGAATTGCGGATTGCGGTTTGTCGGTGGGTCCGGCGTACGCTTGCGGACCTGCGTTTCTTTCCGGGAGCAACGCGGCATGGCCTGTGGCACTCACCGCAGAGATCGCAAAGGACGCAAAGAGGCACACTCCGTTCCCCTCTTATTCCCCCCTTTGCGACCATCGCGGCCTTTGCGGTGAAAGCCCCCCAGAGACGCCTGATCCTGAACAAACGCTTGCCCTCCGACAATCCGCAATCCACAATCCGCAATCCGCAATCTTCCAAGGAGTCTGCATGCTTTCGGAAACGCAACGCGACAAGCTGCTCGCCTTCGCCCACGCCCTGGTGAACCAGGACCGCGCCCGCATCATCGTCCCGGGGCAGGACAGCGCCTCGGGCTTCTGGTTCGGGGGCGGGAACATGGTCCGCGGGGCCGACGGGGCCCTCTACGTCGTCGGGCGATACCGCAACGCGGGCGACTCCCGCACCGGGCTCGCCGCCGGTGCGCGCGGGCTCGAACTCGCCATCTTCCGCTCCGACGACAACGGATCCACCTTCCGCAAAGCCGTCTCGTGGTCCAAGAGCGACCTCGACCTGCCCGGGCGGAAGGTGCTGTCGATCGAGGGCTCCGCCCTTCGCGTGACGGACAAGGGCGCGGAGCTGTTCGTCTCCACCGAGAAGGACGGGATCGGATACCCGCAGGGGCTCGAATCCTTCCTCAAGCCCGGGACAGGCGTGTGGTCCATCGAGCGGCTGGCGGCCGGTGATGTCGAAGGCCTCAAGGGCGCGAGTCCGCAGACCGTCCTCGCGGGCAGCGACCCGCGGTGGTGGCACGTGAAGGACCCGCTGGTGTACGACCGTTCCGACGGGACGGTGGTCCTGGGGTTCTGCACGCACCCGTTCTCGTGGTCCAGCTCGAACTCGGGGTACACGCTCCGATCGGCCATCAGCGACGCCTTCGCTCCCCCGGTGCATGACTTCTTCCCCCGCGGGATGACCTGGGACGTTGCCGTCACCCGCATGACCCACCTGCTCCGCGTGCCCCCCGTGGGCGAGTTCGCCAAGTGCGATCCGCTCGTCCTCGTCTTCTATGATGGGGCGGAGTGCATGCGGTCGCACGAGCAGCACGGGTCGGGGGTGCGGCGGCCTCGCGGGCATTCGTGCGAGGAACTCGGGGGCGTGGCATTCGCCCCCGAAAAAGACCTGCGGCGGGTGGAGCGTTTGAGCGTGATCGGACCGGCGTTCGTGTCCCCGCACGGGACCGGCTGCTCGCGCTACGTGGACGTGCTGGCGACCGACGACGCGTTCTACGCGACCTGGCAGCAGTCGCAGTCCGACCAGTCCCAGCCGCTGGTCCTGAACGTGCTGGACCGCGGCGAGGCGGAGCAGATACTGAAGTAGCGAGACATCCCGGCCAGCGAGCGCGGCCCCCCTCTCCCCGAGCGGCGAGGCGATCACCCCCCCTCCCCGGGCAGCGAGACGGTCAACCCTTCTCCCCCGGGGGAGAGGCGATCAACCCCTCTCCCCTCGGGGCTGTCTCTTTATCACATTTTTGCGGGTTCGATACGTAGAGAATATTGGACCGGAAAGGACGGTGGAGAGGCCGAATGGC
>JAWLCQ010000020.1:0-45384 GCA_041687095.1 Phycisphaerae bacterium | reverse complement strand
CAAACAACGCCGCTTGAGGGTGGCACCCCATGCACCGTTGCTGCGCAGATACGGTCGTGCACCCGGATTTCCCTGAAACTTCCGGCGGACTCGTGCGTTGAACTGGAAAGGTGACCGACGCGGGGGCCGTCGTGCGCCGTGGGCCGCTGTGGCAAGAACGGGAGCGCGCCGCCATGAGTATCGTCGAAGCGCTGCTGGAAAAGGGACTGGTGACCGAGGAGCAGGTCTCGGAGGCGTCGGAGCTGCGCAAAAGCGCGGGGCTCCGCGTGGACCGTGCGCTGATCTCGCTGGGGTACCTCAAGGAGGATGACCTGCTGGCGGAGATGAGCGCCCAGCTCGCCATCCCCCTGGTCGACCTCGCCGGGGCGAACGTGGACGTCGAGATGCTCCGCATGCTCCCGCCCAAGCTCGTCTACCGCAAGAACGTCGTCCCCGTCTCCCGGTCCAACGGGACGCTGGTGGTGGCCACCAGCGACCCGTACGACCTGTACGTCTTCGACGAGATCCGCCTGCTGACGAGCCTCGAGGTCGAACCCGCCCTCGCCCCCGAGGACGAGATCCGCAAGATCATCAAGGCCCACTACGGGGTGGGCGGGGACACCGTCGAGGAGATGATGTCCACCGACGACATCGAGGTCCGCGACGACGGGTCCGAGCAGGCGGAGAACATCCTCGAACAGGCCCAGGAGGCCAGCGTCATCAAGCTGGTCAACCAGGTCTTCGTCGAGGCCCTCGACGAGCGGGCGAGCGACATCCACGTCGAGCCCTACGAGAACGGGCTCGACATCCGCTACCGCGTCGACGGGGTCCTGCACAAGGCGTCCCTGCCCCCGGAGATCCGGCGGTTCCAGGCGGCGATCATCTCCCGCATCAAGATCATGGCCCACCTCAACATCGCCGAGAAACGCCTCCCCCAGGACGGGCGGATCAACCTCAACATCGGCGGGCGGCAGGTGGACGTGCGCGTCAGCGTGATCCCCATGCTCTTCGGGGAGGGCATCGTCATGCGCCTCCTCGACAAGTCCAAGGTGCTCTACACGCTCCCGCAGCTCGGGATGGCCGAGGACACCTTCGCCGTCTTCCGCAACCTCATCACCCGCCCCCACGGGATCCTCCTCGTCACGGGCCCGACGGGGAGCGGGAAGACCACCACCCTCTACGCCGCCCTCCAAGAGGTGGTCTCCCCCGGGGTCAAGGTCCTCACCGTCGAGGACCCGGTGGAGTACCACCTCGACGGGGTGAACCAGATCCCCATCGCCCCGAAGATCGGGATGACCTTCGCCCGCGGGCTGCGGGCCATCCTCCGCCACGACCCCGACGTGGTGATGATCGGCGAGATCCGCGACCGCGAAACCGCCGACGCCGCCATCCAGGCCTCCCTCACCGGGCACCTCGTGCTCAGCACGCTGCACACCAACGACTCGTGCTCGGCCGCGACGCGGCTGCTGGACATGGGCATCGAGCCGTTCCTCGTCACCAGCACGCTGGAGGCGGCGATGGCGCAGCGGCTGGTGCGGATGATCTGCCCGCACTGCCGCGAGGAGTACGCCGCCGACCCCGACCGCCTGCCGGCGGACTTCGGGTATCGCCAGGGCGAGACGCTCTGGCGCGGCGCGGGGTGCCGGCGGTGCCTGCACACCGGATACCTCGGGCGGGCGGGCCTGTTCGAGCTGATGACCGTCACCGAGCCCGTCCGCGAGCGGATCATGGCCCGCGCGTCGGCGACGGACATCCTCCAGGTCGCCAAGTCCGAGGGCCTCCGCCTGCTCCGCGAGGACGGGTGGCTCAAGGTCCGCGCGGGGGTGACGACGCCCGACGAAGTCGTCCGGTGTTCCAAGATCTAATGGCGACATTCGAGTACATCGCGAAGAGCGCTACGGGCGAGGAGGTCCGCGGGCGGATGCAGGCGGACAACGAATCGGCCGTCCTGCGGACGCTCGATGAGAACTCGCTCTTCCCCGTGCGGGTGGAGGAGGCGCGGGGGCAGGTGCGGGTGGCGTCGGGGAAGGTCCGCTCGCGGGACCTGTCGCTGATCTACGCCCAGCTCGCGGACCTGCTCAACGCGGGCGTCCCGCTGCTGCGGGCGCTGGGTACGATCATCCACGCCGCCCCCAACCCCGCCGTGCAGGGCGTCATGACCCGCGTCCGCGACGACGTCGCCGAAGGCAAAGCCCTCGCCGAGGCCCTCTCCGCCCAGGGAACCGCCTTCCCCTCCCTCCACGCCGCCATGATCCGCGCCGCCGAACGCGGCGGGTTCCTCGAAGACACCCTCGCCAACCTCGGGGAGTACCTCGAACGCATCGACGACCTCCGCTCCCGCGTCCGCGGGGCGCTGATCTACCCGGCCGTGCTGGTCACGCTGGGGCTCGGGGCGATCCTCTTCGTGCTGTTGTGGCTGGTCCCGCAGTTCCGCACGATGTTCGAGAACGTCCCGCTCCCGGTCCCCACGCGGATCCTGTTCGCCACGAGCGACGTGCTGGTCTGGCACTGGCCGCTGGTGCTGGCGGGGGCGGTGGCGACCGGGGCGGCCGTCGTGTCCGTGCTGCGGAGCGGGACGGGGCGGCGGTGGTGGGAGCGGGCGCAGTTGCGCGTCCCGCTGGTGGGCTCGCTGATCTCGGCGGTGGCGATCACGCGGTTCTGCCGCATCCTGGGGACGCTGATGAAGAACGGGGTCCCGATCCTGCAGGCGCTTTCCATCAGCCGCGACGCCGCCGGGTCCACCGTCCTGGCGGGCGTGATCGACACGGCCGCCGAGAGCGTCCGGGCGGGGGAGTCGCTGGCGGGCCCGCTGTCCGAGAGCGGGCTGTTCCCGCCCGAGGTCGTCGAGATGATCGCCGTCGCCGAGGAGTCCAACCAGCTCGAGAAGGTCCTCCTCCAGATCGCCGACACCGTCGAGCGCCGCGCCAACCGCAAGCTCGAAGTCGTCGTCCGCCTCATGGAGCCCCTCATCCTCGTCGTCATCGCGGGCGTGATCGCGTTCGTGGCGCTGGGGCTGTTCTTTCCGATTTTCAGCATGTCGCGGACACTTCGATGAGGATGCGGGTTATAGGAAGAGATGCGGGCCGGCGGTTCCCGGACCGCCGGTCCGGGCCGGGCAACCCGCCCGACCCGACCGCCAACCGCGCATGGCCGACAGCCGGTTGCTGTGCTGGTAGCTGACTGCTGATAGCTGATTGCCTCAAGACAAGGAGTCTCTCGGATGAACAAGCGGGTGCAACGCCGCAAGGGTTTGACGCTGATCGAGGTCCTGCTGGTGATCCTGATCGTCGGGATGCTGGCGACGGTGGGCGTGAGGATGCTCGTCGGCACGCGGGACACGGCCAAGATCGACACGACGCAGCTCAAGATCGAGAAGGCCATGGGCCAGCTCAACGTCTACGAGACCACGCTGCAGCAGTTCCCCAGCGACGACCAGGGCCTCGCCGCCCTCGTCACCAAGCCCGAGTTCGAGAACGAGGAGCTTGGCAAGCGGTGGTCGGCGATGCTGACGCAGGAGGACCTCAACGACGCGTGGGGCAACGCCCTGGTGTACCGCGTCGTCGAGGAGGAAGACAGCGGCCGCAAGGTCCCGCGGATCTACTCGTTCGGGCCCAACGGGGAGGACGAGAGCGGCGAGGGCGACGACATCAAGGACAAGCGCTGGGCCGCCGAGGCGAAGGCGGAGTAGGCCGCCTCGCCCGGGCGCCTCGACGCGGGATCAGGGGCATCGCAAAGTCGCAGGCGCGGGTGCCACGGCTGCGCTGTTTGCAGCCGTGCTCGTACGAGCGGGCGGCGGAACACGGGTTCTGCGAACCCGCGGCGCCCGGCGAATCGAACTTCGCGATGGCCCGCGACGCGGGACGGGGAATCCCCGCCGCGGCGCCCAATCCTGCAATCCGGGGCCGGTCGCTGCGTTTAGACTGGGCGTACCGTTGTGACACACTATCCCCAGGATTTGCCATGGGCACGCAGATGGATCTCAAGAGGCAGGCCGGCTCCTTGTCCGCGCCTGCCTCTTGCCCTTTGCGCGCCCCCCGCACCCCCCAAGCGCCGGGCGTGACGCTCATCGAGATGATGCTGGTCCTCGTGCTGCTGGGGCTCATGGTCACCGTCAGCGCCGTCCTGCTCCAGCCGCAGCGGGACGCGGCGCGGTTCGAGGAGGGCGTGTACCGCTTCGAGACGCTCCTGCGGATGGCGAGGACGGAGGCGGGCGTCCGCGGGACGCGCCTCCGCCTCTCCGTGCAGGAGACCGAGCAGGGGCCGCAACCAATCCTCCTCCGCGAGGCCGATCCCCTCCAAAGCCCCGGAACCTTCACCCGCTGGACCGACTGCCCCTGGTCCGACACCCTCCCCGCCGACGGCCTCGTCGTCCTGCGCATGGACCTGCGGGGCGAGGACGCCCACCGCCGAGCCGTCCTCGCCGCCCTCGCCGGGGAGGCCGACGACCCTGCCGCCCTCGCCGCGATCACCTTCGAGCCCGACGGGTCGTGCGACAGCGGCCGCATCGTGCTCGCCCCCCCCGACCCCACCGACCCCCGCCGCGCCCTCGTCGAACTCGACGGGGTCAACGGGACCGTCCGGGTCCGCTCCCTGCTCGCGAGCGAACTCGAGGAGCAGTACCCGGCCCTCGTGAGCGAGGAGGGGAGATGAGGAATTGCGGATTGCGGATTGCGGATTGCGGATTGGGGGCCGGCGCCCACGCGCAGGTCCCCGCGCGAGGCGACCTCGTTCGTGACGGACGCGGGGAAGGGCTCACGCAAAGGCGCAAAGGCGCAAAGGGAACAGGCGCGCGCGGGGGCACAGGGCGGCAGCCCCAAATCCGAAATCCGAAATCCCAAATCCGAAATCGGAGGCAATCCGCAATTCCCTCCGCGGGCAGGGCCCGCGGGGCCGTGCTGCTGGAGATCATCCTCGCCATGACGCTCTTCGCGGGCATGGTGGGGGTGGTGCTGGGCGCGTTCGACGCGTCCCTGGGTGCCGTTCGCCGCTGCCGCCTGGAGGCGAAGGCGGGGGACCTGGCGGCGACGGTGGCGGCGTACGTGGAGAGCGGGGAACTGCCCCCCAGCGACGCGGGCCCTCGCTCCTTCGCCGAACCGCCCTTCGAGATGATCCTCGGGGAGGAGTGGACGTGGCAGATCGTCACCGAGGACGTTCCCGCCACGCTCCCGGGGATGAACGTCCGCCTCGTCCGCATCCTCGTCGTCAACGAGCCCGAGGGCGTGTGGCACACGCTGGCGATGCTCGTGGGGGCGGGGGCGGAAGCGGAAGAGGGAGGGGGAGGGGATTGGGGAGTTTCGATTTTCGATTCTCGATTGAGGGAAGGGGGGGAGTTCGATTTTCGATTTTCGATTTTCAATTTCCAATTGGGGGAGACGGGTTCGCGGTGCGGGATCAGGAATGTTGATGGGGGTGCGGTATGACGCACTTCCCGCACGGTAATCGCCGGGGGCTGACGCTCCTTGAGGTCATCCTGGCGATGGTCCTGCTGGCGGGGCTGATGCTGACGCTCTTCGCCTTCCACCTCGAGGCCAAGGACGTGCGGCGGCGGGTGGGGGAGTTGGCGAGCGAGGTGACGGGGGAGCAGTTGGTGATGGAGCGGATGGCGGGGGAGCTGCGGTCGGCGTGCACGTTCCCGTTCCTGAGCGGGGCGCTGCAGGGCGCGGGGGACAGCGTGCGGTTCCTCTGCTCGCAGGTGCCTTCCGCCCGCGTGTGGCTGGAGGATGCGCCGGATCGGCCCGCTCCCGCCCGGGAGGTCGATGTCCGCATCGTCTCGTATCGTCTTCGCATCCCCCGCGACGAGCAGGGCGCGCCCCTGCGGGACGAGGAGGGCAACGTGATCGTCCAGGGGCTGGAGCGGACGTCGCAGAGCATGCTGACGGCCCCGCGGGTGGAGGAGGGCGAGGTGCTGGGGGACGTGCAGCAGGTCGAGGTCGGCTTCCTGACCCCGCACGTGAAGTTCCTGGCCCTGGAGTACTACACGGGGGACGCGTGGGTGAAGTCGTGGCAGGGCGAGGATCTCCCCCGGGCCGTCCGCGTCACCCTGGGCCGCAGCCCGCTGCCCGAAGGGATGGCCGTCGAGGACTACCTGGAGCAGCACGAGACATCCCAGCGCGTCGTCGCCCTCTCCGTCCGCTCCATCACCGCGCGGAGCGGGGAGGTCGCCGACCCCAACGCCCCGGGCGACGCGAACGACGTCGAGGACGACGAGGGCGAGGACGAACCGCTCGAGGAAGGGGGGGCGGCATAGGGATGGGATTTTCAATTTTCAATTTCCAATTTCCGATTGGGGCCTCTGTGCGATGGGCCGTCGGGGCATGGCCGCACCTTGCCTGTCGTCGCCCGATCCACCAGCGGCAAATCCGAAATCCGAAATCCGAAATCCGAAATCACGCGGTTCCCCGGGCAGCCCGCGGGACGGTCCTGGCGGGGGTGCTGGTGGTGTCGGCGATGGCGGCGATGCTGGCCGCGTCGCTGCTGTACCGCATGCAGGCGGAGCGGCGGGCGTCGATCGAGCGAGGGACGGGGCAGCAGGCGTACCTGACGGCGATGAGCGGGATCCGCTTCGCCGCCGAGACCCTCCGCGCCGCCCACGCCGATCCCACCCTCCTCGCCGAGCCCGACCTGCTCACCGACAACCCCACGCTCTTCCGCAACCGCCTCGTCTACAACGACGGGGTCGACACGTGGTACTTCACCGTCTACGCCCCGAGCTTCGCGGACTCGGCAGCGGCGCGATACGGGGTGAGCGACGAGGCGGGGCGGATCAACCTCAACACCGCCGACGAGGCCACCCTCGGGGCCCTGCCCGGGATGACCCCCGACCGCCTCGACGCGCTGCTGGACTACCGCGACCGCGACGACGAGCCCCGCCCCCAGGGCGCGGAGCAGGAGTACTACCTCCAGCTCACGCACCCGTACGTCATCCGCAACGGTGCGCTGGCGACGGTGGAGGAGCTGCTGCTCGTCCGCGGGTTCACGGGGCTGGAGGTGTACGGCGAGGACCACAACCTCAACGGCGTGCTGGACGCGTGCGAGGACGATGGGCTCGCAAGCTTCCCCCCCGACGACGGGGACGGGCAGCTCGACCGCGGGCTGCTCGACCTGTGCACCGTCCTGAGCTACGAGCCCGACGTGGACAGCGAGGGCAACCCGCGGGTGAACCTCAACGGCGGGGAGGAGGACCTCAACCGCCTGGGGAGCGTGGGCCTCCCGGAGCAGACGGTGCAGTTCATTCGCCAGTACCGCCAGGAGGGCAACCGCTTCCGCGACCCGGTGGAGTTGCTGGGCATGCGGTATCAGTTGCGCGGAACCTCCGAGGGCGGACGGCGTTCGCGCAGAAATCGGCGGGACCAGCAGAGCCAGCAGCCCAGCGGGCAGTGGATCGAGAGCGGGGTGGGGGCGGAGCAGTTGCCCCTCGTGCTCGACCGCCTGAGCACGCAGCCCGCGGGGCCCCGCGGGCCGATCCCGCGCCTCGGGCGGGTGAATGTGAATACGGCGCCTCTGGCGGTGCTGGCGGCGGTGGGGGGGCTGGGGGAGGCGACGGCCGGGGAGATCCTCGCCGCCCGCGCCCGCCTGGACCCCTCGCGGCGGGCGACGACGGCGTGGATATATAGTGAGAACCTCCTGGGGGCGGATGCGTTTAAGACGATAGCCCCGCTGCTGACCGCGCGGAGCTTCCAGTACCGGGTTCGCTGCGTCGGGTTCGCCGTTCCGCGGGGGCGGTTCTGCGTGCTGGAGGCGATCGTGGATGTAGCGCAGGGCGAACCGAGGATCGTGTATCTTCGCGAACTGACGCGCCTGGGCGCCCCCGTGCCCCTGGCCGTCGAAGGGATGGAGTAGGGCATGGGCTCGTTTGCGGGAAAGGTGCGACACGCGGTCCGTCCGCGCCGGTTCGTGGCGGTGGATTTCGATTCGCGCCAACTCCGCGTCGTCCAGGGCGAACGGTCGGGCAACCACACGCGCCTCCGCCGCCTGACGGCGGTCCCCATCCCCCCCGACGTCGAGATCTCCGATCCCCGCGTCGTGGGGGTGTTCCTCGCCAGTGCGCTCAGGCGGCTGAAGATCGCCCAGTCGCCCGTGGTGATGAGCGTCCCCCGCGCCCACGCCGTCCTCAAGCCCCTCACCCTGCCCCCGGGCACCGACCTCGACGACCTCGCCGCCATGGTCCAGTTCCAGATGGCCAAGGAACTGCCCTTCCGCATCGAGGAGGCCATCATCGACTTCACGGTCGGGCGGCACTACGACGCGGAAACCGGCGCGGACGAGTCGGCGGGGGTGGACGTGCTGGTGGCGGCCGTCAAGATCCCCGTGGTGGACTACTTCCAGCAGATCGCCGCCGCCGCGAACGTCAAGCTCCTCCGCCTGGGCCTCCGCCCCTACGCCGACCAGGGCTGCGTCGAGCGCTGCGTGACGATGGCGCCCGACGAGCAGGTGGCGGTGGTGCACGTGACGGCCGACGAGGTGGAGATCGGGGTCCTCAGCGGGGGACTGCTGGTCTTCTCGCGGTCGGGCACCACCCGCACTCCGCCCCCGCGCGACCTCTCCGACGCCCCCGCCGTCGAGGAGGCGGTGAGCGCCCTGGCGGCGGAGGTGGCGCGGTCGCTGCAGAGCATCTCGAACGTGCAGCGCGAGCCGGCCGTCGCGCGCGTCCTCGTCGCCGGTGGGACGGGCGTGGAGGACGCGCTGTGCGAGCGCCTCCGCGAGCGGCTGCACCTGCCCTGCGAGATCCTCCACGCCGCCGACGCGCTGCAACTGGAGGGGCAGGGCAACGCGTCGGAGTTCATCTCGGCGTTGGGGCTGGCGATCCGCAGCGGGGGCGGGCGCCTGCCGTTCGACTTCCTGCACCCCAAGCGCCCCACGGTGAAGCGGGACTACACCCGCGTTCGCCGCCTGGCGGTCGCGGCGGTGCTGATCGCGGCGATCGGGGCGGGCGTGGTCATGGGGCGCGACCGCCTCGATGTGCAGCGCGAGGCGGTGAGGGATCTGACGAAGACGAAGAAGAGCCTCGACGACGAGGTCAAGGCGCTGCGGAAGCAGGTCCAGCGCGTCGACGCGGTCGAGGCGTGGGTGAAGGAGAACGAGGACTGGCTGGGGCGGATGGCGCACGTGGGGAACCTGTTCCCCTCGGCCGCCGACGCCTACATCCGCCCCCGCCCGGGCCTCAAGGCCAACGGGCGCTCGCTGGCGTTCACCGTCCGCGCGCAGCGGAGCGAGACGATCACGGACCTCATCAAGAAGCTCGAGTCCGGCGGGTACCGCGTCGAGACCGAGCGCTTCCAGACCACCAACGAACCCGACTACGTCTACACCATCGACATGAAGCTCGCCTGGCCGCAAGGGGCGGACCCGAACCTGTCGGCGGTGACGGCCGTCCCGCGCCCGCCCGACGACCGCCCGGGCTGGGAGGGCGGAGAGGAAGCACCGCGCTCGGGGAGGACCCGCCGATGACGCAGCGCGAACGTACGCTCGCCGCCGTCGCGGGGGTCTTCGTCCTGGGCCTCGCGGGCTTCGCGACGGTCAAGAAGATGTACCTCGATCCGCTGGCGGCGGTGACGGGGCAGGCGAAGGGCCTGCGGAACGAGATCGCCAAGCTCGAGCGGGAGAAGGCCTCCCTCGCCCGCCGCGCCCGCGCCCTGGGCGACTACGCCCGCCGCACCCTCCCCGGGACCGCCCCCGAGGTCGAGGAGCAGGTCCGCTCCCGCCTCGTGCGGCTGATGGAGCAGGCGGGGCTGAGCACCGACCACTTCTCGTCCTCGCCCGTGGACGGGGGGCGCCTGCAGCGGCGGGCGGACCACGCCGACCGCTTCGTCGGGCGCTCGATCACCATCCGCGGGAACCTGGACCACGTGACGAACTTCCTGTACCTGCTGGAGAGCGACCCGCTGCTGCACCGCGTGGACTACCTCACGCTCTCGCCCGACCCCCGGACGGGCAAGGTGGACCTGAAGTTCCAGTACCTCACGCTGCTGCTGGAGGGCCGCCCTGAGGGCGGGGAGGCGGCGACCCAGCCCGGGGGCGACCTCGACACCGACGCTCGCCGCCGGTACGATACCATCGCGCAGCGGGACGTGTTCCGGCCCTACCGCCCGAGGCCGCGGGAGACGGCGCGATCCGATCCGCCGCCCCCCGCTCCGTCGGGCGACGGCGCCTCGCCGCCTCCGCCGCCCCCGCCCCCCCCGTCGGACCCGGAGGACGCCCTGCGGGTGGTGGGGCTCACCATGATGGTGGGCGAGCCCGAGGTGTCCGTCCGCCACGTGCACACCGGGGAGACCCGGGCGTACAAGGTGGGCCAGACGCTGGGCAAGGGCGAGGTGGTGATGATCGACTACCGCCCCCGCCCGCTGTATGGGAACCCCAAGGAGCTGTCGCCCTCGCGCGTGATCCTGCGGATCGGCGGGAACTACTGGGCGGTGGAGATCGGGGAGACGGTCGCCAACAAGTACGTGATGCGAAGCGCCGACCTGCCCCCCGAGCTGCGGGAGAAGGCGACCGCGGCGGACGGCAAGAGCGGGGGGGCGGGTTAGAGACTGTTCGGGCGCCGGTTGCACCGCGGAGAACGCAGAGATCGCAGAGAAGGCATGGAGTGGTCGTCTGACTCACTTCTCTGCGTTCTCTGCGGTGAGTTCTGAGGCAGGCTGCGAGCGGTTCCCGTTGGCAGGGGCGCGTGAGGGGGGAGTGTTGCAGAACGGATGTACGGACAGCAGGAGAGTACGACCATGCTGCGAAAAGGCATACTCGCCGTTGGGTTGGTTCTGGGCCTCATGACGTCTGGTGCGCTCGCGGAGGGCGCGGCCGCGACGCAACCGGCGGCACCGGCGGAGGCGACCGCGCCCACGACGCAACCGGCCGCGCCGCAGCCCGCCCCAACGCCCGCGCCCGAGGCGAAGCCCGCCCCCGCCCCGACGCCAGCACCCGAGGCCAAGCCGACGCCCGAGGCGACCCCGACGCCTGAAGCGAAGCCCGCGCCCGCGCCAGCAGCGGCGGCGAAGCCTCAGCCCACGTCCGCTCCCGCCGCCCCCCCCGCGGCGGCCGCCAAGGCCGAACCGCAGGCCCGGCCCGCCGCCCCGCCCGCCCCCGCCCCGGCCGCGACGGCGAAGCCCGAACCCAAGCCCGCCCCCAAACCCGAACCCAAACCCGAACCTAAGCCCGAACCTAAGCCCGAACCCAAGCCCCAGCCCGCGCCCAAACGCGACTTCGTCTTCCAGTACAAGAACATGCCCATGGTGGACGTCGTCCGCCGCTTCGCCCAATCGGCCGACCGCCCGCTGATCGGGGACCTCAACGTCCCCGGGGAACTCACGTTCTTCGACGCCGAGCCCTACAGCCTCGACGAGGCCATGGACACCCTCAACCTCATCCTCTCCATGCGGGGCTACCGCCTCATGGAGCAGGGGCGGTACCTCCAACTCATCCCGCTGTCGATGGTCCCCCAGATGCCCCTGCCGTACCACCGCGGGCTGGTGGAGGTCGAGGGCGAGCGGCCGGGCAAGGTCGTCACCGTCCTGTTGCCGTTGCGGCACCTCGATGCGGAGGGGGCGACGAAGCTCGTGGTTCGCAAGGTTTCCTCCTTCGGGGCCATCACGCCCCTGCCGCGGGGCAAGGGCATCCTGCTGACGGACACCGTCGAGAACGCCCAGCACGTCCGCGACTTTTTGGCGATGCTCGACAGCGAGGAACTCAGCGACCGCCGGATGAAGGACGTCCCGCTGAAGCACGCGTCGGCGGTCGAGGTCGCGCGGACCATCGAGGACCTCTTCGGATACAAGGCGGCGGCGCTGCGGAAGTATGGGGTCGTGCGCGGGGGGTACGACGCGCAGCCGATCGACCCGTCGGAGATCGTCAACGCCATCGCCGACGACCGCACGAACACGCTGTTCCTCATGGGGACCGGGGACCCCCTCGCCCTCGCCGAGCGCATGATCGCCTCCCTCGACAACGAGCAGGTCGAGTCGGGCGACATGCGGACCTTCCAGCTCAAGAACGTCCGCGCCGACCAGATCGCCGCGACGGTGTCGGCGGTGCTGCCGCAGCAGCAGGTGAAGGTCAACGGGCGGGACACCATGCAGGCCATCGGGCAGGTCGTGCCCGACCCGTCGGGCAACCGGCTGATCGTGGCGGCCCCGGTGGACAAGATGTCGCGGATCGAGAAGATCATCCGCGAGCTGGACACCGAGACGACGGTGCTGTCGGGGACGCGGATCTTCCCGCTCCAGCACGCCGACGCCCGCGCCCTGAGCGAGATCGTCTCCGCCGCCGCCAGCGACCTCGACAACCGCGGGCAACGCCGCTCCCGCGTCGCCGTCTCCCCCGATCCGCGGACCAACTCCCTCGTCGTCGCCGGGCTGCCCTCCGACATCGACCGCGCCGCCGCCATCATCGCCGACCTCGACGCCCCCGTCCCCGCCGACCGCCGCCCCCGCGAGATCCGCGTCGTACGCCTCGAGAGCGGGGACGCCCGGCAGCTCGCGGCCGCCCTCGTCCGCATCTTCAAGGACTCCACCGCCCGCCAGGGCTCCCCCGACGACCTCCGCGTCGAGTCCGACCCCCAGACCAACTGCCTCATCGTCTCCGCCAGCCCCTCCGAATGGCCCACCGTCGAGGCGATCCTCAAGGACATCACCCAGTCCACCGCCGTCACCGCCTCCGCCGTCACCCGCCGCATCCCCCTCCGCCACGCCGCCGCCGACGACCTCCACCGCGCCCTGCGCCCCATCTACGACACCCGCAACCGCGCCAACGCCCGCACCCCGGGCTACATCCCCGTCACGCTCTCCCCCTCCGCCCGCGACAACGCCCTGCTCGCCTCCGCCTGCGAGGCCGACCAGCGCGACCTCGCCGCCCTCGTCACCGCGATGGACCAGGAGCAGGCGACCTCCACGCTCCAGGTCCGCACCTACCAACTCGCCGACGCCGACGCCCGCGAAGTCGCCCGCTCCCTCGCCCGCCTCTTCCAGGAGGACCGCTCCCGCCGCAACGCTCCCCCCGAACCCGCCCCCCGCTTCGAGGCCGACACCGCCACCAACCAACTCCTCATCGCCGCCACTGAGTCCCAGTTCACCGACATCGACACCCTCATCGAGAAGATCCAGGCCGCCACCGTCCTCGCCGCCCAGACCCACACCTTCGCCCTCCAGCACGCCAAGTGCAGCGACGTCGTCGGGATCCTCCAGACGATGCTCGACGATTCCCGCTCGCGCGGCCGCGGGGCGACGTCCCTGCCCACGCGCGTCGCGGCGATGACGCACATCAACGCCATCCTCGTCCAGGGCCCGCCCGACAAGATCGCCCTCGCCAAGGACCTCCTCACGACCTTCGACGTCGAGGGGCTCTCCGAGGCGAGCACCATCCGCGTCCTCCGCCTCCAGCACGCCGACGCCGCCTCCCTCGCCTCCGCCCTGCAGCGGATGATCCCCACCCCGCGGGGGCAGACGGCATCGGTCCTCGTGCAGGCCGACCGCTCCACCAACTCTCTCCTGCTGTCCGCCCCCGCGGACCGGCGGGAGGAACTGGAGCAGCTCATCGCCGCCATGGACGCCCAGACCGGCGGGGCGGTGCGGGAGACGCAGATCCTCAAGCTCGAAAGCGCCTCCGCCTCCGCCCTGCGGGGCATCCTCGTGCAGCTCTACCCCGAGCAGCGCGGCCGCTCCGGGGCGACCGACGATGAGCGCGTGGTGATCTCCGCCGGGCCCGACGATCGCTCGCTGGTGATCGACGCCCCCCGCGAGAAGCTCGAGGCCATCACCGCCCTCGCCCGCTCGTTGGACAGCAAGGAGGCGACGGGCGCCCGCGAGGTGCGGACGTACGAACTGCCCGCCCCCGCCCGCGCGAGCGACGTCGCCCGCTCCCTCCAGCGCATCTTCGCCGCCGACCGCCGCACGCGCGGGGCGACGGGCGAGGTCGAGCCCCGCTTCGAGGCCGACCCCGCCGCCAACCGCCTGCTCGTCTCCGCCACCGCCGCCCAACTCGCCGACATCGAGAAGACCGTCCAGGAACTCCAGGGCGCCGCCGCCACCGCGGAGACGAAGACCTACCCGCTCCAGTTCGCCTCCGCCGACGCGATGGCCAACCTCCTGCAGGCCATGCTCACCGAGGGCGCTGCCCGCGGGCGGGGCGGGGACACCGCCACCCGCATCGCTACCGTCCCCGAGCAGAACGCCCTCGTCCTCCACGCCGCCCCCGATCTCCACGCCCGCGCCCAGGAACTGCTCGCCACCTTCGACAAGCCCCAGGCCCAGGGCGACGCGGACGTGCGGGTCATCAAGCTCCACTCCGCCGACGCCGCCTCCCTCGCCGCCGCCCTCCAGCGGATGATCCCCCGCCCCGCCCGCGGGCAGGAGCAGACCGTCTACGTCCAGGCCGACCGCTCCACCAACGCCATCCTCCTCCGCGCCCCGCGGAGCGAACGCGACACCCTCGAAGCCCTCGTCGCCGAACTCGACCGCACCGACGAGGGCCAGGCCCGCGAAACCCGCATCCTCCCGCTGCCCGGGGGCGGGGCGGGCGCGCTGGCCGACGTCGTCGCCCAACTCTACCCCGAGGCCGTCACCCCCCGTTCCCGCGGGCGGGCCCCGCAGACGCCCGACCCCGAGCGGATCGTCCTCACCGCCAGCCCCGATGACCAGTCCCTGATCGTGGACGCCCCGCGCACGCGGGTCGAGGAGATCGTCAAGCTCGTCGCCTCCCTCGCCGCCGAGACCGGCGGACCGCAGGAGGTCCGCATCTACACCCTCGACGGGGGCGACGCGCGGGAGATGGCCCGCTCGCTGGCGAGGCTGTTCGCCAGGGAACGTGGGCAGCGCGGCGGAAGCGGGGAGCCCGAGCCGCGCTTCGAGGCGGACACGGCGGGCAACCGCATCCTGGTGACGGCCACGGGGGGGCAGTTCGAGCGGATCGAGAAGATCGTCAAGGAACTCAAGAGCCCCGAGCTGGCGTCGCGGACGCAGACGTACGTGCTGAAGCACGCGCGGGCGAGCGACGTGGCGGGCGTGCTGGAGACCATGCTGGGGGCCCCGTCCCGCCGCGGGCGCGGGGGCGATGCGCAGGGCGAACTCCGCATCGCCGAGCACCCCGCGGGCAACGCGGTGATCGTGCAGGCGACGGCGGACAAGCACGCGATGGCCAAGGACCTGATCGCCGGGCTCGACCAGGAGCAGGCGTCGGCGGATGGGATCGTGCGGGTGATCCGCCTGGCGAACGCGGATGCGACGAGCGTGGCGGCGGCGATGCAGCGGATGCTCCCGCCCACCCCGCGCGGGCAGCAGCCCACCGTTTCGATCCAGGCCGACCGCTCCACCAACTGCCTCCTGCTGCGCGCCCCGGAGTCCGAGCGCAAGGCGATCGAGGACATGGTCGCCTCGCTGGACGCGCAGAACTCCCCCGCGCGGGAGACGCGGATCGTGCGGCTGGAGAACGCATCGGCGGCGGCGGTCACGCCCGTCCTGGGGCAGTTGTACCCGGGCAGCGTTTCGCGCGGGCGGGGCGGGCGCGGGGGGGCGGAGGACGCGGACCGCATCGTTATCATGGCCGCCCCGGATGACAAGGCGGTGGTGATCGACGCCCCGCGGGAGAAGATCGAACCGATCGCCAACCTCGCCGCCTCGCTGGACGCGGCGGGCCCGGGGACGGCGGTGGTGCGGACGTACAAGGTGGGGGCGGGGACGGCGAGGGAGATGGCCAGTGCGCTGTCCCGCGTGCTGCAGCCCGCGGGCGGGCGGCGGAACGCGAACGAGGTCCCCGTCCGCGTCGAGGCCGATCCCAGCGGGGGGCAGATCCTGGTGTCGGCCCCCGAGGCGAAGCTCGCGGAGATCGAGAAACTGATCGCGGAGGTGCAGGCCGGGGCGGCCGTCGCGTCGCAGACGCAGACCTACCCGCTGCAGTTCGCCCGCGCGTCGGAGATCGTGGGCGTGGTGCAGACGATGGTGGCCGGGGACCGCCGCACCCGCGGGGGCGCGGGCGAGGAGGTCCGCGTGGCGGCGGCGGGGGCGAGCAACGCCATCGTCGTCCAGGGCCCGCCCGAGAAGCACGCCCTCACCGAGCAGATCCTCAAGAGCCTCGACGTCCAGGAGGCGTCGCGGCGGGCGGGGGTGCAGATCGTCCAGCTCAAGAACGCCCAGGCCGACGCGCTCGCCCGCTCCGTCACGCAGGCCCTCACGCAGCGCACCCGCCGCACCAGCGACACCGAACCGGTGACCGTGACGGCCGAGACGAACTCCAACAGCCTCCTCGTCCGCGGGCCGTCCGACGAGCTGCCCGAGGTGCTGGAGCTGATCCGCTCCCTCGACGCCGAGAGCAGCTCCGTGGACGTGCAGGTGCGGATCTTCCGCCTGGAGAACAGCGAGGCGAGCGAGCTGACGTACACGCTGTCGCGGGTGTTCCAGGACATGATCCGCCAGCAGCAACAGCAGCGGCGCGGCCCGACCCCGCCGTTCACCGTGGCGGCCGAGGCGCGGTCCAACGCGCTGATCGTCTCGACGATCCCGGCGTACTTCTCGCTGGTGGAGGGCATCCTGCAGGACCTCGACCGCGCCCCGGACCGCGTGCAGCGGGACTTCCGCCACTACGCCCTGCGGTCGGCGGACGCGTTCGACATCGCCTACAAGCTCGAGGCCCTCTACGAGTCGCTGCCCAAGCGCGAGCGGCCGATCATCGAGCCCGACCTGTACACGAACTCGGTGACGATCTTCGGGAAAGCGGAGCAGCTCAAGGAGATCGAGCCCATCCTCTCGAAGATGGACCCCGAGGAGATCCTGGAGCGCGAGGTCCGCGTCTTCCCGCTGACGAAGGTGCGGGCGGCGCAGATGGCCCAGATCATCCAGCGGGTCTACGGGCAGACGCACGGGAAGGACGTGCGGGTCCAGGACCCGCGGGACGGGGCGGGCGTGCAGATCCAGTCCGACGACAACCCCGCCCGCCAGCTCTTCCCCAGCCTCCTGCCCGAGGAGGCCGACACCCTCGCCGCCGACCCCCCCAAGCGGCAAACGGCACCGCTTGAGGGCGGCGCCCAGAAGGACTCCCCGCCCGCGTCCCAGCCGGCCTCCCCGCCCGCCGCAGGGACGGCCGGGGGGACCATGGGCGAGACGCCCATGGGACACACGGGCGAGACGCCCGTGCCACCGACGGAGCCCGCCACCCGGCCGGCCCTCGCCGCCGATGCGGCCACCCAGCCGGCGGGGGAGGGCGAGGACGCCCCGCGAGAGCCCGTCACCATCGCCGTCGACCGCGCCGCCAACGCCCTCGTCATCTCCGGGACCCGGACCGAGCTGGAGAACATCTCCTACCTCATCGACCGCCTCGCCGACTCCTTCGCCTCCGCCGAGGCGGAGTTCCGCGCCTTCAAGCTCCGCCACGCCGACCCCGAGTCCGTCGCCCAGACCCTCGACGAACTCTTCAACCCCAAGCAGAAGCAGCAGCCCCAACAGAACCAGCAGAACCAGCCGGCCAACCAACAGAACCAGCGGAACCGCCAGGCCAACACGCCCCAGGCCCCCGCCGTCCACCCCCCCCCGCCCATCTCCGTCGTCGCCGACCCCCGCACCCAGACCGTCATCGTCCGCGCCAAGCCCGTCGACTTCGAACTCATCGAGCCCATGGTCGAACTGCTCGACCGCGAAGCCCGCAGCGTCAGCGCGGTCCGCGTCTTCGCCCTCGACAACGCCGACGCCACCGAAGTCGCCGCCAACCTCCGCGACATGTTCGCCCTCTCCACCACGCCCGCCAACGGGCAGGCGAAGAAGACCCCGCAGGAGCAGCGAACCGACGGCGTCCGCCGCATGATCGAGATCAAGCGCCAGGACGGGACCACCCAGATCGACGCCACCGCCGTCGTCTCCGTCACCGCCAACCGGCGGACCAACTCCGTCATCGCCACCGCCCCCCCCGAGGCCATGGAACTCATCGAGCGGATCATCCAGGAACTCGACCAATCCGCCGAGGCGTCCGCCCGCGTGGTGCACCTGTACCCGCTCAAGCACGCGAGGGTCCCCGCGACCGTCACCGCGCTGAAGGAGCTGTTCGCCGCCCCCGCCGGGCGCGGACGCGCCCCGGTGAGCGAGGAGGACCTGGTGGTCATCACCGGGGACGAAACCGCCGGGCTGGTCATCGTCTCCGGCAGCGCCGAGAAGCACGCCCTCGTCCGCGCGACCATCGAGGAGATGGACGCCTCCGCCGCCGTCAGCGGGGAACTGCTCGTGAAGGTCTACCGCCTCCAGTACGCCGACGCCCGCTCCGTTGCCGCGCCGCTCCTGCAGTCGCTCTCGCAGGACGCGAGCGGGGCGCGCGGGCGGACCGCCAGCGCCGATCGCCTCCGCGTGAGTTCCGACGCGTCGAGCAACTGCCTGATCGTCCGCGGATCCACCGCCGATCACGCCCAGGTCGCCGAACTGCTCCCGCAGATCGACCTCGCCCCGCCCTCCGAGTCCGCCCCCGTGCGGTCGATCGTTCTCAACAACATCGATGCCAGCGAGGCCGCCAACCTCCTCAACCGCGTCTTCGCGTCGGGGCCCAAGGGGCGCAGCAACGCCACCACCGCCAAGATCGCCATCGAGGCGTCCCGCGACTCGCGGCTGCTGCTGGTCCGCTGCGACGACGAGGCGTTCGAGCGGATCCGCATCCTCGCGGCCGAACTCGACGCCCAGCCCGCGGGGGTGGGCGCCCCGGAGGTCATCGCCCTGCAGTCGGCCGACGCCTCCTCCGTCGCCAACGCCGTCGCCCGCGCCTTCACGCCCCCGCGCGGGGCGCGGGTGAAGCCCGAGGACCTCGTCACCGTCGTCGCCGAGCCGCTGAGCAACTCGCTGCTGGTGACGGGGAGCGAGGCGAACCTCCAGCGCGTCCGCGACCTCGTGAAGCAGCTCGACACGGGCGAGAAGGGGCGGCGGACGGAGTTCCTCGTCCTCCGCCACGCCAAGGCCCCCGAGATCGCCACCGTGCTCAGCGGGGTGACGGAGGGCAGCGGGAAACGCAAGGGCGACCCGCAGCAGCCCACCGTCTCCGCCGACCCCGCCTCCAACGCGGTCCTGCTCTCCGGGCCCGCCCCCGAGATCGAGAAGCTCATGGACCTCGCCCTCCGCCTCGACGAGGCGGCGAAGGCGAGTACGCCCGTCGTCAAGATGTACCCCGTCAAGACCGCGGACATCGCCCCGCTCGTCGAGGCGCTGCAGGGGATCTTCGCGCAGACGGGGGGCAGCACGCGCAGCCGCTACGGCCGATCCGCCTCCACCGCCCAGGCGCCCGTGACGATCCTGGGCAACGAGGCGGCGCGGCAGGTGATCGTGTCGGCGCCCGAGGACAAGCACCCGCTCATCGCCCAGGTCATCTCCGACTTCGATACCACTGGGGAGCAGGGCGTGACCGTCAAGGTCTACCCCGTCCAGAACACCGACGCGTCGACGATGGCGACGGCGATTCAGGAGGCGATGGGCGTGGGGCGCTTCGCCCCGCGCGGGTCCACCGGGGCGTCGGCCGACACCGTCCGCATCTCCGCCGACCGCACGTCCAACACGCTGCTCGTCCGCGCGGGCGAGGCGGACCACGAGCGGATCGCCGCCTTCGTCAAGGAGATGGACGTCACCGTCAGCTCCAAGTACCCCGTCCGCTCCATCGCCCTCAACTCCGCCGACGCGGTCAACCTCGCCCGCGTCCTGCAGCGGATGTACGCCGCCACGGGCTCCCGCGCCCGCACCACACAGGACGTCGTCACCGTCGAGGCCGACCGCGACTCCCGCACCCTCCTCGTCCGCGCCGACGACGCCACCTACGACCGCATCCGCGAGATGGCGATGCAGCTCGACACCGTCCCCAGCACCACGGTCACGCCCCGCGTCTTCGCCCTCGAAAACGCCCCCGCCGACTCCGTCGCGCGGGCGCTGTCGACGGCCCTGCGCCCGGGGCGGGGCCAGGCGGCCAACCCCGACGACCTCGTCACCGTCGTCGCCGAGCCCGCGGGCAACACGCTGGTCGTCACCGCCAGCGAGGAGAACATGAAGCGCGTCGAGGAACTCCTCGCCAAGCTCGACGCCGAGGCCACCGGCGGCGCCAACGTCGAGATGATCCTCCTCAAGAACGCGCAGGCGACGGACCTGGAACGCGTGCTCAACTCCGTCGTCCGCGGAATGACCGCCAGCGGCAAACCGCGCGTCACCGTCTCCGCCGATCCGGGCGCCAACGCCCTGCTGCTCAGCGGGCCCGCGGGCGAACTCGACCGCCTCACCCGCATGGCCGTCCAGCTCGACCAGTCCGCCGAGCAGACCACCGGGGTGTACGTGCTCGCCCTGGAGAAGGGCGACGCCGCCGACGTGGTCAAGCTCGTCCAGGACCTCTACCGCCAGCAGCAATCCGCCGCCCGCCAGCAGCGGCGGACGGTCGAGCCGCTCGCCGTTTCCGCCGACGCGGCCGCCAACGCCCTCGTCATCGCCGCCAGCAAGGAGATGTACGAGCAGGTCGCCCAGTGGGTGGGGGAGATGGAGAAGATGAAGGCCGCCCGCGGGCCCACGCGGCTGATCATCATCGAGCACGCCGACCCCACGGACACCAAGAAGGCCATCGACCAGCTCTTCGGGTCGGGCGGGGCCTCGCAGGTCCCCGCGGGCAAGCCCGCGAGCGGTGGGGGGGGCGGGAAGGTCGAGGCCACCGTCCTGCCCAACCAGAAGGCCATCCTCATCCAGGCGTCCGAGGAGGACTACGAGGCGGTTGCGCAGCTCGTGGAGGCTCTGGAGGCGGCCGCCAAGGCCACGCGCCAGCAGGTGCGGGTGTTCGCGCTGAAGCACGCGGACAACACCCGCGTCGCGGCGGCGGTGGGGCAGGTGTACCGCGGGTCGCGCAAGCCCGAGGACCAGGTGAGCGTGTCGGCGGTCCCGCAGACCACCGCCGTCGTCGTCTCCGCCGCCGAGCAGCGGATGGCGGAGATCGCCTCGCTGATCGAGCAGCTCGACAAGCAGGAGATCGCCCCGGCGCTGGAGTTCCGCATCTTCCCGCTCGAGCACGCCACGCCCAGCAAGGTCCTGCCCGTGCTCCGCCCGCTGCTGGCGCAGGTGCAGAAGGTCCACCCCAACGAGACCCTCGACGTGCAGGCCGACGACCGCACGCGCACGATCATCGTCACCGCCAAAGCGGCCATGTTCGAGCAGGTGGAGAAGATCATCGCGGCGATCGACCAGAAGCCCGCCTTCGAAGGCGCCGAAGTCCTCATCGTCCCTCTCCGCAACGCCGACGCCACCGCCCTCGCCCGCGTCCTGCAGGACATGCTGCGGCCCACCGAGGGCGGGCAGGTCACCCCCGAGGCCCGCGCGCTGCAGGAGCAGCTCCGCCTGCTCCGCGTCCGCTCCGCCCGCCACGAGCAGGTCCCCGAACTCGACCTCACCAAGCCCATCAAGGTCACCGCCGACCCCGCCCGCCCCCAGGGGTCCAACAGCCTCCTCATCACCTCCACCCCCGAGAACCTCAAGGCCATGGAGGCCATCGTCGAACTGCTCGACGTCGTGCCCCTCACCGACGGGGTGCTCGTGCGGATCGTCCGCCTCCAGAACGCCGACGCCGCCTCCGTCCAGACCATCCTCAAGGACATCTTCACGCAGGGCCGCCAACTGGCGGGCACGCCCGGGACCTCCTCCGCCGGCCGCGCCGAGCCCCAGAGCGAGACGGGCAAGGCCCTCACGCATGCCCTCAACGCCTCGGTGGACGCGCGGACGAACACGCTGATCCTCAGCGGCCGCGAGGAAACCCTCGCCCTCGCCGAGATCCTCGTGAAGGACCTCGACCGCGCGCCCGGAGAGATCGTGACGGAGGTGAAGCTCTTCCGCCTCCAGCACGCCGACGTCCGCCGCCTGGTTCCGCTGCTGGAGTCCGTCTTCGCCGAGGGCACGGCCCAGCCCGGGACCGAGGGGCTGCGGACGCAGGTCACCCGCCTCCGCACCGCCCTGCAGGGCAGGAAGGGGCACACCAGCGAACTGCCCAAGGCCCGCAACGCCCTCGTCATCCGCGCCGACGAGACCACCAACATCCTCATCGTCGCCGCCCGCACCGACATCATGCCCCTCATCGCCGACGTCCTCTCCACCCTGGACGTCCCCGGGGCGGGGGCGTTGAACACCGTCCGCATCTTCGCCCTCCTCCACGCCGACGCGTCGCGGCTCGAGCCCGTCCTCCGCGGGCTCTACGCCGGGCCCAATGCCTCCCTCATCCGTCAGGAGGACCGCCCGACCATCGTCGTGGACTCGCGCACCAACGCCCTCGTCATCGCCGCCAGCGAAAAGACCTTCGCCCTGCTGGACACGCTCGTGAAGCGCCTGGACGTGGAGACCCCCGTCTCCCTGCACGACCTGCACGTCCTGCCCCTCCAGAACGCCGACGCCGCCTCCCTCGCCGCCATCCTCCAGCGGATGATGGACGCCCGCGTCCAGCGCCAGCAGGCCCTGGGCACCAGCGACGCCGAGGCCCTCCGCACCCTCGTCCTGCCCGACGAACGCTCCAACAGCCTCATCGTTGGGGGGTCCAAGGACAGCTTCGCCGTCGTGTCCGAACTGGCGAAGCAGCTCGACACCGCCGAGACCGCCCTGTCCGGGCAGGTCCAGCTCCTGCCGCTCAAGATCGCCAACGCCGGCACGCTCGCCCAGACCCTCCAGCGCCTCTTCGACCAGCGCTACCAGTCCGCCCGCACCCCCGACCTGCAGCGCCAGAAGCCCGTCATCCTCCCCGACGCGCGGACCAACGCCCTGCTCGTCGTCGCCACCGCCGATGACTCCAAGATCCTCCAGTCCCTGCTGGAGAAGCTCGACGTCGAACTCGCCGACCCGGCCGTGCGGCTGGAGGTGATCGTCCTCGACTACAACGACGCCTCGACCATCGCCCCGACGATCCAGAACATCTTCGCCGCCCGCCTGCAGGCCATGACGCCCCCCGGCACGCAGGCCGAACCGCAGAACCGCGTCACCGTCGAGGTCGACGTGATGACCAACGCCCTGATCGTGGCCGCGAGCAAGGAGAACCTCGAACTCCTCCGCGGGCTGCTGGCGAAGGTGGACGTCGAGATCCCCTCCGAGGGCGTGGTGCGCATGTACCCGCTGGTGAACAGCGACGCCCAGCGCGTGGCGACGATGCTGGGGAGCCTCGTGCAGCAGGGGCTCTACAAGCCCGGGCTCGCCAACGCCCCCGCCGCCCAGGTCCAGGAGCGCATCGCCTTCGCCGTCGACACGCGGACGAACGTGCTGATCGTGTCGGCGAGCAAGGAGAACTTCGCCGTCCTCGAACAGATCCTCGAGAAGATCGACTCGGGCGAGGACTTCTCGCTGCTGGGGGACGTGCGGGTCTTCACCCTGAAGCACGCCGACGCCACCCGCCTCGCCCCCACGCTCACCCAGTTCTTCACCGCCAAGTGGGCCGCCGAAGCCCAGGCGGGCTCCACCGGGCGCTCGCTCCCCGTGTCCATCGTCCCCGACGCGCGGACCAACTCCATCCTCGTCGCCGGGTCCCGCGAGAGCTTCCAGTCCGTCGAGGCCCTCATCGCCCAGCTCGACGCCAAGGACGTCCTCCCCGAGAGCGAGTTCCGCATCTTCGCGCTGCAGCACGCGACGGCGGGCAAGCTCCAGGCGACGCTGCAGCAGCTCTTCGACCGCCGCAGCACCCGCGAGCCGTCCCGCGCGGCGGTGACGATCCTGAGCGACGCGCAGGCGAATACGCTGATCGTGTCGGCGAAGGCGGAGGACCTCGCCCTCGCCGAGGGCCTCATCCGTCAGCTCGACCAGGCCCCCCCCGAGAGCGGGGCGACGCTGCGGGTCTTCCCCCTCCGCAAGGCCGACGCCACCCAACTCGCCGTCACCCTCCGCGAGCTGTACCGCGAGCAGAGCGGCGGGGCGACCGCCGGGCCCACCATCGGCGTCGATGAGCGCATCAACGCCATCGTCGTCTCCGCCGGGGACGCGGACCTCTCCCGCATCGAGGCGCTCATCGAGCAGCTCGACCAGTCCACGGTGACCAAGGTCACCGAGATCAAGGTCTTCCCCCTCGCCAACGCCGACGCCGCCGAACTCGCCCGCATCCTCACCGACGTCCTCACCAACAAGCCCAAGGCCCTGACGCTGGAGAGCCCCAACCGCCAGACGCTCATCCAGTTCGTCCGCCAGACCCAGGAGGGCCAGGACCTGGTGGCGCTGGCGCTGCAGGAGGGGCTGCTCATCACCCCCGACGCGCGGACCAACACGCTCGTCGTCTCCGCCCCCGTCGAGAACATGCCCCTGCTCCGCTCGCTCATCGAGGCCCTGGACTCCACCTCGCCCCGCAAGGCCGAGATCCGCGTCTTCTCCCTCAAGAACGCCGACTCCGTCCAGATGGCCGACGTCCTCACCACGCTGTTCGGGCTCCAGAGCGGCACGGATGCGACCAACCGCGCCGTCCGCTACAAGCTCGTCACCGCCTCCGACCCCAACGCCGCCGGGGCGACGGCCACCATCGGGTCCGACGAGCAGCGGGCCCTCACCGTCACCGTCGACGTCCGCACCAACTCGCTGCTGGTGGGCGGGACGGAGGAGTACGTCGCCATGAGCGCCCGCGTCATCGAGGAACTCGATTCCTCGCCCGCCCAGGAGCGGACCACGCGGGTCATCCCCCTCCGCAACCGCCGGGCGACCGACATTCAGACGGCCGTCCGGGCGTACCTCGACCAGGAGATGCAGAACCTGCGCGGCGTGCTGGGGACGGACCGGCTGGGGGCGGCGCAGCGGCTGCTGGAGCGGGAGATCGCCATCGTCGCCGTTCCCTTCGACGGGGACATGGAGACGGCGAACACGTTGATCCTGTCGGCGAGCCCGCGGTACTTCGAGACGATCAACGCGATGATCGAGGAGTTGGACCGTCCGCAGCGGCAGGTGCTGGTGGAGGTGCTGCTGGCGGAGGTGACGCTCGAGAACGGGCGGGACCTGGGGGTGGAGTTCAGCTACACCAACGAGCAGGGCTCGCGGAAGCAGAGCGTGGGGACGGCGTTGGGGGTGCTGGGCGACTTCGTGCGGGAGGGCGGGCTGCAGCTCACCTTCGCCAGCGGGGACTTCAACTTCTTCCTCCGCGCCCTGGAGGCGCAGGGGCGGATGGAGATCCTCTCCCGCCCGCAGATCCTGGCGGCCGACAACCAGCCCGCCCGCATCAACGTCGGGCAGAGCGTCCCCTACATCCGCGACTCCCGCATCACGGAGAACGGCACGCAGCTCAACGTCGTCGATTACCGCGACGTGGGCGTGATCCTGGAACTCATCCCCCGCATCAGCCCCGACGGGTTCGTGAAGCTCGAGGTCCGCCCCGAGGTGAGTTCCATCAGCGGGTCCACCGTGCAGCTCACCGAGGGCCTCGACGCCACCGCCTACAACACCCGCCAGGCCGAGACGACCGTCACCGTGCAGGACGGGCACACGATCGTGATCGGCGGGCTCATCCAGACGCGGGACGAGCGGCGGGAGAAGAAGGTCCCGATCCTGGGCGACATCCCGCTGCTGGGGGCGCTGTTCAAGAACAACTCGACGGACAAGGTGCGGACGGAGCTGCTGATCGTGCTCACCCCGCACATCATCAAGAACCCGGACGACGCGGACGACGCCACCTGCGACGAACTCCGCCGCCTTCGCCTCCTGCGAAACATCGAGCGCGACGGCGCCACCAAGGACACGATGTACGACTCGCTGGAGAGGCTGCTGCCCGAGGAGGAGCGGCGGAAGGAGAGACTGCCTTCCCCGCGGGAGCTGATCCCGCAGTTGCCCAACGGCCCCGCCCCGTCGAACCGGCCCGGAACGGCCCCGGAGGCATGCCCGGAATGATCCACACGGACGGCAGGCCGCGTGCGAACGCCCCCGCGCAGACGCCGCTGCGCGCCGCGACCTCCCCCCCCGCACGCCCATTGGTATCCACACATCCTGCGGAGCAGGCAGGGATGCAGGGGATGCAAGGGATGGGAGGCTGTTCGCTCCGATCCCCTGCATCCCTGCTTTCCCCGCACGGGAAGACGAGTGGTGCAGATAGCATTGCCCCACGCCGTCGGGCAACGCCGGGTGCCGCACGGGGGCGTGTTCGCCGCCCCCCGCCCGCGTGGCCCCGTTGCCTGCTGCTCGTCCCGCTGCTCCTGCTGCTTCCGGGATGTCCCCCGGCGGGGGAGGGGGGGAGTGCCTCGGTGGACCGCGTGAGCGTGGTCACCACGCTCTCGCCCACGCTGGACATCGACGCCGACTCCCGCCCCGACGGGCTGGTGGCGGCGGTGTACTTCTGGTCGCTGGAGCAGGCCCCGTCGGTGCCCGCGAAGGGCGGGCTGACGGTGAAGCTCTACGAGGGCAAGGTGTCGCTCCGCGAGCTGGGGACGGTGACCCCGCTGGAGACGTGGACCTTCACGTTGGCCGAGCTTGCCCCCCTCGCGCGGCGCACGCTGTACGGGGCGGCGTACGAGCTGCAACTGCTGTGGACGGGGCGCGCCCCCGCGAGCGGGCGCGTCACCCTTCTCGCCGAGTACCTCCGCCCCGACGGGACGGTCCTCCGCTCGGCGCCCAACACGATCCCGCTGGGCCCGCAGTGACCGCCTCGCGTGCCGCGCTCCGCATCCGCCTCGAACACGCTCGCCGTCGGTCAGGGCCCGACGGGGGCCCCATGCCGCCGGCCCCGCCCCGTCCCCGCGTGGAGCGCAGGAATCCACATCTGTAGCTACCATAGTGAACCTGCCTTTCCCTTTGACGGACGAAGGCTGTATAATCGCCCGTGGGCGGCTATCCTGTCGCTCGGTCGGATGTCCAACAGAAGTGTCCGGGGCACGCAGGAGCGTGGGAACGGCCCTGCGGGCTCGGACGCGGTCTCGGGAATGAAAGGCAGGCTTGGATGAAACTCCGGGCGCTTCTCCTGATCCTCGTGGCGGCCGTGCTGCTTGCCGCCCCCGCCCTCTGGGCCGACGATGACGCCCAGTGGCTGCAGGCCCAGCGGGTCTACGATTCCGCGTACAGCCAGTACTCCCAGCGCAACTACGAGCAGGCGGCCGGGCTGTTCGAGGAGTTCGTCAAGAAGCATCCCACTCACGAGGCCGTCCCCCAGGCCTACCTGTACCTCTCCCACTGCTACGCCTCCCTCTCCCGCCCCGTCGAGGCGGAGAAGGCCCTTGACGACGTCATCCGCCTCTTCGACGGCGCCCCGCAGTGGTTCGTCGCCTACGGCAGCAAGCTCCGTCGCCTCCACGCCGCCCGCGTCGCCGCCGAAACGGACCTCGCCGCCCAGACGGCCCTGCTCGACAAGGCCAAGGCCGACGCCGCCAAGCGCAAGCCCGACGCGCCCCCCCAGTCCCCGACCCCCGAGGAGATCCAGGCGAAGATCGACGCCCTGCAGAAGCAGATCCCCGAGCTTCGCGACGCCTACATCTCCCTCGCCAATGACTTCGCCCGCAAGGCCAAGATCCTCCCCTTCGACGTGTCGTACAACGTCCAGCTCCAGCCCGGATGGAGCTGGTATAAGGTGCACGACGGCGACCGCCGGCGGTATCCCTACAACGTCGGGTGGCTCCAGATCTTCTTCCGTGGGGCGGACTGGGAGGGCGACCTCGTCGACGCCGCCGACACCCCCGAACGCGCCCAGCAGGCCCTGCGGGCCATCGATGGGACGATCCGCAAGATGACGGGCGAATTGCCCCCGAGCTGGCAGTGGGCGCATGTGGCGCTGATCCGCAAGTCCGGCCGCGGCAGCGCGGAGAAGCAACTCAAGGACTACGCCGCCGAGTGGGGCGATGACCCCCGGGGCATGGTGCTGTGGGTCCTGTGGGGCGAGTCCCTCCAGAGCAGCGGGGACGACCAGGCCGCCGATGCCGCCTTCGCCCACGTCGCCAAGGCCTACATGGGCCACGCGACCCTGTCGGCCGCCCTGGCGCCCCGCTTCGCCTACCTCGCCACCCAGCAGCGCTACGACGACTTCGCCGCCCTCGCCCGCCAGTTCCTCGCGACGTACCCGGGCTCGCGGGAGAAGGGCCGGGTGCTGAACGAGTGGCTGCGGATGCTCCGTGTCCCCGCCGCCCAGGGCGACCAGGAGGCCTTCGTCAACGCCAAGAAGCTCCTCGAAGAGCACTGGGGCGCGGAGAATCCCTACACCGTGCGCTGGCTGCTGGACCTGTACGTCCAGATGGGCAAGGGCCCCGAGGCCGCCGAGGTCGCCCGCTACTACCTCGACGAGAAGCACTGGACCTCCGAGGTCTACGACACCTTCGCCCGCAACTACGTCCCGCGCTGCGAGGCTCTCAAGCCCGTGTTCGCCGAGATGCTCCAGAAGTACGGCATCCCGGCGGCGAACCCCGACGGCCCGGCCGCCAAGGTCCTCGCCGACCTCAAGCAGAAGATCAAGGAGGACCAGGTCCGCTGGATCGAGGAACTGGGCGACACGCTCTACACCGAGCACCGCGCCACCGCCGAGGCCATCGAGGCCGCCACGCTCCTCGTGGACTACTACTTCCGCAAGGTCCTCCCCGCGCCCCGCGACAAGTGGGTCCTCCGCATGGTCGAGGCCTGGCCGATCCACCCCGACACCCACCGCGTCATGGTCCGCCAGGCCGAGGCGCTCTACGGGCAGAAGCGGTTCCCCGACCTCGCCAGGGTCCTGGACCTGATGGACGCCCGCTTCCCGCAGGGCAAGCCCTGGTGGTGGTTCCACCGCCGCTTCGAGTCCTACGAGGCCGCCAAGGACTACGACGGCCGCCTCGCCCTGCTCAAGCGGTGGCACGGGGAGTCGGCGGCCGAGGGCGACGTCTGGGCCCTCGCCGAGATCGCCCGCCGCGAGATCGACTCCCGGGCCAAGGACCTCACGACCGCGGAGGTCGGGCAGTTCTGGATGGACAAGGCCGAACAGTACAAGAATACCCGCAGCGGGCTCTACGCCCTCCACGAGGCCGTCACCGCCTATTTCACCCTTCCCCGCCACCACCCCCACCTGGGCCGCCAGGTCCTGCCCGACGAGGCCCTGTCGGCCGTCAAGCAACTGCAGGACCAGACGCTCGATCCCGAGGTGGCGTGGAACGCGGAGTTCCGCGACATCGAGATCCTCGCCGACCAGAACCAGCCCCGCCGGGCCATGGAACTCCTGGCGAAGCGGGTGGGGGCGCAGAAGAAGATCCGCGACCTGACGTTGCGGCTGGACCTGGGGACCGTCGCCCGCGGCTGCGAGAACGACACCGACCTCGCCCGCCAGGCGCTGGAACTGGCGAAGGTGCTGGAGAAGGCCACGTACACCACGCGGGACCGCGCGGCGATCGAGCGGTTCAAGGGCCACGTGATGTGGAAGAACGGCGCCCCGGAGCAGGGCGAGAAGTGCTACTGGGAGGCCGTCAAGCTCTACGCCATCCCCGCGATGGCGTACGGGGACTTCCGCGGGGCCATGGAGTGCGCCCGCGTCGCGGACCACGGCGGGGCCACCAAGATGTACGCCGCCGCCGAGAAGTACATCCGCACCATCAACAAGTGCCAGGACCTCATCCCCCGCATCCTGCTGGAGGTGGGCCGCCAGGCCGTCGTGACCAACAGCCCCTTGGCCGCCCGCATCCGCTCGCGCCTGGCGTCGGAGTACCCCGACAGCTCGTCCCGCGGGCTGCTGGAGGACTTCCTCCGCGAACACGTGAAGAAGCAGATGGAAAAGAAGAACGGCTGACCCGCAGCCGCGAAGGAGGAGACGCCATGCGTACCGGAGTTTGGGCAGCACTGCTTCTGGCGGGGCTCCTGACGAGTTCGGCCGCGATGGGCCAGGTGGCCCCCCGCGAGACGACGGACGAGGACGTGGACCGCGTGATCGAGGAGATCTCGCGCTTCGTCCTGGCGCGGCAGAACGGGCAGAGCGGGCTCTGGCCGCACCACCACTGGCACCAGCAGCAGGGGGGCTTCACGCAGGGCGTGCACGCGGGGACGACCGCCCTGGCGCTGTTCGCGCTGCAGGAGGCCGGGCTCGAAGCGCAGGACGAGAACGTCAAGCGCGGGCTCGAGGCGCTCTGCGCGGTCGAGACCAACAACACCTACATCCGGTCCGTCCGCACCATCGCCCTGTCCCTCGCGGTCCACGCGGTGAAGGACAGCGTCCCGCTGTACCTCGATACGCTCCGCAAGGACGTGGAGTGGCTCACCAAGAAGGCCAACACCTATGGGTCGTGGGGGTATGGCGGGGCGGAGCGCGACGGGGACAACTCCTGCTCGCAGTTCGCCCTCCTCGCCCTCTGGGAGGCCGACCGCGCCGGGATCGAGGTCCCCCAGGGCATCATCCGCAAGGTCGAGTCCACCTGGATCTCCCGCCAGCAGCCCGACCGCGGCTGGACGTACGCGGGCATCAAGGGCGTCGCGGGCGGGTCCACGAACTCGATGACGTCGGCGGCCCTGGCGTCGCTGTTCGTCTGCCGCGACATCACCTCCCTCGCCGCCTCCCGCTACAAGTACCAGGACGAACTGGACAAGGGCTGGGGCTACCTGGTGGAGAACCTCAAGAAGAACTACATCGACGATGAGTACCTGGCGTTCTGCGTGCAGCGGATGGGGATGGCGTCGGGGCAGAAGTTCATTGGCACGATGGACTGGTTCAAGGAGGGGGCGGACGTCATCTGCAGGCCCAACCCCTACGGCCGCCAGTACAAGGGCCAGTGGGGCGCCGACGTGCGGGCCTGCTTCGAGCTGATCTTCCTCGCCCGCGGGCGGATCCCGCTGACGTTCAACAAGCTCGAGCATGGGGACGCGAAGAACTGGAACTACTACGACCGCGACGTGCCCCGCTTCACCGAGTACATGCGCCGCGAGTACGAGCAGCAGATGCGCTGGCAGGTCGTGAAGATCACCGACGACGTCCAGGAGATGCTCGACGCCCCGCTGCTGCTCGTCACGGGCATCGACGCGCTGACGTTCACGAAGGACGACTGGGACAAGCTCCGCGAGTACTCCCTGCGGGGCGGGACGCTGCTGTTCATCGCCACCAACCGCTCCAGCAAGTTCATCGAGTCCGTCAAGGCCGGCCTGGGCGATCTGTTCGCGTCCCAGCGGGAGGGCGTCCCGGAGCACTACCGCCTCGAGAAGCTCCCCGCCGACCACCCCATCTACACCGTCAAGCATGAGATCCCGCTGGGCGACAGGACCGCCCCGACGTGGGGCGTGTCGGACGGCACGCGGCTGCTGGCGATCCTCTGCGAGCGGGACATCTGCGAGTCCTGGCAGAAGTACGCCCGCCGCACCGGGGAGGTGGACTACCAGCTCGGAGGGAACTTCTTCTTCTACGCCACGGGCGGGAACCCCATGCGGTCGCGGATGCGCCCGGTGTTCGCGGGCAAGGGCGAGCGGATCGACCACCGCATCAAGGTCGGGTGGGTGAGGCACGGGGGCAACTGGTCCTCGCAGCCCCACGCGCTGCAGTACATCTCTGACAAGCTGACGGCGGAGAATCGGGCGGCGATCGACCTCACTCGCGGGGTGCCGCTGAACCTCATCGATCTGCAGGGCTATCACATCCTGTGGATGACGGGCTCGCGGGAGTTCGAGCTGTCCGAGAAGGAACTTGCCGCCCTGCGGATGTACCTCAACGGCGGCGGGACGCTGTTCGTCAACGCGGTGGGGGGTTCGAGCGACTTCCACAAGTCCGCCCGGAAGATGTTCGACGACCTGTTCGCCAACGAGCCCGTTTCCAGCGGCCTGGCGAACCCGGATGGCACGCTCATGACGGGCAAGTGCGGGGACTTCCGCGGGCCCAACCTCAACCAGCGCAAGCTCGAACGAACGGGGGGGTGGATCAAGTACGATTCCAAGCCCGTGCAGGACCTGCAGTTGGAGGTCTTCGAGCGCGACCGCCGGATCGTCGCCATCTACGGGCGCTACGGCGTGCACGACACGCTCGACGGCCACGCCGGGCACGGGGCCATGAGCTACCTTCCCTCGCCCGCGCGGGACATCGCGGCGAATATCGTGCTGCAGCTCTTCGTGGACAGCAAGGTCCAGGCCGCCGCCACCCAGCCCGCCGCCCCCCCGGCCCAGACGGCGGCGGGAGAGCAGTAGCAGCAGGGCGCGCCCGGCGAAGCGCAGCTTCAGTAGGGCGCAGCTTCAGTAGGGCGCGCACGGCGAAGCGCAGCGCAGCCGTGCGCGCGGGAGGAGCGCCGGGGCGTCAATCCGCCGCCGGTTGCGTTGCGGGGAGGGGGGTGGGGGTGAGGGTGATGTCCACGGTCCTCTGGTCGGTGAAGCGGTTGCCCGTGAGGTATTCCACGAAGACGGCGCGGACGGTCAGTTGGGGGTTGCGCTGGTCGGGGGGGAGGGGGCAGTCGATGGCGTAGTGGCTGGTGAGGAACCCCCCGGACCAGTACGTGCTGGCTTCGGCGGGGGGGATGGTGCGGCGGCAGATGCGGTGGTCCGGGGGCTCGCGGTCCAGGTCGTACACCTCCACGGTGATCTCCCCGGCCGCCTTGAGCGGGCTGCCGTGCTGGTCGATCGGCTGGAGGAGGGCGCGGATGACGTCGTCCCCGGGGGTGTCGTCGGTGTCGACCCCGCCGGTGAACCTCCCGAGGCTGATGCGTTCGGTAAGGAAGAGGTACTCCATCCGCTTGTCCTCCAAGCCGCGGAGCCGCTGCACGAGCTGCTGGAGGTCGAAGATCTGGTTCTGGAGTTCGACGTTTTCCTGGCGGAGGGTCTCGATGCGGTCGGCGGCGTCGCGGAGGTCGGCGCGGGCGTCGAGGAGTTCCTGGCTGGGGCCGCAGCCAACGAGCAGCGCCAGGAGCAGCAGGGCGGGCGCGGCCGCCCGCAGGGTGAGAGGCGTCCGACGGTCCCGGTCCCGTCCGCGGATGTCCAGGCGATGGATCCTCATGTGCGTTCCCCATGTCCCGCGGGCCCCGATGGCCCGTCGTAACGTCCGGCGTCCCCGGGCGCCGGACGGACGCCCCGAGACTGCTTCACCACGCACCGCAAGGACCGCGAAGGACGCGAAGGGGAGTGGATCCTTGGCGGTGGGATCCGTTCCCGTTGCGGCCTTCGCGGCCTTTGCGGTGCAGGAAGCGTTGAACTCGCCTCTCGGCGGTCGCCCGCCGCTACTCGCGGTCCACGCCCTCGTCGCGCGGGCGGGGGGGCATGTCGGGCATGTGCTGGAGGATCTTGTCCACGCAGCCGTAGCCCACCGCCTCCTCCGCGTCGAGCCACTTGTTGCGGTCGCAGTCGCGCTCGATGGTGGGCTCGGGCTGGCCGGTGTCGCGGGCGAGGATCTGGTAGATGCTCTTGCGGAGGCGGATGATCTCGCGGGCCTCGATGTCCAGCTCGGTCGCGGGCCCGGTGAGGACCCCGCGGATCAGGGGCTGGTGGATGAGGACGCGGGAGTTGGGCAGGCAGTAGCGTTTGCCCTTGGCGCCCCCGCACAGGAGGACCGCGCCCATCGACGCCGCCATGCCCACGCAGTAGGTCGCCACGGTCGGGCGGACGAACTGCATGGTGTCGTAGATCGCCATCCCCGCCGACACGCTCCCGCCCGGGGAGTTGACGTACATGGAGATCTCGGCGTGGGGGTCGTCGTTGCTGAGGAACAGGAGCTGGGCGATGACGACGTTGGCGACCTCGTCGTCGATGGCGGTCCCGACGAAGAGGATGCGGTCCCGCAGGAGGCGGGAGTAGATGTCGTAGCTGCGCTCTCCGCGCCCGCTCTTCTCGATGACGTAGGGGATCAGGTGCTGATTGTCTGCCATGGGGTGCGACTCCCTTCGGTGCCTACTTGGCGGGCTTGACGGTGCCCGAGGCGCGGGCGGTTTCCACGATCTCGTCCACGATCCCGTACGCCATCGCCTCGTTGGCCGTCATGTACCGATCGCGCTCGGTCTCCTCGGCGATCTGGTCGACGGGGCGCCCGGTGTGCTTGGCCATCAGCTCGTTGAGCAGCCGCTTGGCCTTGAGGATCTCCTCGGCCTGGATGGCGATGTCGGCGGCCTGCCCGGTGACCCCGCCCCAGGGCTGGTGGACCATGACCTTGCTGTGGGGCAGGGCGTAGCGCTTGCCCTTGGTCCCGGACGCCAGGATCATCGCCGCCCCGCTCGCCGCCTGGCCCACGCAGTAGGTGGCGACGTCGCAACTCATGAACTGCATCGTGTCGTAGATCGCCAGCGTGTCGTCCACCGACCCGCCAGGCGAATTGATGTACAGGCTCACGTCGCGGTCGGAATGCTTCGCCTGCAGCTCCAGCAGCCGCATGATGAGCGACCCGGCCGATCCGGGGTGGATCTCGCCCCAGAGGAACACGATGCGTTCCTCGGCGAGGCGTTCCTCCAGGGTCATCTCTCGCCGCAAGGCGTAGTCGCTGCGGTACTGGGCGTGGGGTCGCATATTCCAGTCCATTGCTTTGCTCCCATCGAGGAAAGATCACCGCAGGGAACGAGGGAATCGCCGCGGGCGCGGGAGGATCATCCCATCCTCGCGCCGGCCTGCGCTCTTCGCGTTCCCTGCGGTGAGAACCGTCTCACTTCATCGCGTGCCGCCGCTCAGGCCTGCTCGGGGCTGCCTTCGCCCTCGGTTGCGGCGGCGGTGTCTTCCATGGTGCTGATGTTCGCCTTGTCCAGCACGGCGTCGAGCACCTTGCGCTCCCGGATCGAATTGTAGAGTTCGTGGATCGATCCGTCCTGCTCCAACTCCTGCCGCATCCGCTCGGGGCGGCGGTTGTACTGGGCGGCGATGGCGGCGACGGCGGAGTTCAACTCCATGTCGCCGACCTCGATCTCCTTATCGTCCGCGATGCGGGCGAGGATGAACTGCAGCCGCAACTGCCGCCGCGCCTCCTCCCCCGCCGACGCCTGCAGCTCGGCGAGGTCCTCCTGGATGCGCTCGACGGGCACGCCGCGCATCTGCAGGTCCACCGCCCGCCGCTGGACGATCCTCGCCGTGTGCCGCGCCAGGACGCCCTCGGGCAGCTCGAAGTCGGTCTTCGTCAGCAGGTGCTCGCGGATCTGCTCGCGCATCGACTCGCGGATTTCCGACTCGCCGCGGGCGCGGGCCTGCTCGGCCATGTAGTCCCGCAGCTCCGGCATGGTGTCGAAGCCCAGCGTCTTGGCGAACTCGTCGTCGAGTTCGGGCAGGACGCGGTGGCGGACCTGCGTGACGGTCATGTCGATCGTCGCCTGCTTGCCGCGCCACGACTCGTTCGGATGGGCCCCGGGGACGGTGACCGTGAGCGTCGCCGTCTCGCCCGCGCTCTTGCCCGCCAGGGCCTTGCCCAGGTCCACCAGCGGGATGCCCTCGACCTGGCCCGGGGCGGCCCGCAGGTCGACGGCCGGGCGGTTCACTTCCTCGATGCCCTCCCCGGTGACCTTCACGTCGGCGGTGACGACATCGCCCTCGTTGGTCGCCTCGTCGGTGGGCTCGTAGCGGACGCGCATCTGGCGGAGGCGGTCGACCATCTCGGTGACCCGCTCGTCCGTCAGCTCCTGCGTGGGCCGCGTGACCCCGATCCCCTCGAGGCTGGGCAGCTCGAACTCGGGAGCGACCTCCACCTCAAAGCTGAACGCCATGTCGCCTTCCTCGGGGACGGTGACGGTGTCGAGGTCGAAGTCGGGCTCCCCGAGGGTCTTGAGCTTCTGGTCTTCGATGGCGGTGCGGAGGCCGTCCCCTACGAGGGCGTTGCGGACGTCCTGCGAGACCTCCTTGCCGAACCGCTTCTCGATGAGGCGGCGGGGGGCGCGTCCGACGCGGAAGCCGGGGATCTGCGCGCTGGTGGACAGCTCCCCGTACATCTCGTTGTACTTGGCGTCGATGCGCTCGCGGGGGACGGTGACAGTGACCTTGCGCTTCCAGGTCCCGATGTCCTCAATGTCCACCTGGGCCTCGGGGCCAGTGTCCTGCTGCTCCTCGCCCTGCGCCTCGATGGGCTGCTCCTGGGGCTGGGGCTCGTTGACGGCGTCCTGCTGCTCGTTGCGGTCCTCGGTGTCGGCCATGGTATTGCTTCGTTTCTTTCCGGGGCTCGCCGCGTCCAGGCGCACGCACACGGTGCGCCCCCGGCGGCGTGAATTCCCATTCCGCCCGTTCCTCAGAATCTGTAGTAGGGGGCCGAGCGGAACGGGACACAATACCGGCGAAATCGCGGTGTGTCAACGCACAAGAGCGTGCCGGATGCACGGCCGTTCCTGCGTACAACGTACGGTCTGGTCATTGGGGCCGGAGAGAGGGGGATTACGCAGATTTGAGAGATTACACAGATTGGGAGTGAACCGCACGTCCTTATCCTCGGCGAAACCTCCGATGGACATGATCTCATCTGGTAATCCCGTAAATCGGTGTAATCCCTTTCTCTCCCCTTCCTCTGGCCGGGTGCCGCGGCGGGGTTCACTGCGCAGATACGGTCCTGCCCCCGAGCGTGCTACTCCCAGGCGTCCATCGCCCGCCACAGCTCCCGCACGTCCCCGCGGGCCACGGGGGGGGCGTCGAAGCGGCGGAAGCGGACGTGCCCGTCGAGGAAGGCGACGTTGTACCCGCCCTCGTGCCACAGGCGGCCGTAGGCGGGGTCGTCGGCGAACAGCCCCAACGTGGCGGGGTGGTCGCCCGCGCGGATCGTCCCGTCGCCCCGGCCAACCTGCGACGCCAGTCCCCCCCGGTACACGTACGTCACCAGGACGCGGAGCGTCCCGTCGCCGGGGTTGCGCGTGGGCGTGAAGGACCGCGGCCAGGCCTGCGCGTGCGACACGCCCCCCCGCCGGTCGGCCTGGGGGCAGAAGTACGTCTCCCCGTCGTCGAGGCACGTTTCCTTCCACAGCAGCCCCATGCCGTACCACCCCTCGCGGCTGGAGAGCAGGGGGGACATCATGCGGCTGCGGTCGTAGACCTCGTTGGGGGTTCCGCGGTCGGGGTCGCCCGGCCAGTATGCCCGCTCCACAGGCCCCGGGGGCAGCCAGTCGCGGTAGAGCGTCTGGTAGATGGCCCCCGCCCGGGACAGCCCGCGGAGGTTGGCCTTGCACTGCAGGAGCCCCGCCTGATCCCGCGAGCGCTTGAGGCTCGGGAGGATCAGGGACACCAGCAGCGAGATGATGGCCATGACGATCAGCAGCTCGACGAGCGTGAAGGCGGACGATCCGCCGCGCCCTCGCGTCGGCCGAACTGTCCCGGTTTGGGTCATCTCGCTCGTCTGCTCCTGCTGCCCGTCTGTGTCCGCGCACTTCTGTGCGGCGGGTCTGCTGACTCGCAACACGCCTCTGCGCCGCGGGTCTCCTGACCCGCGGCGTCCGGGAAGGCGAGTGATCCTTCCGCGTAAGCGTTATGTCGGCGGTCCCTTCGCGGCGGCGGCCGCCGCGATTCGGGGGATCAACTTACGCTGTCGCGGAGCGCCTTCGAGCGTTCCAGGACGCGGCGGGTCAGGAGACCCGCCGCGCACGCGCGGAAGATCCGCGCACGCGGAGGAGACCCGCCGCTCCGAGCAGCAGCAGCCCGCTCACCGCCGGTTCGGGAATGCTGTGCGGGCCCGCGCTCGTCCGCCCGTAGAACGTGCCCAGGAGCGTCAGGTCGTCCAGATCCACTCTGCCGTCCCCGTTGAAGTCGCCCAGGTCCCACCGCGCGCCCTGGCTCTGTCCGTAGAACGTGCCCAGGAGCGTCAGGTCGTCGAGGTCCACGTCGAAGTCGCAGTCCGCGTCGCCCAGCCAGGTGAACGCGGCGATGACCTCGTGGGCCATCGCGTCGCGGCGGAACCCCACCGCCTTGCCGAGCGTCACGTCGGACGATCCGACCGAGCCGGTCTCGATCCAGCCGATCATCTGGGCCGCCAGGGCATTCCCGTCGCCCGAGTCCCGCATCACCAGGCGGTTGCCGCGCAGGTCCACGCTCCCGCCCCCCGTGAGGGCGAAGTCCGCGGAGGGGGCGAGGATGCTGGTCTGCCCGCTCCCGCTCATGACCCACGTGCCCCCGTTGATCGTCAGCGACCCGCTGTCCGTCACGGTCAGCGGACCGAGCGTCGCGGTGGCGGAGGCGGAACTCAGCGTGAGCGATCCGCCGTCGATGATGACGGCCGCCTCCGTCGTCGGCGCCCCGGCCGAGACTGTCAGGTCGTCCTCGGGCTCCGGTCCGCCATCGGGGGACCAGTTGCGCGGGTCGTACCAGTCGAGTCCGTCGCCCCCACCGTCCCAGACGCGGGGGGCGGGGCCGGGGACCTCGCTGCTGATGATGATCACCCCGTCGATGAGCGTGGCGGGGGTTCCGGCGAAGTTGGTGGCGCCCTCGAACGCGCTGGTGAGGCTCAGCGAGTACATGCCCGCCGAGAGCCCGACGGTCCGCACGGTGATGGTGGCGATGAGCCCGCTGGCGGGCACGGGATCGGCGGCGGTGTTGGTCCCGACGTAGGCGTCCCAGGTGTCCACGTAGCTGCCCGGAAAGAGCCCGTCGTTGTTGCCCGCGAAGATCGTTCCCCCCAGGATGTCCACGGCCTGGAGGGTGGGGCCCGCGTGGCCCCCGCCGATCTGGAGCATCAGCTCCAGCCCATCCACGAGGTCCCCGCCCTGCACGGAGAGCTGGATGGTTTCGGCGGCGCTGTTGGGCTGGACGTAGTGCGTCCCGACGTCGATGAGCGGGACGGCCGCGACGGGCAGGGCGGCGAGCAGCAGTGGGGCGATCAGGAGGAGGATAGAGCGGTGCGGGTGCATGTGCGGTCCCTTTCGCGTCACGGGGCGGTAATCAGCCGCAAGGCTGTCTCGGGGGTCGTGGCGTTGCGGCGGGCGAGGGCGAAGTCGGTGGGGCTGACGCGCCCGTCGCGGTTGAAGTCGCAGCGGTTGGTGAGGTCCGCGGGGTTGTTCTTGAGGGTGTGGGGGTCGGCCTTGACGGCGGCGAGGTCGGTGGCGTTGACCTGGGCGTGGGCGGCGGTGTCGCCTGTTTCGCCCACGGCATTGCCGAAGTAGAACACGTCGGGGGTCGTCAGGCCCGTGCGGGGCGAGGCCTTGACCGTCACCTGGAGCCACGCGTTGCGGATGGCCCCGTCGGGCCAGACGAGCGTGACGCGGTCGGACCCGCCGGCGCCCCCGCCCTCGCGGACGGAGATGGCGGGGGCGGGCCCCGCGTCCCAGCCGTCGGGCGTGTTGTCATTGCCCACGCGGAACTCGAAGTCGTCCAGCGTCGGGACGCCCGGGAGGCCCTTGATGTCGATCATGATCCCGTTGATCCCCCCGGCGTAGCTGGTGTAGTTGCGGAAGCTCGCGACGCCCCCGGGGAGCAGGGCGTGCTTGTCGGGGGCGATGGCGGAGTCGTCGTCGAGGTCGGCGGCGGGGTTGCCCCCGTCGAACCGCGAGGCATTGTAGAACACGTGGCGCCCGACGACGGGCGACGGGGCGGCCGTGAGGAGTTCGATCCCCTCGCCCATCCCCAGGTTCCGCGAGTACCGCCGGTCGCTCGCGCTGCGCCAGTGCTCGTGCACGCCCAGCGAGGCGAGGCGGGTCCCGTCGCCCTCGGGGTCGTAGACCGTGCCCGAGGGCGGGGCGTGGGCGAGGGCGGCTTCGTGGAGGTAGTTGTCCAGCGTCCCGTAGACCACCGAGGTGATGGTGGGCTCGTTGGTGAGGATGTCGACGGTGACGGAGTCGGCGGCGACGGCGTCCTGGGAGAGGATGAGGCTCGAGGTCCAGTCGTTGTTGAAGGGGGAGGACTGCCACTTGGCGGGGACGGAGGACTGGTTCGCCGCCCCGTACAGCCCGTCGACGAGGACGAGGAGGGTCTTGGCCCCGAGCTGGGCGTGGCCCATGATGTCCACGAAGGCGTTGTAGCTGCCCATGGGGCGCCCGGGGAACTCCGGCCAGAAGGTTCCGTCGTACGCGCGGATGTACTTGTGGATGCCCTTGCCCGGAGTGAACCCCCCGTCGGGCTGCCAGATCGACCCGAAGTGGTTCTTGCCGCTCACCGTCACGCCCGCAAGGTTGTGCCCCTTGAGGACGGGGACGTTGATGAGGTACGCCGCGCCCGTCACGCAGGTGGGGGGGTAGAAGCTGCCGTTGTTCAGCAGGTCCGCCCCGGCGGCGAAGTGAATGGGGGCGGCCTCGTCCGGGGTGGCGAGGATCCGCCCGTTGCCGCCGCTCTTGTCCACGCACTTGACGCCCAGGGGGTTGGCGACGTCGTAGATGGGGGCGGGGATGGGGCGGGAGGCGTCGTAGAGGGTGATGTTCGCCCCGGGGACTCCGGCGTGGTTGATCAACTGCCGCAGCACCGCCGACACCACCTGCGGGGTGTTGAAGGTCGCCGTCCCCGGGGTGCCCTGGTTGCTGACCGTGTTGAGGTTGAGCTTGATGGCGATCTTCTCGCCGCTCTGGTATCCCACGTCCCCCCGCCCGTGGGCGCGGTTGTGCGAGCGGAAGATGGCGGCCCAGGCGGCGGCGTCGGTGGCCTCCCCGGTGAGCCACTGCAGGGCGTCGGAGACCATGCGGTCCACGACTGCCTGGTCGGTGTAGGCGTTCTCCCACCATCGCGTGCCGGCCGCCGCCGACCAACTGGTGGCGGCGGGGTCGTGGACCCAGACCACGCGCCCCGGGTGGAGGCCCTGGGCCTGCCCGATGGGGGTGAGGGGCGAGTCGCTGGGCGTCCACTGCACGGTGTTGGCCGGGGAGACCGACAGCGGCAGGCGGGTGAGGGCGAACAGGAGCAGCGCCGCCGCCGTCACCGCCAGCGCCGCCGCTCGGACCGGCCGAGCCGCCCGCGACAGCCGCCGCGCCCTTGCCCACGCCACCGCCGCCCCCAGCACCCCCGCCACCCACAGCACGAACGCCGACGCGATCGGGAACGCCGCCCGCTGGCAGGGGTAGGCGGCGCGGGAGGGCTTGGGCAGGACGCGGACGAGGAACCAAAGCAACGCCCCCAGCCCCAGCAGCGGGAAGACCCACCGCGCGAGGGGGAACGGCAGGAGGCGGCGAACCGGGGGCGAGGCAGCAGCAGGGGACTGGGGATGCGCGGAGTCCGCGCACGGCCGCTCGTCGCTGTGCATGGGGTCCTCCTTATGGATCCGCCCCCGGACGCGACCGGCATGGACGCGCACCCCGCGCCCTCGCCGATCCGGCCGAAAGCGGATTCGGACCGTGATTACCCACGCAGATTATACCGGCCGATCCCCGACAATGCCCGGACAATCCCCGGGCCTCACATGGGTGTGACCGAAAGAGGGGAACGCTATGCGAGGAGGGGATTGTGACCGATCGCAGCGCCCTCATCGGTCCAAATCCGAAATCCGAAGCACGAAATGCGAAACAAACTCAAAACCGAAAATGCGAAATCCCAAACCGCTGCGCACCGTGCGCGCTCTCCGAGTGCCAGGGGGTCCGGCGCACTGGGGGACCCGTTTGGGATTTGGAGTTTCGTGCTTCGGATTTGTTTCGGGTTTCGGATTTGGCGCGCATCCAGCAGGTGCGAGTACTCGTCGGGGTCCCACCGAGAATCGGCCACACCCGCCTCACATCCCCAGCGTGAACCGTTCCCCCGCGAACTCGAAGGTGACCGAGTGCGGCGTGATGTCGACCACCCGCGCGCCTTCGACGGTGTCGCCCACCGAGAGCATCTCGCCGTTGACCAGCACCTGCCCCTTTCCGCCCCGCCCCGTGAGGATGCCGTTCACCCGCAGCACCGGTCGGGGGCGGTGCGGGTCGCCCCCGATCCCCGCCCTCGCCGTCACTGCCCCGCTCGACGCGGCCTCGCGGAACCGGGCAGGCCCCGCAAGGCCGTGATGCTGCAGCGAGAGCCACAGCCCCGCCCCCGCCAACGCCAGCACCGCCAGCAGCGTTCGCCATGGGATGCTCTCGTGGGGGAGGGCGCGGAGGCGCCTTCGGGCCTCGGTCCGCTTGGGGGCGTTCTGGGTCGGGCTCACCACGTGCGGGACTCCTGGGTCTCGGGGCTGCCTGGGCAATCGGTCGGGCGTCGATGCGGCGGGGGCGCGGCGGGGTCCGCGCACCGTCAGGATCTGTTTCGGCCGAAACGGGGGGGCACTTTACCCGCACACCCCGCACACCCCGCACAATCGCTACAGCTTCTCTTGAGTTGGCGGGGTCATCTTTCGTACTATGCAGTCTCGGGCGGGGGGGTGCTGTTGTTCCTCCCGCCTTCCCGGCATACGAGCAAGGACCGACATGGACGTATTCTTCGACATAGACACACCGGTCGATGAGATCACCGCGCTGGGCCGGGCCCCACAGCGGTGGATGGACTGCATGCCCGTGCGGCTGGCGCGGGAGGCGTTCTTCGCCTTCCCCTCGCGCCACACCGGAGCCGTCAAGCCCGTCATGCGCCGCCTGGCCCGCCGGGCGCTGCTCCGCCTGTCCCTGCAGCACGACGGGACCGAGTTCGGAACCGCCTGCGCCCTCGCCGCCGAGCGCGACGCCGCCGCCTCCGATCGCCACGCCTGGATCGGCGAGACCCTCCGCCTGGTCGCCGACACCCTCGAACGCCACCCCTACTCCCACGAGTCGTGGGGCATCCGCCGCGATGTCCTGCACCTGCTGGACTACCCCCTCCACGTCCGCGACGGAGAGGTCTGGCGGAAGGAGGTGACGCACTTCTACGGCCGCTTCATCCGCAACGCCATCGACGAGATCGCCGCCGCGCCCAACGATGGCCGCCTGCGGGTGTGGAAGCTGTACAACATGGGCTTCGTGGTCCGCACGCCCAACGCCTGCGTGGGGTTCGACATCCATCCGGGCGTGAAGGTGCGGGCGGGGCTGCGGGCGGGGCAGATGCGGCGGCTGGTGGAGGCGCTGGACGTGCTCGTCATCTCCCACGCCCACTACGACCATCAGCACGAGGGACTCATCAGGCGGATGCTGCAGGCCGGCAAGCCGGTGGTCCTGCCCCCGCGCTCGCGGGCGGCCCATGGCGAGGCGGGGGTGATCCGCTCGCACCATGCCCAGGAGCGTTCGCTCCAGGTCGGGTCCGTGGGCGTGCGGACGATCCTGGGGCGGCAGCGGTTCTTCGTGCCCAACTACGTCAACGTCGTCGACGTGGACGGCTACCGCGTGGTGCACACGGGCGACAACACCGCACTGCGGGCGTACGAGCACCTCACCGACGACCGCCGCGTGGACGTGGCCCTGGTGAACTGCTGGGCGGGGTACGGGACGCTGGCGAAGCGGCTGCGGCCTCGACTGATCGTCACGGGGCACGAGAACGAGCTGGGCCACATCGTGTCGCTGCGGTGCGGGTACGGGTTCACGTTCCGGGACCTGGAGCGGCAGGGGCTGCCCCCGCACGGGAACGGATCGCCCGCCCACGCCACGACGTGCGCGGTCCTGTCCTGGGGCGAGGGCCTCACGCTGTCACCTACGGGTCGTTGTTCTTCTTCCCGGGCTTGAAGTCGAGCATGGGCACGGGGGAGACGACGCTGGTGGCGATGTTGGAGAGGTGGGCGGCGACGCGTTTGTAGAAGCGGGCGAGGAGGACGTAGGCGACGGCCTCGTCGGGGGCGATGCTCTCGTGCACGCTCAGGAGCTGGCGGACGATCTGCTCGCAGTTCTGGACGTAGGTGTCGGCCTTGGTGAGGACCTCGTTGGCCAGGGAGCGGTCCCCGCTCATGAACGCCTGCTTCGCCTGGGCGAACAGGGGCAGCACGCCGGTGCGGATCTCGTCGAGGGGGTTGGCGAACTCGGGGTGGGTGTACTCGCGGGTGTAGAGCTTGCCGACCTCGAAGATGTTCTTGCAGTAGTCGCCGATGCGCTCGGCGTCCTTGACGACGCTCATGAGGACGAGGCAGGGGGCGAGATCGGCCGAGCCCGTCGTCGTCAGGTGCGCGACGATCCGCTCGCGGATCCGCCGCTCCGTCTGGTTGATCCGCCGGTCCTCGGCGTAGAGCTTGTCGGCGAGTTCGTTCCAGTTGGCGCTGCGGGCGAGCACCCGCGACGCCTGCTCGAACATCCAACGCCCGATGTCGAGCATCTCGCCCAGCCCGGCCGTCATCTCCGCCAAGGCGTCCGTGCCCCGCAGGGCTCGCCAGAGTTCACGCCACATGATTCATCCTCACAGTTCCGAGCTGGCCCTAGAGGTTCACCAGCACAATCATCAGGATAGGGACAACAATGAACACCACCAGGATATACACCGCCGCCAGCGCCCGTCTCCGCGCCGCCAGCTTGGCGTAGCCCTTGGCGAGCGAGATGGGGATCCACTGCAGCGGCCAGAACACGCACGTGCCCAGGACGTTGAACGTCAGGTGCCCGAACGCCACCCCCAGCGCCCCCGCCGCCGCCAGCATCGCCGCCTCGCCCTTCCCGGCGTTGAGGGCGGCGTTGGCGAAGGCGGCCAGAATCGCGGTGATCGTCGTCCCGATGTTCGCCCCCAGGGTGTAGGGGTAGATCTGGCGGATCTTGAGCACCCCGGCAGCCACGAGCGGAACGGCCAGGCTGGTCGTCACCGACGAACTCTGCACCATGACCGTGGCAATGAGCCCCGCGGCGAAGCTGGTGGCGGGGTTGCGGAAGAGCGTGCGGTCGAACAGCCCGCTGAGCCGCTCCTTCATCAACCCCTGCAGCATCTGCACCAGGAAGATCAGGGCGGCGAAGAGGATCAGCAGCGCCAGCACGGCCGTCATCGCCCCGGCCGTCACGTCCGACAGGTGCAGCACGCCCTGGAAGAACCACTCGGCCGCGTCGCTGAGGGGCTGGACGGCATACTTGACGACGTCGAATTTCTTGGGGTCCGTGGTGAAGAAGGCGGAGTGCTCCACCGAGTTGGCGATATACGCGGCCGGTCGGGAGATGAGCCCGAACGCCAACTCCAGGGGCAGCAGGAGGATGACGGACAGGACGTTGAAGATGTCGTGCACCACCGCCGCCGCCAATGCCCGCCGGAACCCCAGGCGGTTTCGGACGTTGGCCAGGGAGACCAGCAGGTTCGTCACCGACGTTCCGACGTTGGCCCCCATGATGATGGGGATGGCGGCGGCGAGCGAGAGCTGTCCGCTCGCCACGAGCCCGACGACGAAGACCGTGGTGAAACTGCTGGACTGCACCAGGGCCGTCACCAGCACCCCGATGGCCAGGCCCGCCAGGGGCTGGTCGGCGAGGGAGAAGACGTTCTCTCGCAGGTAGGTGTCGGCCGCGGGGTTCTTGGCGACGGTCTTGAGCCCGTGGCCCATCAGGTTGATCGCGCCAATGAAGAAGTACAGCGCCAGCACGACCCCGAGCCCGTCGAGGACACGCCGGTGGCGGGGGCGTTTGCGCATCGTGCCCGGGGGGAGGCTGTCCTGCGGGACCGCGTCCGGCGCGGGGGTGTGCGTCATGGGGCTCCTTCTTTCCTTCCAGATCGCTGGGTAACGGCGATGAGCGAGCGAATAGTAAGGAATCGCAAAGGGCGGGTCAAGAGCGCATCCCGGCGGGGGGGCACGACCGTATCTGCGCAAGGTAACCGTTCACGGAACGGCCCCCGCGGGGTGCCACCCTCAAGCCGCGTGCTGTTCGCGGCTTGGGGGTGTTGAGCCTGCCACGCCGCAGCACCCCCAAGCGGCAAACAACGCCGCTTG